>NZ_MKSL01000008.1:239574-402963 GCF_001897265.1 Microbacterium sp. 71-23
CGGTCGAGGCCTGTCGGCACGAGGTAGTCGGCGGTCTCGACGAGCGGGCCGAGCACGTCGCCGAAGGCGGCGAGCGCCTCGGCGCGCGGCACGACGTCGAAGCGCAGCGTCGCCCGCAGCGACGCCTCGAGCGCGGTGAGCGCGACCTCGCCGTCGCCCTGAGCGAAGTGCGGGTCTCCGACGTAGGCGAGGGCGCCGTCGACCTGCACGGGCAGGTAGAGCACCGAGCCCTCGGTGAGCAGCTTGATGTCGATGTTGCCGCCGAAGTTCGAGGGCGGCACCGAGTGGGGGCGCTCGTCGCTGTCGGGCGCGACGCCCATGGTGCCGAGGAACGGCGCGAGCGGGAACTCCACCACGCGCGGACCGCCGTCGGTGAGCGGGAGGGTGCCGACGAGGCATCCGTCGCGGTCCTCCACCGGGGTGAAGACGCTCATCGTGCCCTCGCCGCGCGGCAGCTCGCCGGGAAGCGCGCCCTTGCCGTGCCGGTTCGAGATGACCCCGTACGGCACCCGCGGCTGCAGGGCGACGACGGTGATCTTCAGCAGGTCGCCGCGGCGGGCGCCGTCGATGCGCACGGGCCCGGTGACGACGTGGGGTCCGTCGACGGCGGGGTCGCGCGAGAGCGCCGCGGCGATCGCGACGGCGTCGTCGAGCACGGATGCCGCGACCACCCCGTGACCGGTGAAGTAGCCGAGCGGGTCCTTGCCCTGGTCCTCGAGGATGCCCTCGTGGCTGACCGTGTCGATCGTCACCGTGGTGCCCGCGGGAACGGTGAGCACGGGCGCGTCGGCGCGCGAGGGCAGGCGCCCCCACGTGACCGTCTCGGGGCTCGCCGGCAGGTAGACGTCGGCCGGGATGGGTCCGGTGTGGGGCTGGAGGATCTCGAACGTCATCGTTCCGCTCCCGTGGGTCGCAGGGTGTGCAGGATCTCGGCGCCGGCTCGCACGCCGACCCCCTCGCCGAGGCGGAAGACCTCGTGCCCGGCGAGATAGGTGCGCTCGACGCGGCCCGTCAGGGTCTGGCCGTGCCACGGCGAGAGCTTGTTGCGGTACTCAAGCTCGGCCGCGTCGACCGTCCAGGCGCGATCGGGCGCGAAGACGGCGAGGTGCGCGGGGGCGCCGACGGCGATCTCGCCGAGGCCGGGCTGGCCGGCGATGCGCGCGGGGCCCTCGGTCATGAGCGGGAGCACGCGCTCGAGGGGGATGCCGCGTCCCGCCGCCGCGGTCCAGATCGCCGCGAGCCCGGTCTGCAGCCCCGCGATCCCGCCCCAGGCGAGGCCGAAGTCGCCGCCGCCCTGCTCCTTGAGCTCGCGGGTCGAGGGCGAGTGGTCGCTGACGATCGCGTCGATCGTGCCGTCGAGCACGCCCACCCACAGGAGGTCCTGGTTGGCGCGGTCGCGGATCGGCGGGCAGCACTTGAAGGCGCCCGCACCGTCTGGCACATCCTCGGCGGCGAGGGTCAGGTAGTGGGGGCAGGTCTCGACGGTGAGGCGCACACCGTCCGCCTTCGCGGCGCGCACCGCGTCGAGGGCGCCGCCGTCGGAGACGTGCACGATGTGGGCGCGGCCACCCGTGCGGCGGGAGGCCTCGATGACCTGCTCGATGGCCGCCTGCTCGCTCATCGGCGGGCGGGTCGCGAGGAAGTCGGCGTAGTGCACGCCGAGCGCGCCGTCGCCGTGCAGGTGGGCGGGGTCTTCCGCGTGCACGATGAGCACGCCGTCGAACGTCGCGATCTCGGCGAGCGCCGCCTCGAGCTGGTCGGCGTCGAGGTGGCCGAACTCGTCGATGCCCGACGGCGACAGGAAGCACTTGAAGCCGACGACACCGGCGGCGGCGAGGTCGGCGAGGGAGCCGAGGTTCTCGGGCACGGCGCCGCCCCAGTAGCCGACGTCGACGGCGAGCTTGCCGGCGGCGGCGGCCCGCTTGGCGGCGAGCGCCTCGGGGGTGGTCGTGACCGGCACGCTGTTCAGCGGCATGTCGAAGAGGGTCGTGACGCCGCCGGCTGCGGCGGCGGCGGTGCCGGTGGCGAAGCCCTCCCACTCGGTGCGGCCCGGCTCGTCGAGGTGCACGTGCGAGTCGACGAGGCCCGGCAGCAGCACGGTGTCGTCGGGCAGGACGACGTCGGCGTCGGGGTCGAACGGCCTGATGGCGGCGATCACGCCGTCGACGATCGAGACGGATGCCTCGTCGAACCCTCCGGCGACGAGCACACGGCGGGCCGCGATCGTGAAGGCGGGGGTCGTGCGCGACATGGCCCCACCCTAGGGCCGGTGCGTTTCACAGATGTAACCAGGATGAACATTCTGTGACGCGTGCGGGCGACCTCTCTCGCCGATCCGGCGGCCGCCTCGGCCACCGGATCGGCGCGAGGCGACACCTGCCGCCCGGATAGGGTGACGCCATGCGCATCGCCGAGTTCGACGCCCTGCCCGCGCGCGACGCGGAGGCCGTCGTCTCGGTGTGGGCGGCGATCCCCGCCTGGGTGACGGATGTCGTCGCCCACCGCCCGTACGGCACGGTCGGGGCCCTCGCCGACCATGCCGCGCGGACGGCGGGTGCGTGGTCCCGCGCCGACCTCGACGCCGCCCTCGCCCACCACCCCCGCATCGGCGAGAAGCCGCACGGCGCGGGCGCGGAGGCCGCGGCATCCCGAACCGAGCAGGCCGCGATGGCGACCGCCGACGACGACGTCACCGCGGCGATCGCGCAGGGCAACCGCGACTACGAGCAGCGCTTCGGGCGCGTGTTCCTCATCCGCGCGGCGGGCCGCACACCCGCGGAGATCCTCGCCGCCCTCACCCGCCGCCTCGCCCACGACCCCGAGACCGAGGAGCGCGAGGCCGCCGCCCAGCTCGCCGAGATCGCCCTGCTGCGCCTGCGCACCGCCGTCACCGAAGGAGACCCCGCATGAGCCACCTCACCACCCACGTGCTCGACGCCGCCACGGGCGCTCCGGCGTCGGGTATCGGCGTCGTGCTCGCCCACGCCTCCGGCGCGGTCATCGCCCAGGGCGCCACCGACGGCGACGGCCGGCTCGCGCTCGGACCCGATGCGCTCACGGCCGGCGATTACACGCTGACGTTCCTCACCGGCCCGTACTTCGCGGCGGTCGGCGTCGAGACGTTCTACCCGCACGTCGCCGTCACGTTCCGCGTGCAGCCGGGCCGCGCGCACTACCACGTGCCCCTGCTGCTGAGCCCGTTCGCCTACTCCACCTACCGCGGCAGCTGACCCGCGCTGCCGGTCGATCGCCGCCCGCCCGCGTCGACGTGACGGGTGCGGGATGCCGCGGGCCGCGGCATCCGGCACGAAACGCGCCCGTGATGTGCGCACCCTAGGGTGCCGACCATGCGCGTGATCATCATCGGGGCCGGCATCGGCGGAACCAGTGCCGCCCTCGCCCTGCAGAAGCTCGGCCACGACGTGGTCGTCTACGACCAGATGCGGGAGAACAAGCCCGTCGGGGCGGCCCTGTCGCTGTGGTCCAACGGCGTGAAGGTGCTCAACTGGCTCGGCCTCGGCGACGAGGTCGCCGCCCTCGGCGGCCGCATGGACGACATGGCCTACTACGAGGGGTTCGGCGGCGCCGAGATGTGCCGCTTCTCACTCGAGACGGTGACGACCCAGACCGGGCAGCGCCCCTACCCGGTGGCGCGCGCCGACCTGCAGGCGCTGCTGATGGAGCGCGTCGGCACCGACCGCGTGCACCTCGGCCGCAAGCTCGTCGCGGTGTCGGAGGCCGACGGGATCGTCACCGCCACGTTCGCCGACGGCACGACCGACACCGCCGACCTGCTGATCGGGGCCGACGGCGCCCGTTCTCTCGTGCGCGACTACGTGACCCGCGCCGACGAGGGCGGCACGCGCATCGAGCGCACCTACTCGGGCTACACGAACTTCAACGGCCTGGTGCCCGTCGACGAGCGCATCGGGTCGGCGACCCAGTGGACGACCTACGTCGCCGACGGCAAGCGCTGCGCGGTCATGCCGGTGGCGGGCGACCGGTTCTACTTCTTCGTCGACATCCCGCAGCCCTCGGGTCTGCCCTACGACAAGCAGGCCGACGGCAAGCGTCCGCTCGAGGAGGCGTTCGCCGGCTGGGCTCCGGGCGCCGAGGCGCTCATCGCGGCGATCGACCCCGAGACATCCCTCAACCGGGTGGAGATCTGGGACATCGACCCCTTCCACACGTGGGTGCGCGGCAGCGTGGCGATCCTCGGCGACGCGGCCCACAACACGTCGCCCGACATCGGGCAGGGCGCGTGCTCGGCGCTCGAGGACTCCTTCGCGCTCGGCATCGTGTTCGCGACCAACACCCTCGGCGTCCCCGACGCGCTGCGGCGCTACGAGAAGATCCGCGCCGAGCGTGCCGGCGACCTCGTGCTGCGCGCCCGCAAGCGCGCCTGGGAGACCCACGCGTTCGACCCGGCCGCGACCGACGCCTGGTACGAGAGCCTGCGGGGCGCCGACGGCGTCGGCATCATCCGCGGCATCGTCGGCAACGTCGAGGACAGCCCGGTCAACCTCGGCGGCGGGCTGCTGTGACCGCTGCGGTCTACCGCGGCCACCTCGTGCACATCGCGGGCGCGCCCGCGGCGGGCGACGTCGATGCCGCGCTCGTCTCCGAGCCCGACGGGGTGCTGGTCGTGGACGCGACCGGACGCGTCGCGTTCTCGGGCGCCTGGCGCGACCTTCCCGCCGAGTGGGCCGAGGCCCCGGTCACCGAGACCGGCGGCGTGCTGCTGCCGGGCTTCGTCGACACCCACCTGCACTTCCCGCAGACCTTCACCACCGACGCGTTCGGGGGCGGCGAGCTGCTCGAATGGCTCGAGCACTGCGTGTTCCCCGCCGAGTCCCGTCTCGCCGACGCGGCCTTCGCCGACGCGATCGCACGGGCGTTCGTCGCCCGCCGGGTTGCTGTCGGCACGACGGCGGCGATGGTGTTCGGCTCGGCGTTCCCGGTCGCGCAGGAGGCCCTGTTCTCCCGCACGCTGCAGGCGGGCCTGCGGGTGGTGAGCGGCCGCGGCATCCAGACCGTCGGCCCCGCCTCGGCCACCGCCCTTCTCACCAGCGAGGCCGACGCGCTCGCGCTGACCCGCGACGAGATCGACGCCTGGCACGGGCAGGATGCCGCCGGCCCCGCGGCCGACGCGACGCGCGCGCTCGCGCAGGTCGCGGTCGTGCCGCGCTTCAGCCTGTCGGTGACGCCGACGACGCTGAGAGGGCTCGGCGAACTGTACGGCGAGGCGCGCGAGCGGGGCGTCTACTTCCACTCGCACCTCAACGAGAACAACCGTCCGGGCGACGGCGAGATCGCCGCGGTGCGCGAGGTCTACGGCACGCGAACCTACCTCGACACCTACGACGGGCACTTCATGCCCGGATCGGCATACGGTGGCGAGAGCCTGCTGGGACGGCGCAGCATCCTGGCCCACGCGGTGCACTGCGAGGACGCCGAGCTCGCCCGGCTCGCCGAGACCGGCTCATCGATCGCGCACTGCCCGACATCGCAGCTGTTCCTCGGCAGCGGCACCATGCCCTGGCGTCGCACGCTCGCACACGGCGTCACCGTGGCCCTCGGCACCGATGTCGGGGCGGGCGACGAGTGGCTCATCCCGCGTGTGCTCTCCGACGCATACAAGGTGCACATGACCGAGCCCGGCGACGATGCGATCGCGCTGCACCCGGCCGAGCTGCTCTTCCTCGGCACCCTCGCCGGTGCCCGCGCGCTCGACCAGGAGCACGTGTTCGGCAACCTCGACGCCGGCAAGGAGGCCGACTTCGTCGTGGTGCGACCGCAGGACCAGCCCGGCCTCGCCGACGTACTCGCGCACAGCGGGGAACCCGGGACATCCGCCCATCTGTTCACGCTGCTGCTGGGCATGCGCGAGCAGGCGGTCGCAGAGGTCTATGTGCGGGGGAGGCGCGTCGTGGCGCCGGCCGCCTGACCTCAGACCGTGAACAGAGCGTGCACGTCGCCCGTGAGCGCCCGGCCGCCGAGCGCGGTGAGCTCGAGCAGCACGGCGGTGCCCGCGACCGTGCCGCCCAGACGCTCGACGAGGCCCTGCGCCGCGGCGATCGTGCCGCCGGTCGCGAGCACGTCATCGATCAGCAGCACCCGGGTGCCGGGAGCGATGTCGTCGTGCATCTCGATCGTGGCGGTCGCATACTCGAGGGCGTAGTCGACGGATGCCGCGGGTCGCGGCAGCTTGCCCGCCTTGCGGATCGGCACGAGACCGGCATGACCGGCGACCGCCGCGGCGGCCGCCAGCAGGAATCCGCGCGCCTCGATCCCGGCGACGACGTCGTAGGTGCCCTCGAACGGGGCGAGGAGGCCGTCGATCACCGCACGGAACGCGTCGGCGTCGGCGAGCAGCGGCGTGATGTCGCGGAAGTTGATGCCCGGCGTCGGGAAGTCGGGAACGATCGCGATGAGACTCTCGGCGCGGGCGAGGTCGGCGGCAGACGGGGCTTCGATGGGCACGCGGTCACGATACCCGGCGCGTGTTTCCGGCGTGGGGCGGGCGTCCCTTCGCTCCCCCGGCCGCGCCACCCCTCCCGCGGCGGCGAGTCGCCGAGCTGCCGCGTTCCCGCAGCCCGCGCCCGACGCCGCCCCCAGGCGATAGGGGCACCGCCCTCAGGCGATGGGGATTCCGCCCTCAGGCGATGGGGCGGCCGCCCGCGCGCCCGAGCGCGCCCGCGGCGACGACGATCGCGCGGCGGGCGGCGACGGTCACGTCAGCACCCTCGTGCCGGGCCGCCAGGAACCCGGCGGCGAACGCGTCGCCCGCACCCGTCGGGTCGACCACCCGCACGCGCGGCGCCGGCAGGTGCACGCCGCGCTCACCCCGCTCCGCGACGAACACGCCGTCCCCACCGAGGGTGATGACGACGGCGGGCACGATCTCGAGCAGCGCCTCGGCAGCGAGCCGCGGGTCGTCTTCGCCGGTGAGCGCCTCGGCCTCCGCGCGGTTCGGAAGCAGCACGTCGGTGCCGGCGATCGTGTCGAGGAAGGTCTGCGCGCCGATGTCCCGCAGGAACCCGGCCGACGACGGGTCGACGGTGACATCCAGCCCCGCCGCCTTCGCCCTCGGGATCAGGGCGGCCGTGTCGACCCGCCGCCACGCGTCGAGCATCGAGTGCCCGGTGAGGTGCAGAGCGGATGCCGCGCCCAGCTGCTCGTCGTCGAGCACGGCCGGCGAGAGCGAGCGGGCCGCGCCGCCGTCGGTGAGGAAGCTGCGCCGGTCGCCGTCGACGATCACGATGATGCGCCCGGTGGCGAGCACCGGGTCCTCGTCGATGAGCGCCTCGACGCCGAACGCCTCCAGGGAGGCCCGGTGCCGGGGGCCGTCACCCGCGCCCACGCGACCGACGAACCGCACCGCGGCACCGAGCGATCCGAGCCACGCGGCGACGTTCGCGGCCGACCCGCCCTGGGTCGACACGATCGTCGACAGCGTGTCGGTCTCGGGCCGGATCGGCCCCGCGGGCACGACGATGATGTCGTCGATCACGTCGCCGATCACGAGGATCGGCCGCGCGCCCCCGGTCACAGCAGGCTCAGGCCCCGGCCGCGAACGCCGTCGCGATGCGGGCCGCGAGGCGCACGTTGTTGCGGGCGATGTCGAGGTTCACCTCGAGGCTCTTGCCCCCCGACAGCTCGACGATGCGCAGCAGCAGGAAGGGCGTCACTGCCTTGCCGCGCACCCCCTGCGCGTCGGCCTCGGCGAACGCCTCCGCGAGCACCCGGTCGTGCTCGACCAGGTCCCACTCGAGCTCGGGCGGGAGGGGGTTGGCGACGACGAGGCCGGCCCCGGTGCCGAGGAGGTCCTGTGCGCGCAGGATCGCCGCGACATCCGCCGGGTCATCGACCCGCCAGTCGAGCGTCAGGTCGGACTCCCGCAGCCAGAACCGGGGGAACACGTCGGTGCCGAAGCCCACGACCGGCACGCTCAGCGTCTCGAGGCGCTCCAGGGTCGCAGGCAGGTCGAGCACGCTCTTCGCACCCGCCGAGACGACGGCGACCGGGCTGTGCGCGAGCACCGACAGGTCGGCCGACTCGTCGAAGGTGTCCTGGGCGCCGCGGTGCACACCGCCGAGGCCGCCGGTCGCGAACACGCGCACCCCGGCGAGGCCGGCGAGGTAGGCGGTCGCGGCGACGGTGGTGGCACCGCTGCGGCCGAGCGCGGCGAGGATCGCGAGGTCGCGCACGCTCGCCTTGGCGAGGTCCTCCTCGGCGATGCGCCGCACCTCGTCGGGCTCGAGGCCCACCCGCGGCACGCCGTCGAGCACCGCGATGGTCGCCGGCGTCACGCCCTGCGACCGCAGGATCTCCTCGAACTCGCGCGCCGCCTCGAGGTTGCGCGGCCGCGGCAGGCCGTGGCTGATGATCGTGGACTCGAGGGCGACGACGGGACGGCCGTCGGCGAGCGCCGCGGCGACCTCGGTCGACAGGCGCAGAGCGGGGTGGATGGTCACCCGACCAGCGTAGGGGCGGTGGACCGAGGCATCCGTCGAATCGATACGATTTCTGCCGTACCCTGGTGCCCATGACCTCGACGACGGATGTCTCTCCCCTGCCGAGCACCCCCGGGCACGAGTGGTGGCGCACCGCCGTGATCTACCAGATCTACCCGCGCTCGTTCGCGGACTCCAACGGCGACGGCATCGGCGACCTGCCCGGCATCACGTCGCGCCTGGACGCCCTCGCCGACCTCGGCGTCGACGCGATCTGGCTGAGCCCGTTCATGGTCTCCCCCCAGCGTGACGCCGGCTACGACGTCGCCGACTACTGCGACGTCGACCCCCTGTTCGGCACGCTCGCCGACTTCGACGAGATGCTGGCGCAGGCGCACAGCCGCGGCATCCGGGTGATCGTCGACCTCGTGCCCAACCACTCGTCCGATCAGCACGTGTGGTTCCAGCAGGCGCTGAAGGCCGCGCCCGGCAGCCCGGAGCGCGCCCGCTACATCTTCCGCGACGGCAAGGGCGAGAACGGCGAGCTGCCCCCGAACAACTGGGAGTCGGTGTTCGGCGGCGGCATGTGGGAGCGCGTGACCGAGGCCGACGGCACCCTCGGCCAGTGGTACCTGCACATCTTCGACGTCACCCAGGCCGACTTCGACTGGGACAACCCCGAGGTGCGCGAGTACTTCCGGGGCGTGCTGCGGTTCTGGCTCGACCGCGGTGTCGACGGATTCCGGGTCGATGTCGCGCACGGCATGATCAAGAAGGCGGGCCTTCCCGACTACGTCCCGCCGGTCGACGGCGGCTCGATGGGTGGCGAGGACGACGACGTGCCCTACTGGGGCCAGCCGGGCGTGCATGAGATCTACCGCGACTGGCACGAGGTGCTCGCCGAGTACGACGGCGACCGGGCCCTGTGCGCCGAGGCATGGCTGCCCACGCCCGAGAAGACCGCCCTGTGGGTGCGGCCCGACGAGATGCACCAGGCGTTCAACTTCCCCTACCTCACCACCGAGTGGGAGGCGGAGCCGCTGCGCCAGGTGATCGTCGACTCGCTGCGCGCCTTCCCCGCCGTCGGCGCGCCCGCCACCTGGGTGCTCTCCAACCACGACGTGATCCGGCATGCCTCCCGGCTCGCCCTCACGGCGCCGAGCCCGCAGGGCGAGGGAATCGGCCCGCTGTCGGCGGCCCAGCCGATCCCGGCGCTCGGTCTGCGTCGCGCGCGGGCGGCGACATCCCTCATGCTCGCCCTGCCCGGCTCCGCCTACGTCTACCAGGGCGAGGAGCTCGGGCTGCCCGAGGCCATCGACATCCCCGACGACAAGCGCCAGGACCCGACGTGGTTCCGCACGAACCACGAGAAGTACGGCCGTGACGGATGCCGCGTGCCCCTGCCCTGGACGTCGACCGGCCCCTCGTTCGGCTTCAACTCGACGGGCGCGTCGTGGCTGCCCCAGCCGGCGGAATGGGCGGAGCACGCCCGCGACGCCGAGACCGGCGACCCCGACTCCACCCTGTCGCTCTACCGCGACCTGCTCGCGACACGTCGCGCCCACGGTCTGGGCGCCGGTGCCGTCGAGTGGCTCGACGGGTTCGGCGACGACGTCATCGCGTTCCGCAACGGCGACGTGACGGTCGTCGCGAACGTCGGGGCATCCCCGGTGGCGCTGCCCGCCGGCGACGTTCTCGTCGCGAGCGAACCGGGCATCGAGAAGACCCTGCCCGCCGACACCACGGTCTGGCTGCGCGCCTGACTCGCCGTGTCCGCGCGTAGCGCAGCGGCATGACGCGCGGACGCACTCGCCGCGGCGGCGGCTCGAGCACAGGCATGTTCGCCGCGACGGCGATCTGCCCGGAGGCGCCGGCGACCTAACCTCGCCGAAAGCCATCCACGAGCGGGAGTTCTCATGCGCATCCTCATCATCGGCGCGGGCGGGGTCGGATCGGCGGCGGTGCGTATCGCCGTACGTCGCGACTTCTTCGAGGCATTGGTCGTCGCCGACTACGACCCGGCGCGTCCGCAGGCCCTCGTCGACGCCGTCGGCGACCCTCGAGTGATCGCCGCACAGGTCGACGCCTCGAACGCGGACTCGGTCGCCGACCTCATCCGCGCGCACGACATCACCCACGTGCTCAACGCCGTCGACCCGCGGTTCGTGATGCCGATCTTCGACGGGGCGTTCGCGGCCGGCGCCACCTACCTCGACATGGCGATGAGCCTGTCGCACCCGCATCCCGACCAGCCGCACGCTCTGCCCGGTGTCAAGCTCGGCGACGAGCAGTTCGCGAAGGCCGCCGAGTGGGAGGCCGCCGGGCGCCTGGCGCTCGTCGGCATCGGCGTCGAGCCGGGCCTGTCGGACGTCTTCGCCCGCTACGCCGAAGACGAGCTGTTCGACGAGATCGACGAGCTCGGCGTACGCGACGGCGCGAACCTCGTCGTCGCCGGGTACGACTTCGCCCCGTCCTTCTCCATCTGGACGACCATCGAGGAGTGCCTGAACCCGCCGGTCATCTACGAAGAGGGCACCGGCTGGTTCACGACGCCGCCGTTCTCCGAGCCCGAGGTGTTCGATTTCCCCGACGGCATCGGCCCGGTCGAGTGCGTGAACGTCGAGCACGAGGAGGTGCTGCTCATGCCCCGCTGGACGAAGGCGAAGCGCGTCACCTTCAAGTACGGTCTCGGCGACGAGTTCATCGGCGTGCTCAAGACCCTGCACAAGCTCGGGCTCGACAAGACCGACAAGGTGACCGTGAAGGGCGTGGATGTCTCGCCCCGCGACGTCGTGGCCGCATGCCTGCCCGACCCGGCCACCCTCGGCGACAAGATGAGCGGCAAGACCTGCGCCGGCGTCTGGGTGCGCGGCACCGGCAAGGACGGCAAGCCCCGGTCGACGTACCTCTATCACGTGGCCGACAACGAGGAGACGATGCGCGAGTACGGCTCGCAGGCCGTCGTCTGGCAGACGGCCATCAACCCCGTCGTCGCCCTTGAACTGCTCGCCACTGGTGTGTGGTCGGGCGCGGGCGTACTCGGCCCCGAGGCGTTCTCGGCGACCCCGTTCCTCGACCTGCTCGCCGCCCCCGCCCCGGCCGGCTACGGATCGCCGTGGGGCATCGAGGAGAAGCCGATCGACTGAGCCGCACCGGGCGACGTTCGCGTAGGGTCGGGGCATGCCTCTCGACCTCGACGCGATCTATGTCGACCTGCACCGCCACCCCGAGCTCTCCTTCCAGGAGCACCGCACGGCCGGGGTGATCTCCGAGCACCTGACCGCGCTCGGCATCCCGCACGAGACGGGCGTCGGTCGCACAGGCGTCGTCGCGACGCTCGAGAACGGTGACGGCCCGGTCATCTGGCTGCGCGCCGACACTGACGGGCTCCCGGTGCCCGAGCAGACCGGCCTCGACTACGCGAGCACCGCGCGCGGCGTCGACCCGGCGGGCGTCGATGTGCCCGTCATGCACGCGTGCGGGCACGACATGCACATCACCGCGCTGCTCGGCGCGCTCGAGCGCCTGTGGACCGAGCGGGGCGGCTGGGCGGGCACGATCGTGGCGCTGTTCCAGCCGGCGGAGGAGTTCGGCGCGGGCGCTCGGGCGATGCTCGACGACGGCCTGCTCGACCGGTTCCCGCGGCCCGAGGTGGTGCTCGGCCAGCACGTGACGAGCACCCTCCCCGCGGGCCGTCTGGGTGCCCGGCCGGGCACGCAGATGGCTGCCGCCGAGGGCCTCACCGTCACGCTCCATGGGCGCGGCGGCCATGGCTCGCGCCCGCACGAGACGATCGACCCGGTCGTGCTCGCGGCGGCGACGGTGATGCGGCTGCAGACGATCGTCGCCCGTGAGACGAGTGCGCAGGACATCGCGGTCGTGACCGTCGGCTCCATCCACGCCGGCCTGAAGCACAACATCATCCCCGCCGAGGCGACCCTCGAGCTGAGCCTGCGCTACACGACCGACGACCAGCGCGAGCGACTGCTCAGCCAGGTGCACCGCATCGTGAACGCCGAGGCCGCGGCATCCGGTGTCGAGGTTCCGCCCACGTTCGACGGCGTCTTCACCCTGCCGCCGACCATCAACGACGAGGCGGCGACCGAGCGTGTCATGGGCGCGTTCCGCGCGGCGTTCGGCGAGCACGACGTCGTCGACCCCGGGCTGTTCACCGGCAGCGAGGATGTCTCGTGGTTCGCGCGCGACGCGGGGGTTCCCCTCGTCTACTGGTTCTGGGGCGGCGTCGACCCCGAGGCGTACGCCGCCGCGGCCGCGGCCGGCACGCTCGGTCGCGACATCCCGGCGAACCACTCGCCGTTCTACGCGCCGGTCATGCACCCGACGATCGAGCGGGGCGTCGACGCGCTCGTCGTCGCCGCCCGCGCCTGGCTCGGCTGAGCGCGCGAGACCGTGCGCGCGGCTGACCGTTCGGCGCCCCGTCGAGCACGATCGGAGAAGCACGCACAGAATCGCGCGGGGTACCGTGTGCTCGATGCCGCCGCGTGCGGCCCGAGTGGAGGAGACGCCATGACCCCGAGCGACGAGACGTTCAGCGCCGACGAGCGCGCCGCCATGAAGGAGGCGGCAGCCGAGAAGCGCACCGCCGCCAAGCGCGCCAAGGACGCGGACAAGGCCGCCGCCGAGCTGCAGGACGTCATCGACAAGATCGCGACCTTCTCCGACTTCGATCGGCCGCTCGCCGAGAAGGTGCACGAGATCGTGACGACCGTCGCCCCGCAGCTCGCGCCGAAGCTCTGGTACGGCATGCCGTCGTACGCGAACGCCGAGGGCAAGTCGGTGCTGTTCTTCAAGGACGCCGCGAAGTTCAAGGACCACTACGCGACCCTCGGATTCCAGGCGACGGCCCACCTCGACGAGGGCACGTTCTGGGCGAAGGAGTTCGCGATCACGGCCATCGACGACGCCGTCGCCGCCCAGATCGCCGAGCTCGTGCGCCGCGCGGTGAGCTGAGGCATCCGCTCTCGATATCGCGTCGGGGATGCCGCATCCGCACCTGCGGACGGCATCCCTCACAACGATCGGGTGAACCCTCAGGAATCCGCGTTGCGGCGCCGTCGGCAAGCGCGTAATGTCGCGCGTCGTGACAAACGACGGTTCCGAACACGGCACGGACGCCACGGCGGCTGACCCGGCCCCGGACACACCCATCGCCAAGCGCATCCTCATCGGTGATCCGCTGGCCTCCACCGACGCCGAGGACCACCTGCTGCGCAAGCGCATGGCCCTTCCGATCTTCGCGTCGGACGCGCTGTCGTCGGTCGCGTACGCCCCGCAGGAACTGCTCATGATCCTGCTGATCGGCGGTACCGCGTTCCTCGCGTTCAGCCCCTGGATCGCGACCGCCGTGGTCGTGCTGCTGATCGTCGTGGTGCTGTCGTACCGGCAGCTCATCAAGGCCTACCCGTCGGGCGGCGGCGACTACGAGGTCGCCCGCGTGAACCTCGGTGAGAAGTCGGGCGTCGTGGTCGCCTCGGCCCTGCTCGTCGACTACATCCTGACGGTCGCGGTGTCAGTCGCCTCCGGCGTCGACAACATCATCTCCGCGCTGCCGGTGCTCAACACGTGGCGCGTCGAGCTCTCGATCGGCTTCGTCGTGTTGCTCGTGCTCGTCAACCTCCGCGGCGTGCGCGAGGCATCCCGCGCCTTCGCTCTGCCGACCTACATCTTCATCGGCTCGATCGCGCTGATGATCGTGGTGGGTCTTGCGCGCTGGGCCGTCGGCGACACCCCCATCGCCTCGAGCGCCGGCTTCGCGGTCAAGGCCGAGGACATCACGCAGGCGGGCATCATCCTGCTCATCCTGCGCGCGTTCTCCAGCGGCTGCTCGGCGCTCACCGGCGTCGAGGCGGTGTCGAACGGCGTGCCCGCCTTCCGCCGCCCGAAGGTGAAGAACGCGCAGCGCACGCTGACCGCGATGGGCCTCATCGCGATCATCCTGTTCGCCGGCCTCACGATGCTCGCCCTGGTCGCGGGAGTGCGCTATTCGGAGGACCCGTGTGCACTCGTGGGCTTCGACTGCGTCAACCAGCCCCAGCCGAGCCTCATGGCACAGGTCGCCGCGGCCACCTTCGGCAACAACTCGATCCTGTTCTTCGTCGTGCAGGCGGCGACCGCGGCGGTGCTGCTGCTCGCGGCGAACACCGCCTTCAACGGCTTTCCGCTGCTGGGTGCGACCCTCGCCCGCGACGGCTACGCACCCAAGGCCCTCAACACCCGCGGCGACCGTCTCGTCTTCTCGAACGGCATGGTCGCGCTGGGCCTGGCCGCGATCATCGTGCTCGCGGTCACCCAGGCGAACCTCACGACACTGATCCAGCTGTACATCATCGGCGTCTTCGTGTCCTTCTCGCTCGGACAGGCCGGCATGGTCGTGCACTGGCGGCGCGAGCTGAAGAAGCTGAAGTCCCTCACGCCCGAAGCACGGGCGCAGAAGTCCGCGAGCTTCACGCACCGCGAGATCTGGAACGGCCTGGTCATCAACGCGATGGGCGCCGGCTTCACGGCGGTCGTGTTCATCGTCGTGACGATCACCAAGTTCGTGCACGGCGCCTGGCTCGTCTTCCTCGCCATCCCGATCCTGTCGCTGCTGATGATCGGCGTGAACCGGTACTACCGCGATGTCGAGCACGAGATCCGCTTCGACGACCATGTGCACTTCGGCTCCGCGGGTGACGTGGCGATCGTGCTGGTCGGCAAGCTCCAGAAGCCGGTCGCGAAGGCTCTCGACTACGCGCTCGCCGCACGCCACGACAAGACGATCGCGCTGCACGTCGCGCTCACCAAGGAGAGCGGCGACGACATCCAGAAGGAATGGGTCGACCACCGGATGCCGGTGCCCCTGGTCATCCTCGACTCGCCCTATCGCGCCTACGTCGCACCGATCGTCGGCTACATCGAGAAGTACCGTGAGAAGTACGGCCCCGCCGTCGTCACCGTCTATCTGCCGCAGTACATCGTCGGTCACTGGTGGGAGAACTTCCTGCACAACCGGCGCTCGCGCCGCATCGCGCAGCAGCTCATGCTCGTGCACGGCGTCTCGATCACTCTCGTGCCGTGGATGCTCGACTCGTCGGAGCTCATCTACGGTCGTCGCTCCCGCCCGCTCCCGGGTCAGCAGCGCGCGGGTCGCGGCACCGAGCCGACGGTCGGGTCGCTGCCCGGCGCCCGCGGTCGCGACTGAGACGCCGCCGCGCCCGCCGTCCTCACGCGGCGTAGCCTGGAGGGATGACGTCGCTCGTGCCCGACCTGGCAGCCCTGCGCGCCGACTTCCCCCTGCTCGACCGTGAGATCGACGGTCACCCGCTCGTGTACCTCGACTCGGGGGCGACCAGCCAGAAGCCGCGCATCGTGCTCGACGCGGAGCGCGAGTTCCTCGAGCGCGAGAACGCGGCCGTGCACCGTGGCGCCCACACTCTCGCCGCCGAGGCGACCATCCGCTTCGAAGACGCCCGCGAGGCGGTCGCCGGCTTCGTCGGCGCCCCCGCCGAGCAGCTGGTGTGGACGAGCGGCGCGACGGCAGGCCTCAACCTGCTCGCGTACGGCATCGGCAACGCCACGGCCGGGCGCGGAGGTGCGGCATCCGCTCACCTGGCCCTGCGTGCGGGCGACGAGATCGTCGTGACCGAGGCGGAGCACCACGCGAACCTCATCCCGTGGCAGGAGCTCGCGGCCCGCACCGGCGCCGTCGTGCGGGCGATCCCGGTGCACGACGACGGCACGCTCGACCTCGATGCCGCCCGTGCCCTCGTCGGCCCGCGCACCCGCGTGGTCGCCTTCACACACGTCTCGAACGTGCTCGGCATCGTCAACCCGGTGGCCGAGCTCGTCGCGCTCGCGCACGGCGTCGGCGCCCTCGCCGTGCTCGACGCCTGCCAGTCGGCCCCCCACCTGCCGCTCGACCTGCCCGCGCTCGGGGTGGATGCCGCGGTCTTCTCGGGTCACAAGATGCTCGGCCCCTACGGGGTGGGCGCCCTCTACGGCACCGCCGAGCTGCTCGAGGCGCTGCCGCCGTTCCTCACGGGCGGCTCGATGATCACGACCGTCACCCTCGAGGGCGCGGAGTACCTGCCGCCGCCGCAGCGATTCGAGGCGGGCACCCAGCCCGTGTCGCAGGCGGTCGCCCTGGCCGCCGCCGCACGCTACCTCGACGGCATCGGCATGGCCCGCGTGCGCGACCACGAGCACGAGCTCGAGCGACGCCTGCGCGACGGACTGCGGGAGATCCCGGGGGTGCGGCTGCTCGGCGACGCCGATGTCGAACGGGTCGGGCTCGCCTCGTTCGACGTGGCGGGCGTGCACGCGCACGACGTCGGCCAGTACCTCGACGCCCGCGGCATCGCGGTGCGCGTCGGACACCATTGCGCCCAGCCGCTGCACCGCCGGTTCGGCGTGACGGCGACGGTGCGCGCCTCGACGCACGTGTACAACACGAGCGCCGACGTCGACGCGCTCGTCGAGGGCGTCGCGGGCGTGCGTGCGTTCTTCGGAGCCGACGCGTGAACGGCCTCGAGCAGCTCTACCAGCAGCTGATCCTCGACCACTCGAAGCACCCGCACGGCTTCGGGCTCGACACCGCAGCCGAGGGCTCGCCGCGCTCGCACCAGCGCAACCCGATCTGCGGCGACGAGATCACGCTGACCGCCACGGTCGAGAACGGCGAGGTGAGCCACATCGTGTGGGAGGGCGCCGGCTGCTCGATCTCGCAGGCGTCCGCATCGATGCTGTCCGCGCTCGTCGACGAGGAGGACGGGATGCCGCGGGCCGAGGCATCCGCTCTGATCGCCTCGTTCCGCGAGGCGTTGCGCTCGCGCGGGCAGATCGCCCTCGACGAGGAGGAGTTCGGCGACGCCGCCGCGCTCTCGGGCGTTTCGAAGTACACCGCCCGCGTGAAGTGCGCGATGCTCGCGTGGGTCGCCCTCGAGGACGTGCTCGCCCGCTCCTGAGATCCGGGCGTCGGGCCCGCCGCAGCGGACGCGGGGCCGCGTGCGCACGGATTCCGTGAGCGCCCGTGCGGGCGCCGTATGGATTCCGTAAGGACGCCGTCCGGGGTGCTCCGGGCAGTGTTCGATCGGGTGTCGTGCCCCCACCGGGCACCCGCGTCCTCGCGGATCCGCACCTCTGGAGTCCTCGTGCTCGATCTCATCTGCATCCTCGGCATCGTCGCGCTCTTCGCGATCGTCGCCCTCGTCGCCAAGGGGGTGGAGAAGCTGTGATCGTCTTCTCGATCGTCGCGGCCGTGCTCGCCCTCGCCGCGATCGCCTACCTCGTCGTCGCCCTCGTCGCCCCCGAGAAGTTCTGATGGATGCCGCGACCATCTGGGCCGGCATCGCACAGGCCGCGACGCTCATCCTCGTCCTCGTCGTGCTGTACCGCCCCCTCGGCGACTACATGGCGTGGATCTTCACCGCCCGCAAGAACCTCGTCGTGGAACGCGGCATCTACCGCGTCATCGGGGTGGATGCGGCATCCGAGCAGACCTGGCAGGCCTACCTGCGCGGGGTGCTGCTGTTCTCGTTCGTCGGCGTGATCTTCGTCTACGCCCTGGAGCGCCTGCAGCAGTGGCTGCCGTACTCGCTGGGGCTTCCCGCGGTTCCCGAGGGTCTCGCCTTCAACACCGCGATCTCGTTTGTCACCAACACCAACTGGCAGTCGTACTCGCCCGAGCAGACGATGGGCTACACGGTGCAGTTCGCCGGCCTCGCGGTGCAGAACTTCGTGTCGGCCGCGGTCGGCATCGCGATCGCCGTGGCCCTGGTGCGCGGGTTCGCGCGCCGCCGGGCCACCACGATCGGCAACTTCTGGGTCGACATCGTGCGCGTCATCTGGCGGCTGCTGCTGCCGGTCTCGATCATCGCCGCGGTCGCGCTGATCGTCGCGGGCGTCGTCCAGAACGTGTCGTCGTGGACCGATGTCACCACCGTCACCGGGCAGACGCAGTCGATCCCGGGCGGCACCGTTGCCTCGCAGGAGGCCATCAAGGAGCTCGGCACGAACGGCGGCGGGTTCTTCAACGCGAACTCCGCCCACCCGTTCGAGAACCCCACGCCGTGGACCAACCTCCTCGAGATGGTGCTGATGCTCGCGATCCCGTTCGCGCTGCCGCGCACGTTCGGTCGCATGGTCGGCGACAACCGCCAGGGCTACGCGATCGTCTCGGTCATGGGCACACTGTTCCTCGCGTCGATCGTCGCGGTGAGCTGGCTGGAGGCGTCGGGCCTCGGCGCGGCGGCACAGGCCGCGGGCGGGGCGATGGAGGGCAAGGAGCAGCGGTTCGGCATCCTCGGATCGGCCCTGTTCTCCTCGACCACCACCCTCACCTCGACGGGCGCGGTCAACTCGATGCACGACTCGTTCACGCCGCTCGGCGGCATGATCCCGATGATCGACATGATGCTCGGCGAGGTCGCCCCCGGCGGCACCGGCTCGGGTCTCTACGGCATGCTCATCCTCGCGATCATCGCCGTCTTCGTGGGCGGTCTGCTCATCGGGCGCACACCCGAGTACCTCGGCAAGAAGATCGGCCCCCGCGAGATCAAGCTCGCGAGCCTCTACCTGCTCGCCACCCCGACCCTCGTGCTGCTGGGCGTGGGCGCGAGCTTCGCGATCCCGCCGATCCGCGACGAGATCGAGAACGTGTCGATGCTGAACCCCGGCGTGCACGGCTTCAGCGAGGTGCTCTACGCGTTCACCTCGGCCGCGAACAACAACGGCTCCGCGTTCGCCGGACTGACAGCGAACACCGGATGGCTGAACGCTGCCCTCGCGGTCGCGATGCTGCTCGGCCGGTTCGTGCCGATCGTGCTCGTGCTCGCCCTCGCCGGATCCCTCGCCGCCCAGGGCACGCTCCCGACGACGGCCGGCACGCTGCCGACGCACCGCCCCCAGTTCGTGGGCCTGCTGATCGGCGTGTCGATCATCTTCACCGCTCTTACCTACTTCCCCGTGCTCGCGCTCGGGCCCCTGGCAGAAGGACTGTCCTGATCATGACCACCACCGCTCCGGTCGCCGAGAAGGCGACTCCCCGTTCGCGCGCGTTCAGCCGTGAACAGGTGCTGCAGGCACTTCCCGGCGCCCTGCGCAAACTCAACCCCGCCACCCAGTGGCACAGCCCCGTCATGCTGCTGGTCTGGGTGGGTGCCGCCCTCACGACGCTCATCGCGATCGCCGAGCCGTTCCTGCACCAGGACGGACCGGCCGTTCCCGCGGGATTCACCTGGGGCATCGCGATCTGGCTGTGGCTGACGGTCGTGTTCGCGAACCTGGCCGAGTCGGTCGCCGAGGGTCGCGGCAAGGCGCAGGCCGCGTCGCTGCGCAAGACCCGCACGACGACGTTGGCCCGCAAGGTGGTCGCCTACGATCCGGCGACGGATGCCGCGGCCACCGCGGCCGAGACCGTCGAGATCGCGTCGGCCGAGCTGCGGCTCGGCGACGTGGTCGTCGTGACCGCGGGTGAGCTCATCCCGGGTGACGGCGACATCGTCGACGGCATCGCGACGGTCGACGAGTCGGCGATCACGGGCGAGTCCGCACCGGTCGTGCGCGAGTCGGGCGGCGACCGCAGTGCGGTCACCGGCGGCACCCGCGTGCTCAGCGACCGCATCGTGGTGCGCATCACCGCGAAGCCGGGCGAGACCTTCGTCGACCGCATGATCGCGCTCGTCGAGGGCGCGGCTCGTCAGCGCACGCCCAACGAGATCGCGCTGTCGATCCTGCTGGCGAGCCTGTCGATCGTGTTCGTGATCGTGGTGCTGACGCTGCAGCCGATCGCGGCCGCCGTGGGCGCCCCGGTGGGCATCCCGGTGCTCGTCGCCCTGCTCGTGTGCCTCATCCCGACGACGATCGGCGCGCTGCTGAGCGCCATCGGCATCGCCGGCATGGATCGTCTCGTGCAGCGCAACGTGCTGGCGATGTCGGGCCGTGCGGTCGAGGCTGCCGGTGACGTGTCGACGCTGCTGCTCGACAAGACCGGCACCATCACGTACGGCAACCGTCGCGCGACCGAGTTCGTGCGCATGCCCGGCGTCGGCGACGAGGTGCTCGCGCAGACCGCGGCGCTCTCGTCGCTCGCCGATCCCACCCCCGAGGGCACCTCGGTCGTCGAGCTGGCGACGAGCCGCGGCATCCGTGCGGAGCTGCCGGCCGGCGCCGTGTTCGTGCCGTTCACCGCGCAGACGCGCATGTCGGGCGTCGATCTCCACGACGGCACCGCGGTGCGCAAGGGCGCCGGCTCCGCCGTCACGGCGTGGCTGACCGGCGCGGGCGTGGAGATCTCCGACCACACCCGCCAGACCCTCACTCGCATCACCGACCAGATCGCCGGATCGGGCGGCACCCCGCTCGTCGTCGCGACCCTGGATGCCGCGGGCACCGGCGCGATCCTCGGGGTCATCCAGCTGAAGGACGTGGTGAAGGACGGCCTGAAGGAGCGGTTCGCCGAGCTGCGGGCGATGGGCATCCGCACCGTCATGATCACGGGCGACAACCCGCTGACGGCGAAGGCGATCGCCGCGGAGGCGGGGGTCGACGACTTCCTCGCCGAGGCGACCCCGGAGGACAAGCTCGCGCTGATCAAGAAGGAGCAGGAGGGCGGGCGGCTCGTCGCGATGACCGGCGACGGCACGAACGACGCCCCCGCACTCGCGCAGGCCGATGTCGGCGTGGCGATGAACACGGGCACGTCGGCGGCGAAGGAGGCCGGCAACATGGTCGACCTCGACTCCGACCCGACGAAGCTGATCGATATCGTGCGCATCGGCAAGCAGCTGCTCATCACGCGCGGCGCACTGACCACCTTCTCGCTCGCGAACGACGTCGCCAAGTACTTCGCCATCATCCCGGCGATGTTCATGACGGTGTTCCCGGGCCTGGCGGCGCTGAACATCATGGGGCTGCACTCACCCGCCTCGGCGGTCACCAGCGCCATCATCTTCAACGCGCTGGTCATCATCGCCCTCGTGCCCCTCGCCCTGCGCGGGGTGGCGTACAAGCCGGCGAGCGCCGCGCGCATCCTCAACCGCAACCTGCTCGTCTACGGCATCGGCGGTGTCATCGCCCCGTTCATCGGCATCAAGCTGATCGACCTGGTCGTCGGCCTCATCCCCGGCTTCTGACCGAAGAAAAGAGACAGACATGTCCACGCTCTCGCGCACCTCGCTGCGCACCTTCGGCGTCGCCGTCCGTGCGATGCTCGTCTTCACGCTGATCCTCGGCATCGGCTACACCGCCGTGGTGACCGCGGTCGGCCAGCTGGTGTTCCCGTGGCAGGCGAACGGGTCGCTCGTCACCGACTCGTCGGGACAGACGGTCGGAAGCGCCCTGATCGGCCAGCAGTTCCTCGACACCGAGGGGAACCCCTCGCCGCGGTACTTCCAGCCGCGGCCGTCCGCGGCGGGCGCGGGCTACGACCCGACGGCCTCGGGCGGCTCCAACCTCGGCCCCACCAACCAGAAGCTCGTCGACGCGATCACCGGGCGCCGGGCGGCCGTCGCCGCGTTCGAGGGCGTCGACCCGTCGCTCGTTCCCGCCGACGCGATCACCGCGTCGGGCTCGGGTCTCGACTCCGACATCTCGGTGGCCTACGCCGACCTGCAGGTGACCCGGATCGCCCGCGAACGGGGGCTCAGCGAACAGGTCGTGCAGCAGCTGGTCGCGTCTAAGATCGAGCCGCGAGACCTCGGGTACCTCGGCGAGTCCCGGGTGAACGTGCTCGAGCTCAACCTGGCGCTCGACGCGCTCTCGCACTGAGACCTCGGGCGAAGGACGGACGACGATGCGACGGGGGCGACTGCGGGTCCTGCTCGGGGCCGCCCCCGGCGTGGGCAAGACCTACGCGATGCTCGAGGAGGGCCACCGGCTCTCCGCCGAGGGCGCCGATGTCGTCGTCGGCGTCGTCGAGACGCACGGGCGCGCGGCCACGGCCGCGCTGACCCGGGGTCTCGAGGTCGTTCCGCTGCGACGCGACCGGCACCGCGGGGTGAGCCTCGACGAGCTCGACGTCGAGGCGGTGATCACGCGGCATCCGTCGGTCGCCCTCATCGACGAGCTCGCCCACACGAACGCGCCCGGGTCGGCGCATGCGAAACGGTGGGAGGACGTCGAGCAGCTGCGGGACGCGGGCATCGACGTGATCACGACCGTCAACGTGCAGCACATCGCCTCGCTCAGCGACGTGATCGAGCAGATCACCGGCACCGTGCAGCGTGAGACGGTGCCCGATGCAGTGGTGCGGGGCGCCGACCAGATCGAGGTCGTCGACCTCGCCCCGCAGTCGTTGCGCGACCGGCTCTCCGCCGGTCTCGTCTACCCGGCGGAGCGGGTGGATGCCGCGCTGTCGAACTACTTCCGGCTGGGAAACCTGACGGCGCTGCGCGAGCTCGCGCTGCTGTGGCTCGCCGACGAGGTCGACTCCGCGCTCAAGCAGTACCGCGCCGAGCACGACATCGACGGCACCTGGACGACGCGTGAGCGCGTCGTGGTCGCGCTCACGGGCGGGCCGGAGGGCGAGACGCTCATCCGTCGCGGCGCCCGCATCGCGGCCCGTTCGGCGGGCGGTGAGCTGCTGGCGGTGCACGTGCTCAGCCAGGACGGCCTGCGGGGGGCGACGCCGGGGGCGCTCGCCACCCAGCGCGCACTCGTCGAGCAGCTCGGCGGCACCTATCACCAGCTCGTCGGCGACGACGTCGCGCACACCCTGGTGGAGTTCGCGCGCAGCGTGAACGCGAGCCAGCTCGTCATCGGCGTCAGCCGCCGCAGCCGCATGAGCGCGGCACTCACCGGGTCGGGCATCGGCGCGACGGTCATCCGCGATTCGGGCGACATCGACGTGCACATCGTCACCCACTCGGCGGCGGGCGGGAAGCTGCGCCTCCCCCGCGTGCGGGGCGGGGCGCTCAGCCGCGGGCGGCGCCTGCTCGGGTTCGCCGTCGCGCTCGTCGGCGGGCCGCTGCTGTCGTGGCTGCTGTTCTCGTTCCGCAGCGACGACTCGATCACCTCCGACGTGCTCGCCTACCAGCTGCTCGTCGTGATCGTCGCGCTCGTCGGCGGTATCTGGCCGGCACTGTTCGCCGCGGTGCTGTCGGGATTCACGCTCGACTACCTGTTCGTGCAGCCGCTGTTCACGATCACGATCGCCCATCCGCTGCACGCGCTCGCCCTCGGCCTCTACGTCGTCATCGCGATCCTGGTGAGCTACATCGTCGACCAGGCGGCCCGGCGTGCCCGGGTCGCCGAGCGCGCGACGGCGGAGGCGCGTCTGCTCGCCACCATCGCGGGCAGCGTGCTGCGCGGCGACAGTGCCGTCGAGGCGCTCGTCAGCCGCGCCCGTGAGGCGTTCGGGCTGCACGCGGTGCGGCTGGTCGGCGAGGGCGGCACAGTGCTGGCCGAGGATGTCGCCGACGGGCCGGCGCCCGCGAACGCCGCGTGCACGCGGCTCCCGGTCGGGGCGCGGGTGGGCGGCGCGCCGCGGGCCACGCTGGAGCTGACGGGCGACGAGCCGGATGGGGCATCCCGTCGGCTGCTCGATGTGATCGTCGCGCAGCTCGCCGCCGCGATCGACCATCTCGAACTGACCGCGGCCGCACGCGAGGCGGACGCCCTCGCCGAGACCGACCAGGTGCGCTCGGCGCTGCTGTCGGCCGTGAGCCACGACCTGCGCCGGCCTCTCGCGGCGGCGGTCGCGGCCGTCGGCGGGCTGCGGGCGGCCGATGTGCGGCTGAGCCCGACCGACCGCGCCGAGCTGCTCGAGACCGCGGACGAGAGCCTGCGCACCCTGTCGATGCTCGTGACCGACCTGCTCGATGTGAGCCGTGTGCAGGCGGGGGTGCTGGCGGTGTCGCTCGCGCCGGTCGATGCCGCCGGCGCCCTGCTGGCGGCGCTCGACGAGCTCGGCTACGGCCCCGACGAGGTCGAGGTGGCGCTCGACCCCGACCTGCCGCCTCTCGTCGCCGACCCGGTGCTGCTGCAGCGGGTGCTCGTGAACCTCCTCGCCAACGCGCGCCGCTTCGCGGCACCCGGAACCCATGTGGTGGTCACGACGAGCCGGCTGGGCGAGCTCGCGCAGATCCGGGTGATCGACCGCGGCCCCGGGGTGCCGGCCGACCGCCGCGACGACATCTTCGCGCCGTTCCAGCGGCAGGGCGACACCGACAACACGACCGGCCTCGGTCTCGGGCTCGCGATCTCCCGCGGGTTCACCGAGGGCATGGGCGGCACGCTCACCCCCGAGGACACCCCGGGCGGCGGGCTCACGATGGTCGTGGAGCTGCCGGTGCAGCCGGCCGCCGAGACGACGACGCAGGGGGCGCGATGAAGGTTCTGGTGGCCGATGACGACCCGCAGCTCGTGCGGGCGCTGCGCATCACGCTGTCGGCGCACGGCTACGAGGTGATCGCCGCGCCCGACGGGGCGGCGGCGGTGACGCTCGCCGCGCAGGCGCATCCCGACATCGTGCTGCTCGATCTCGGGATGCCGCGGCTCGACGGCGTGCAGGTGATCGAGGCGCTGCGCGGCTGGACGACCGCGCCGATCATCGTGGTCTCGGGACGCACGGGCTCGGCCGACAAGGTGGAGGCGCTCGACGCCGGCGCCGACGACTACGTCACGAAGCCGTTCCAGGTCGACGAGCTGCTGGCGCGGCTGCGCGCATTGGCGCGTCGGCGACCGGATGCCGCGGGCGAGCCGGTGGTGCGCTTCGCCGACGTGACGATCGACCTCGCCGCCAAGTCGGTGACGCGGGCGGGCGCGCGCGTGCATCTGACGCCGACCGAGTGGCGGATGCTGGAGTTCCTCGCCCGCAACCCCGACGCGCTGGTCACCCGGCAGACGCTCTTGAAGGAGATCTGGGCGAGCGAGCAGATCGCCGACACCGGGTATCTGCGCCTCTACATGTCGCAGCTGCGCAAGAAGCTCGAGGCCGACCCCGCCCACCCGGTGCACCTTCTCACCGAGCAGGGCATGGGCTACCGCCTGGTGCCGGGCGACTAGCGCCCGGCACCACGCGGCGCGCCGTCAGACGGCGGCGAGCGCGTCGAGCCGCTGGTAGCTGCGCTCCATGCCCTCGGTCATGCCGGTGCCGAGGATCATGTCGCGGGTCGCGGCATCCGGGTATTCGATAAGCAGCGTGAGAAGGGTGACGCCGTCCTCTTCGTAGAGAGTCAGGTCGTTGAGGGTCGACGGCCCGGGCATGCCGGTCATGCGCTCGGTGGTCACGACGCGGCGCGGGGCGTCGACGACGAGCGTGTCGCCCTCGAACCCGAACGCCTGGCCCTCGCCGCCCTCGACGGGCGCCCACGCGTAGCGGTAGGTGTCGCCCGCGGCGAGCCCGGGTTCGGCGATCGTCATCTCCCACCCGTCGGGGCCGAGCAGCCAGGTCTTGAGCAGCTCTGGCTCGTGGTGCGCGCGCCACACCAGCTCACGGGGGCCTTCGATGAGTCGGGTGATGCGCACGTGGGTGTCGTCGAGAACCTCGACCTGGGTGCCGGCGCCGAGGGCGTAGTCTCGCAGGTCGCGCAGCACCGCGTCGAGCTGGCTGATCGCCATGGTGAAGCCTTCGCGCATGCCCATCGCGAGCATCTGCTCGAGCGCCTCGACCGAGACGAAGTGGGAGACGCTGACCAGGCGTGCGCCGGTCGGGGTGGGCTCGACGGCGAACGTCGCCCGCATACCGGGCATGTCGGGCACGCTGTCGCCGTTCTCGTCGGCGAAGGTGTCGAGCACCTCGAAGCGGTGCGGGGCGTCGATGACGAGGAACTCCCACCGGGCGTGCGCGAGCTCTCCGCGCGGGCCGGTCATGTGGTAGCTCGCGATGCCGCCGACCGTGAAGTCGAAGCGGGTGAACGAGGCCGGCCATCCGGGCGGGCCCCAGAAGCGCTCGAGCTGGGCGGGTTCGGTGAACGCGCGCCAGAGCCGCTCGGGGGTGGCGGCGACGTCGGCGATGAGGGTGAGGGTGAGGGCCTCAGGGTCGACGGTGACGGAGGTGACGGGCATGGCGAGCTCCTCTTTTCGGGGCGGATGCCGCGGCGCGGCGTCCTTCGGGGGGATCAGGCGGGGGTGTCGTCTTCGGCGAGCAGAGCGTCGAGCCGGTCGATGCGCGAGCGCCAGACGCGCTCGTACTCGGCCAGCAGGCACCGTGCCCGCGCGATGGTGTCGGGATCGGCGCGCACGAGTCGCTCCCTCCCTTCCGCACGTTTGACGACGAGGTGGGCGGCCTCGAGCACGGCGACGTGCTTCTGCACGGCGGCGAAGCTCATGTCGTAGGCCGCGGCGAGCGCCGAGACGGTCTGCTCACCCGTGAGGGTGCGCTGCAGGATGTCGCGGCGCGTGGCGTCGGCGAGGGCCCGGAAGATGCGGTCCACGTCGGCGTCGGCGAGTTCAGTAAATACAACCATTTGGTTGTAGGTTACGACGCGCGCCGAACAGCGTCAAGCCCCGATCACGCCCGCGCGCGATCGGCGGCGCGCTCCACACCGAGGAAGATCGCCACGAAGCCGAGGAGCAGCGGCACGCCGAGCCACACGACTCCCGAGACGACGCCGACCACGGTCATCCACGCCTCGGTCAGCGGCGCGGGCATCACCCACACCACCGCCTGCATCACGGCGAACGCCACGGCGCCCCCGAGCGGAACCCAGCGCCACGGGCGCGGGACGACATCGACCCGGGCGATCTCGACCGCGGCGACGATCGCGGCACCCAGCATGAGCACCAGCAGCGCGAGACTGTAGAGCGCGATCTCCGCGCCGCCGGCCACGGTCAGTGCCTCGTTCGCCGGAGTCGGGTCGATGTACCCCTGCACGAGCACCAGCGCGCTGAGTGCGAGCAGGGCGACCGTGCCGAGCGGGCGCCGGCCGGTGACGCTCGCCGCCCGGGTGAAGCCCACCGCGAAGAGCGCGTACGCCGCCGCCGTGAGCGCGGGCGCGATCGGCGGGGTGCCACCACGCGGAATCGCCGTCTGCGAGGTCCAGAGCGCACCGATCACCAGCAGCGCCCCGGCAACGACCCACGATCGAGCGGTCATCGTCGACTCCCTCATAGCAACATCACAGCACGTGGTCCGATGGCGCACAACGGATGCCGCGGCATCCGTTCACGACGGCGGTAGCACCCGACGCGCCCCCAAGAACCATCGCGTCGGGTACTCCGCCCCACCCCCGGGCTACCGCCCGGGGGCTGTGAGTCCGAGCGCGACGCAGAACGACGCATCGTCCTTGCCGGCCGCGTTCGGAAGTACGGCGATCCGTCGGTCCGACAGCACGCAGGCCGTCGGGTTGGGCACGTACGGCCCCGCCGGCGCGTCCTCGCCCGTGCGCACGGCCGTATAGCTCGCCTCGCACACGGCGAGAGCGGTCGCGACACGGTCGGCCATCGACAGTTCGGTGTTCTTGTCACGGTCGGTCTCGACCGACGTGGACGTGCTGTGGTTCGACGTCAGATCGGTGCTCGTGTAGCAGTCGAACGTCACGTTGCGGTCGTCGACCGAGGCGAACAGGGCCGCGACGCCCGCCGTCGAGGCGGCGAGCACGAGGGCCGTCGCACCCGCGACCCACCAGAATCGGCGGCGGCGACGCGTGCGACGCACGGCGATGGTCGTGAGCACCTCGCGACGCATGCGCGCGATCTGCTCGTCGGTCGGGGGAAGCTGAAGAGCATGATGTCGACCCCTCCTCTTCGCCGGGCGTGAGCGCCGCCCGCAGGCGCGCACGGATACGGGACAGCCGATTGCGGATGACGCCGTGGGACACGTCGAAGGCCTCGGCGGCCTGCGCGTAGCTGAACCCGTATTCGATGCACAGGTCGAACAGGCACTGGTCGTCGAACGAGAGGGCCGAGATCGCGGAGGCGATGGCGTCGGAGAGCAGGCGCCGCTCGATCTCTTCGGCGGGTCCGAGGGCGCGGGTGGCCACGGTGTCGTCGAGATCGGTCGATCGCTGCTGGTCCCGCACGCGCTTGCGGATGTGCGAGCGGGAGACGTTGCGGCACGTGACGAGCAGCCACGGCAGCGTGGAGCCGCCGACCAGGTGGATCGCCTGGGCCTTCTCGAACGCGACCACGAAGACGTCCTGGGTGACGTCCTCCGCGGCGTGGGGGTCGAGGCCGAGGCTCGCGGCGAACCGGTAGACGGTGGCGACATGACGGTCGTACAGCGCGCCGAACGCGCGGGAGTCGCCCGTGGAGACGGCCGCGAGCAGCGCGCGGTCGTCGGAGACATCGGTCTCCGTCGCGCTCAGCTCAGCCGTCATACCTGGTAATGCCCGTCGCCTCGGATTCGTCTCAGATTCTTCTGGACTTTTTTTCGCGGCTCCCGCACGACGGCCTCCGCACCAGGATGCCCGCTGCGCGCGGGTTTGACCCGGCAGGCGCCCGTGCGCCACGATCGGCTCGGGGAGCCCTCGCAAGGGCCGATCATCAGGGGGAGATGATGGGGGAACGTTTCGCGCGGCGTCATGTCGCAGAGCTGGTGGGTGTGCTGATCGGTGCCGCGCTCGTAGTCAGTTCGGCGACGCCGGCCCGGGCGGATGCCGGGGGCGGCGAGAACTGCGGCGTCTTCCTCGAGACCGGGCTCACGATCTGCGCCCCCGCGGGCGATGACCTCCACGCCGCAGTGACCGCGCAGACCGGCTACACGATCGTCGACGGCGACGAGACCGACGCGGGTCGTGCGACGACGGTCAGCTACCTGCTCGCGCGGCTCTACGACAACGCCGACTACGGCGGCGCGTACTACGAGGTGTGGGGATCATCTGGCTGCTCGTCGGCGGTCGGCGTGCGCGGCGTCGCCGACATCGGCGTCGGCTGGTACGGCAGGGTGAGCTCGTTCCAGGGCTTCTCGAGCTGCCGGGTCAAGGTGTGGCAGAACACGTCGTTCACCGGGTCGAGCGTCGGTTTCGCGTCATCGAGCAGCTACGTCGGCGCGGTCATGAACGACCAGACGCGTTCGGTGCAGGTCGTCTACTGAGCGGATGCCGCGGCATCCCGTTCGTCTGTCAGCGCTCTGTCGCCGCTGCTCGCACCGCCGCGCCCGCAGCACCGTCATGAGCAGGCTCACCGCGGACGGATGTCGCCGAGCCCGACGGCGCCCGGGCACGGCAGCGCGACGACATCGCCGACACCGAGGTCGGCGGGCAGCACCACGGTGCAGGCACCCAGCCGCCACCGGCGCTCCGCGGCGTGCGAGATGCGCCCGAGCAGTCGGGCCTCGGCCCAGCACGGCGCGAGCTCGTCGAGACGGGCGTCGAGGCGCAGCATCCCGTCGTCGCAACCGGTGACCGCCGCCACGAGCACGCTCGTCGACGCTGTCGCCGAGGGGACGCCGCCCGACAGCGGCACGATCGCGGGCGCCGTCGTCACGCACGGGGTGCCGCACAGCTCCGCGTAGCGCAGCACCGAGACGCCGGCGATCACGACGTCGCGCGTGGTCGCGTGGGTGCGGGCGGGCCAGGCGTCGCCCGCGAGGGGCGCCGGCAGAGAGTCGCGCAGGGTGGGCAACAGGGAGGTGAGTGTCATGACTCCGGTCTAGGGGCGACGGGATGCCGCATCCCCCGCCCCTCACGGATCCCATGCGCCCGCGCGCCCGATCCTCACGCGCGTCCGGCACGGGTGCGCCGGCGCGCGCCCCGGCTAGACTTGCCGCATCCCCGGCAGCCCTCGATTCTTGGAGACCAGCCGCGTGAGCACCCCCGCCGCTCCCCTCGGCAAGATCGCCGACACCGTCGCCGACGCCGAAGCCACCCCCGAGAAGGAGCAGCCGTACGCGGCGCTCGGTCTCAAGCCCGACGAGTATGCGCAGATCCGCGAGATCCTCGGCCGCCGTCCCACCAGCGGCGAGCTGGCGATGTACTCGGTCATGTGGAGCGAGCACTGCTCCTACAAGTCGAGCAAGATCTACCTGCGCCAGTTCGGCCAGAAGGTCAGCGACGAGATGCGCGAGCGCCTCATGGTCGGCATGGGCCAGAACGCGGGCGTCGTCGACATCGGCGAGGGCTGGGCGGTGACCTTCAAGGTCGAGTCGCACAACCACCCGAGCTACATCGAGCCGTTCCAGGGCGCCGCGACCGGCGTCGGCGGCATCGTGCGCGACATCATCTCGATGGGCGCGCGCCCGGTGGCCGTCATGGACCAGCTGCGCTTCGGTGCGATCGATCACCCCGACACTGCCCGCGTCGTGCACGGCGTCGTCAGCGGCATCTCGTTCTACGGCAACTGCCTGGGCCTGCCGAACATCGGCGGTGAGACCGTGTTCGACGCGGTCTACCAGGGCAACCCGCTCGTCAACGCGCTCGCCGTGGGCGTGCTGCGCCACGACGACCTGAAGCTCGCGAACGCGGTCGGCCCCGGCAACAAGGTCGTGCTGTTCGGCGCCCGCACCGGCGGCGATGGCATCGGCGGGGCATCCATCCTCGCGTCCGACACGTTCGCCGACGGCGGCCCCACCAAGCGCCCGGCCGTGCAGGTCGGCGACCCGTTCGCCGAGAAGGTGCTCATCGAGTGCTGCCTCGAGCTCTACCGCGACGAGCTGGTCGAGGCGATCCAGGACCTCGGCGCCGCCGGCATCTCGTGCGCCACGAGCGAGCTCGCCGCGAACGGCGGCTCGGGCATGCGCGTCGACCTCGAGAAGGTGCTGCTGCGCGACCCCTCGCTCACGCCCGAGGAGATCCTCATGAGCGAGAGCCAGGAGCGCATGATGGCGATCGTGCGCCCCGAGAAGCTCGACGAGTTCCTGGCTGTGACCGGCAAGTGGGACGTCGAGACGAGCGTGCTGGGCGAGGTCACCGGCGACGGTCGTCTCGAGATCTTCTGGCACGGCGAGAAGATCGTCGACGTCGACCCCTCGACGGTCGCGGTCGACGGTCCGGTCTACGAGCGTCCGGTGGCCTACCCGACGTGGATCGACGCCCTGCAGGACGATTCCGCCGCCGCCCTCGAGCGCAGCGCCGACGCCGACACCCTGCGTGCGCAGTTCACCGCGCTGGTCTCGAGCCCGAACCTCGCGGATGCCTCGTGGGTCACGAACCAGTACGACTACTACGTGCTCGGCAACACGGCCCTCTCGTTCCCCGATGACGCGGGCATGGTTCGCGTCGACGAGCAGTCGGGTCTCGGGTTCGCGATCGCGACCGACTGCAACGGCCGCTTCTGCCAGCTCGACCCCTACGAGGGCGCGAAGCTCGCCCTCGCCGAGGCCTACCGCAACGTCGCCGTCACCGGCGCCGTGCCCACGGCTGTCACCGACTGCCTCAACTTCGGCAGCCCCGAGAACCCCGAGGTCATGTGGCAGTTCTCACGGGCCGTCGAGGGCCTGTCGGACGGCTGCCTCGAGCTCGGCATCCCCGTCACCGGCGGCAACGTGAGCTTCTACAACCAGACCGGCGACACCCCGATCCACCCGACCCCCGTCGTCGGCGTGCTCGGCATCATCGACGACGTCGCGGCGCGCATCCCGTCGGGCTGGCAGGACGCCGGCGAGAACATCTACCTGCTGGGGGTCACCTCCACCGAGCTCAGCGGCTCGCAGTGGGCGCAGACGGTGCACGGACACCTCGGCGGCCGCCCGCCGAAGGTGGACCTCGCGGCCGAGAAGCGCCTCGCCGAGCTTCTGCGCGCAGCGGGCGACCAGGGTCTCGTCTCCAGCGCCCACGACCTGTCCGAGGGCGGGCTCGCGCAGAGCCTCACCGACGGCGTGCTGCGCTTCGGCGTCGGCGCGCGGGTGTGGCTGACGGAGATCATCGAGCGCGACGGGGTGGATGCGGCATCCGCCCTGTTCTCGGAGTCGACCGGCCGCGTGCTCGTGACCGTGCCCCGCGAGGAGGACGTCAAGTTCCGCGGGCTCTGCGAGGGGCGCGGCTACCCGGTGCTGCGCATCGGCGTGACCGACGCCCCCGCCGACGGCTCGGCCAGCGCCCTCGAGGTGCAGGGCCTGTTCACCCTGCCGGTGCCCGAGCTGCGGGCACTGTCGACCGGCACGCTGCCGGCCGCGTTCGGCGCGATCGTGACGGAGCCGGAGGTCGTGCGATGAGCGATTCACCCGATGACCTGGGCGAGCGCCCCTACACGACCCGCACGCGCATCGTCGCGTGGGTCGTGATCATCGCGCTCGTGCTCGTCGGCGGCGGCGCGACCGTCGTTTCGCTGCTGATCCACTGACCCGCGGGCCGCGCGCGGGCGCGGTTACGATGAGGGCGTGGACCAGTTCTGGGGTTTCGCCGCGCACTACTGGTGGTTGGCGTTCCCGTTGTTCGGGGTGGTCGCGGCGGCCGGCCGCGGCTGGGAGCGCAATGCCCGGCGGCGCCACGAACGACGCCTCGAGGTGCTGCGCACGAAGGGCGAGATCCGGGCGGCGCAGATCGCCGCCCGGAAGGATCCGAAGGCCGTCGGCTCGGCGCGTCCCGCGCAGAAGGATGCCGCGCTCTCCCCGCTCGCCCAGCTGTTCGCCGATCACGACGATGTGCGCCGGCGGTGGCTCGACTACGAGCTGGATGTCTCGAAGGCGATCGCGTACCCCGCGATGAGCGACGGTCGTCAGCCGCTCACGGCCGCGTTCCTGCGCGCCGGGAAGAAGGCCGACCGGCTGCGGCCCGCCGAAGGTCGCAAGGTGTCCGCGGACGAGCTGCGCGAGTACCGCGAGGCCGTCACCGACTACGAGGTCGCGTTCGATCTCGCCGAGCGCGATGCACGACGCCTGCGCGACTCCGGGTTCACCGAGGCAGAGCGCAAGCGCCTGCACACGGCGCAGCAGCTGTTGACGGTCGCCGTCGACGAGGCCGCGACGCCCGCCGAGCGCCAGCTCGCCTACCAGCGGGTGCGCGAGGAGCTCGACGGGCTCATCTCGCTCTCCGACGAGGCGCTCGACGTGCTCGAGAAGAAGGTCGCCCTCGAGATCACCGCGCCGAAGGCGACTCCGACGGCGCACGAGGCGACCTCCGGTCCCGACCGCGCGTGAGGCACGTTGCGGCGGGTGACAGTGCGGGTTGTAGGCCCGGGCGGGAGCTTCCGAGAATGAGCGCGTGAGCTCCCTTCCCCCGACCTCCTCCCCCGCCGCGGCGGCTCCGACGCCGCGGCTGTCCGCGCGTGACGTGCAGGTGCTCGACAACCCGGCATGGTTCTCCCTGGCCGGCCCGCACGCGCGATTCGCCCTCGGCGACGATCTCGCGCGACGCTATCCCGGCGACGTCGCGCCATTCGTCGCGGTGCGCGACTGGAACGACCCCGGGGTGTGGGATCGACTGCACCGCCTGGTCGGGCCGTCGGCCGAGATCGGCCTCAACGGCGCCCCCGACGCACTGCCGGACGGCTGGGAGGTGCTCGGCGGAGGGTCGGGCGTGCAGCTGGTCGAGACCGACGTCCTCTCGCCCCGCCCGGAGCCCGAAGCGGTGCTGCTCGGTGCCGACGACGTGCCCGAGATGCTCGCGATCGTCGAACGCAACCAGCCGGGACCCTTCCTCCCCCGCACCCACGAGCTCGGACGCTACATCGGCATCCGCCGCGACGGACGCCTCATCGCCATGGCCGGTGAGCGGCTGCACCCGTCCGGCTGGACCGAGATCAGCGCGGTGTCGGTCGATGCCGACCATCGTCGCCAGGGGCTCGCGTCACGGCTCGTGCTCGACGTCGCGTTCCACATCCAGCAGCGCGGCGACCGCGCGCTGCTGCACGCGGCGGCGACCAACGTGGGCGCGATCGCCGCCTACGAGAGGCTCGGCTTCGTCCTGCGCCGGCACACCACGTTCGCCGCAGTGCGCACACCGGCGGTCGACCCGTCCTGATCGCTCGCTCGACGTCGCCGTAGCAGTCGGGGGCCGCAGATCGAACCCCACGCCGGCACCCGGTTTCCGCCATACTGAAACCGGGTGCCGGGGGGCACCTGTTGATGCCGGTGCCCGCCGGCGAAAGGGGTAAGAATCATGGACTTCCTGTCGAACTTCGGGAGCCTCCTGTGGTGGTTCCTGTCGATCTTCGTGTTCGTCGCCTACCTGATGGCGCTGTTCTCGATCATCGGTGACCTGTTCCGCGACCACACGCTCAACGGCTGGTGGAAGGCGCTGTGGATCCTCTTCCTGATCTTCGTGCCGTTCCTGACCGCCCTCGTCTACCTGATCGCGCGCGGTCAGGGCATGGCCGAGCGCAGCCGCGCCCAGGCCACGAAGGCGCAGGAGGCGGCCGACGACTACATCCGCTCCGTGTCGGGAACGAGCGCGGCCGATGAGATCGCGAAGGCGAAGGCGCTGCTCGACGCCGGAACGATCACGGCAGCCGAGTACGAGTCGCTCAAGGCGCGCGCGCTCGCGGGCTGACCGATGACCGACGAACGACCGTCCCCGTCGCGCGCCCGCGCCTGGGGGCGGTCGTTCGCGTCGGGGCTGGTGCTCACGATCGCGCTCGTGCTCGCGCCGCTGTCGATCATCACGGGCTGGGCCCGGGTGCAGCTCGTCGACACCGACGCGTTCGTCGCCGCCTACGCCCCGCTCGCGCACGACCCCGCCGTGCAGCAGAGCGTCACCGACGCGACGATGACGGTCATCGCCCAGCACGTGGACTACACGGCGATCGCCGGCCAGGTCATCGACGGCATCACCTCGCTCGGCACCGGCCCTCTCGCAACCCAGGCGCTCGACGCCCTCAAGGGACCCGCCGCGCAGGGCCTCGAGTCGGTCGTGCGCACGAACGTCGCGGGATTCGTGGCATCCGACGCGTTCGCGACCGTCTTCTCGACCGCGTTGCGCACCACCCACGCCCAGCTGGTGAAGACGATGCAGGGCGACCCGAACGCGCTCGTCTCGGTCGCCTCCGACGGCACCATCGGGCTCGAGCTCGGCCCCGTCGTCGCCGCGGTCCGCCAGCACCTCATCGACTCGCAGGTGCCGTTCGCCGCGCAGATCCCGGCGGTGCAGCGCACCATCCCGATCGCCCAGGCCGATGCACTGCCGACCGCGCAGACCGGCTACGCGGTCGCGGTCGCCGTCGGCGCGTGGCTGCCGTTCGCCGCCGCGGTGCTCCTGGTCGCGGGCATCCTGCTGGCCCGCCGCCGCCACCGGGCGGCCGTCGTCGCCGGCCTCGCCCTCGCGCTCGGCACGCTGATCCTCATCATCGGGCGCGCGGTCGCGGCATCCATCGTCAGCGCCGCACTGGCTCCGCAGGGCATTTCGGATGCCGCCTCCGCGGCCCTGTTCTCGGTCGTCACCGACGGCATGGTCTCGGTCGCGGCATGGACGTGCGCGGGCGGCGTGCTCGGTGCGGTGGCGGTGTGGATCGCAGGCCCCTGGCGCCCGGCACGCGCGATCCGGGCGAAGGTGCGCACCTGGACCACGAGGACGTCCACGGCGTGAGCTGTGGATTCTCCCGGCACCGTCTCGGCGTCGCCGATTAGCGTCGAGAGGTGATCCTCCCCGACGGCGCCCGCCGCACGCTCATCGTCCTGTCGATCGCGACCTGTGCCGTCGGCGTCATGGTGATGATCGCCGCCGGCAGACTCGACCTGCTCGCCGACGACAGCGCGAGAGTGCACCGTATCGGGATGTGGATCGCGATCTCCGGCGTGGCGATCGGCCTGGTGGCCGCGGCATCCGATCTGGTGCGACGCCGACGTCGCGACTGACAGGGGCGTTGGCGCGCCGTCAGGACTCGATGTGCTCGCCCTCGACGGCTTCCTCCGTCGTCGAGGCCTCCTCGGTCGCCGACTCCGTCTCGGCCGCGAACTCCGGCTCCTCGGAGATCACACCGGTCTCGGGGCGGATGAGCTCGCGCACCTCGGCCATGAAGCTGGTGAGCTGCTGCTGCTGCCAGCGCAGCTGCCGCGTGCGGTCCTCGGCGTCGCGCAGCACCGTCGTGGTGTGTCCGATCACGCTGTCGACGATCTTCTGCGCCTTGAGCTTCGCCTTGTCGACGGTCTCGCGGGCGCGGAGCTGGCTGTCCGCCTCGATCTGCGACGCCTGGGCGCGCATGAGCTTCTCGTAGTCATCGGCCTTCGCCGAGATGCGCTGCGCGTGGTCGAGCGACGCGGCGACCTGCTCGTTGGCGTCGGAGGTGATGCGCTCAGCGTGGGCGACCGCCTGGTTGTGCAGCACGAGGAACTCCTGCTGGGCGTCGTCCTGACGGCGGGTGAGCGCCTCCTCGAACTCGAGCACGCGGGCGTTCATCTCGCGCACGTCGCGCTCGGCGTCGGCGCGCTGCTCGGTGGTCTCGCGGGTGACCATCGAGCGCAGCGCCGCAGCGCCCTTCTCGGCCTCGGTGCGGATGGCCGCGGCCTCCTGCTCGGCCTGCGTCACCTTCTCCGCGGCGTGCGCGGCCTCGCGCTCGATGCGGGCCTCGTGCGCGGTGTACTCGGTGTCGATCTTCAGGCGCACCTGGTCGGCGTCGTGCTGCGCCTGGGCGAGGATGCGGGCGGTGTCGGAGTCGAGCGTCGCACGACGCTCGGTGATCTCCTCACGGGCGGCGGCGAGCAGGCGCTCGGCCTGCTGCGCGGCGTTCTGGATGAGCAGGTTCGCCTGCTCCTCCGCGACGTGCAGCACCGCCTCGAACTGCTGCCGGCTCTGCGGCTCGTCGCCGTCGCGCTCGAGACCGCCCTCGGCGAACTCGGTGGTCAGCGCGGTCACCCGCGCCTCGGCATCGGCGGCGCGCGCCTCCGCAGCGGCGAGGTCGGCCTTGAGCTTCGCGGTGGCCTTCTCACGGTCGGCGTCGGCCTTGGCGCTCGCACCCTTCGCCTTCTCGGCCTCCGCCTTCACCTTGTCGGCGTCCGCCTTCGCCTTGTCGGCCTCTACGCGCTCCTCCGCGCGTGCCGCCTCGACGTCGGCGTCACGGCGCTCAGCGGCGGCGGCGAGATCAGCCGTCGCGCGCTGCAGCTTGCCCTGCAGGTCGGCGAGCGCGGTGTCGACCTCTTGTCGGTCGTATCCGCGGAACCCGACGGTGAAATAGGTGTGTTCGCCGCCGCTCTGGATGAGCTGGTCGAAGGATCCGTTGCTGCCCTGCTGCGCGGGGGTGTCGCTCATGATGCGGCGCCTTACTCGTCGAGGTCGGTCATGCGCTCCGCCGGCGAAGCGCTCCTGAGCGCGCGCGTGCGGAGCGCGACGTGCAGGATTCGCGTCCATCGTAGGGGGCGAGCCCGGGGGGATTCATCCCCCAGGCGATGGATCTTCCGAGAGGAACGCTCAGCGCGCGTCGGCGGCGGCGGTGTGGTGGCGGATGACCTCGGCCACCACGAAGTTGAACCACTTCTCGGCGAAGGCGGGGTCGAGGTCGGCGTCGGCGGCGAGCGCGCGCAGTCGGGCGATCTGCTGCTCCTCGCGTGCCGGGTCGGAGGCAGGCATGCCGTGCTCGGCCTTGAGATGGCCGACCTGAGTGGTGCTGCGGAACCGCTCGGCGAGCAGATAGATGAGGGCGGCGTCGATGTTGTCGATGCTGGCGCGCAGGCGGCTGAGCGCGACGCGCGGGTCGGTGGTGTCGGACAAGATGGCCTCCTCGCGCTCGACCCTAGCGCCTCCGCCTCGGCGCGATCCGCGCGGGGTGCGCCGCAGCCCTAGAGTGTGAGCCATGAGCGACGCTCCCGCAGAGGTGTCCGCCGAGGCATCCTCGTCCGCCACGACCGCATCGACGGATGCCGCGGCCTCCCGAAGGCCGAAGACGACCGCCGGGCGCGCCATGGCCGCGATCGGCAATCCGTTCGCGTTCGGCTTCTTCCTCACCCTCGGCGGTCTGGTCGCACTCGTCCTCGGGCTCGCGATCTCGAACCTGTCGACGGTGCTCATCTACATCGTGTTCGCCCTGTTCGCCGCCCTCGGGCTCGACCCGGTGGTGCGCGCGCTCGAGCGTCGGGGACTGGCCCGGGTGTGGGGCATCGTCATCGTCTTCGCCGGCTTCGCCGTCGTGCTCGCCGGCGTGCTGCTGCTGATCATCCCGACCGTGGTGACGCAGATCGCCGGCTTCGTCGCCAACGTGCCGAGCCTCATCCGCGACTTCCAGGCGTCGGACCTCTACGCCTGGCTGCAGGGGAACTTCGGCAGCAATGTCGGCGAGATCGTCAGCCAGGTGCAGGGGTTCCTGACGAACCCGGCGAACCTCACCGCGATCGGCGGCGGCGTGCTGCAGGTGACGGTGTCCGTCATCTCGACCATCTCGGGCATCATCATCGTGCTCGTGCTGACGCTCTACTTCATCGCCAGCCTGGATGTCATCAAGCAGGCCTTCTACCGCCTCGTTCCCGCCCACGGCCGGGAGAGCGTCGCCGACCTGACCGATCAGATCACGCAGTCGATCGGCGGGTACCTCATGGGGATGGTCATCCTCGCGTTCTTCAACTCGCTGTTCGCGGGGCTGCTCTACTTGTTCCTCGGACTCCCCTTCCCGCTGCTGATGGCGGTGATCGCGTTCTGCATCACCCTCATCCCGTTGGTCGGAACGGTGGCGTTCTGGGTGATCGGCTCGTCGCTCGCGCTGTTCGCGAGCCCGGTGGGCGCGCTCGTGTTCGCGGCCCTCTACCTCATCTACATGCAGGTCGAGGCGTACGTGCTGACGCCGCGCATCATGAACCGCGCGATCTCGATCCCCGGATCGCTCGTCGTCATCGGCGCCCTCGTCGGCGGCACATTGCTGGGTCTTCTCGGCGCGCTGGTGGCGATCCCGGTGACCGCATCGATCCTGCTGATCATCAAGAAGGTCATCATCCCGAGACAGGACGCGAAGGTCTGACCGGGCACGGGGATCCCCCGGCGCCCACGAGCGCGGTCGGACTCAGCGTGCCGGGTCGGCCGCGCAGGCGGGATCGCCCGCGGCGGTGACGGCCATCCGACGGTCGGGATCGACCCGGCCGAGAATCGCGAGTACGAGGCGCGAGAGGTCGTCGACGTCCGCGTCGTCCAGGTCGGCGAGGACGAACGAGCGCACCGCCTCCTCGTAGCGCGGTCGCGCATCCGCGAAGCGCTGCTCGCCCGCGCTCGTGAGCACCGCGTTGGTCGCCCGGCCGTCCTCGGCGCAGGGCGCCCGATCGACGAGGCCCTTGCGTTCGAGACCGGTCACGACGCGGGACAGTCGCGGCAGGGTGGCGTTCGTGCGCGACGCGAGCGCGGTCAGTCGTAACCGGCGGGCGGGCGCCTCGTGGAGGGCCTCGAGCAGCGTGTACTCGAACGAGGTGAGATCGCTCGCGGCCATCTGCTGGTCGAGCGTGCGCGGCAGCAGCTCGAGCAGTGCGTGCAGGCGCGCCACCGAGACGCGCTCCTCATATCGCAGTCCCTCGGCCGGCATGCGGCCATTCTAGCAGTTGGTTGCAATTACAAGTAAGTGGGCGTACGGTGACACTTGTATCTACAAGCAATGCCCCGTCGTCGCGGGGCACGAGGGAAGGAACCCCATGGCCCACGTCACGATCTTCGGCACCGGCAACATGGCGAACGCGATCGGCGGAGTCTTCGCCGAGGGCGGCAGCAGCGTAACCTACATCTCCGCCGAGGAGTCGGGCACCGCCCCGATCGTCGGCGACATCGTCGTGCTCGCCGTGCCTTACCCGGCCGTCGCGGGCATCCTCTCGGCGTACGGCGAGCAGCTCGCGGGCAAGACCGTCGTCGACATCACCAACCCGCTCAACTTCGAGACCTTCGACTCGCTCGTCGTGCCGGCCGGGTCCTCCGCTGCCGCTGAGATCCAGGCCGCGCTTCCGCAGAGCTCGGTGGTGAAGGCGTTCAACACCACCTTCGCCGCAACGCTCGTCGCGAAGACGGTCGGTGGAGCGCCCACCACCGTGCAGGTCGCCGGCGACTCCGCCGAGGCCAAGAGCGCGCTCATCGCGGCCATCGCCGCCGGGGGCGTGCAGGCGATCGACGCCGGCGCACTCTCCCGTGCACACGAGCTGGAGGCCCTCGGCTTCCTCCAGTTGACCCTCGCCGTCCGCGAGGTCATCTCGTGGACCGGCGGCTTCGCGGTCGTCCGCTGACCCGTCCGGGCGGGGGCCACGGCCCCCGCCCGCTCGACCTCGCTCCGCTCGAAAGGCTCCCCCCATGCTGATCCGTGAGACCGCGGCATCCGACCCTCTCGCCACCAGCGCTCCCGTCGTCGCCCTGCTGCTGCACGGCTACGGAGCGAGCGAGCGCGACCTCGCCGGCATCGGCGACCGCCTCACCGCGGGACTCCCGTGGGTGTCCCTGCGCGCCCCGCTGGCCCTACCCCAGGGCGGAGCCGCGTGGTTCCCTGTCACGGTGCCCGGCTCCCCCGACCCGCAGCCCGTCGTCGAGGCGACCGAGGCGATCTGGACCTGGGTCCAGGAGAACCTGCTGCCCGATGCCCGGATCGTGCCGATCGGCTTCTCGCAGGGCGGACTCATGGCGAGCCAGCTGCTGCGCACCCGCCCCGAACGGGTCGCCGCCACCGCGGTGCTGGGGGGTTTCGTGCTCGGCGCCGCACAGCCGGCGGACCCGCTGCTTCGCCGCATGAAGCCGGAGGCGTTCTGGGCGCGGGGTGACGCCGACCGCGTCATCGCGACCCCGGCCGTCGAACGCACCGAGGCCTGGCTCCCCTCGCACACGACCCTCACCGCTCGGGTCTATCCCGGGCTCGGCCACGCGATCGATCAGCGGGTGCTCGATGATCTCGCCGTGTTCCTCGCGGCCGCCGTGCCGCTCGGAGCGTCGACGATCTGACACCGCTCATGCGCACGCTGCCCCGCCGGTGGGCGCCTGCCGTGGCGCTCAGCGCGCGACGAGGATGCGTGTGGGGTTCGGCGCCTCGGTGCGGTGCCGCACGCGTCCCGGTATGCCCGTGCGCAGGTCGAGTGCGAGCGACGCGATGCTGCCGCTGCGCTCGCCTGCGACAAGCAGGGTGTCGCGCTGCACGGTGTGGTCGCGCGGCCAGCTCACCCCCGACTCCACGAGGGCGAGCGGGGTGAGATCGGTGCCGGTGCCGGCCACGCGCACGGTGGCGATCGTGTCGCTGCCCCGCAACCCCAGGTAGACCCGCTCGGCATCACGAGAGAGCACGATGCCCGCCGCGAGGTCGCCGGCGGGCGCACCCAGCGACAGACCCGCCACGATGCGCCACGCACCCGACGCATCCGGCGCGAGCGCGAAGAGCTCGGCGCTCAGCTCGGTGACGACGTACAGGTGACCGCTCGGGTGCCAGACCGCGTGCCGCGGCCCGCTGCCCCGCGGGAGCACGACCTCTCCGACCGGACGCAGCCGCGACCCCGACGGTCGCCAGAACCGCACCAGGTCGAAGCCCATGTCGGTGGTGGCGACGAGTCCGCGCGGCAGGAAGGTCGCATGGTGGGCGCGCGAGACGCGCACTTCGGGGTCGACCTCGACGACGACGGCGGGTTCGACGGATGCCTCGGGCTCGGCGTAGTCGGGAACGAGATGCGCGAACTCCGCCCCCGCCGCCTCACGCAGGGCGCGCGCCGCAGCGGCGAGATCGATCGCGTCCACCGCGGGGCGCGCGGGTGCCTGGCCCACCGAATCCCCCGCGACCGCGAACGGGTCGCCGGACGAGAACGGATCCCCGGCTGACGCCCCGATCTCCGGCGTATGCGGGCGGCCCGCGGCATCCAGCCCCATCGCCACGACACGACCGTCCCCCCAGCAGCTCGCGATGAGCCGCGTGCCGTCGGGGTCGACGGCGACGTGGCAGACCAGGTCGCCGGCGGGAACCGGATCGCCGAGGCGGGCGAAGCCGCGCTCGCTCGTGCGACGGAAGGCCTGCACGGCCCCCTGTCCCTCGAGTGCCGCGTAGACGACGTCGAGCCTCGGGTGGGCGCTGAGCCACGACGGCGAGGATGCCGCCGCCGCCGTGCCGGCGAAGGCCAACGGCCCGCCCGCGAGGTGGTCGATCACCTCACCGGCGCGCAGCTCGCCGATGCCGGCGGCCTCGCCGCCCATGTCGGCACCGTACCCGCCGAGCCAGAACCGCATGGCGCGGGTCAGTCGACGAGATCGTGGCGCACGATGACGGCGTCGCGCGCGGGGCCGACACCGATCACCGAGATGCGGGTGCCGCTCATCTGCTCGAGCGCGAGCACGTAGTCCTGCGCCTCGAGGGGAAGCTCGTCGAAGGTGCGGGCACCCGAGATGTCCTCGCTCCAGCCCGGGAAGTACTCCAGGATCGGGGTCGCGTGGTGGAAGTCGCTCTGGTTCACCGGCACCTCGTCGAACCTCTCACCGTCGACGTCGTAGGCCACGCACACCGGGATCTCGTCGAGGCCGGTGAGGATGTCGAGCTTGGTGAGCACGAGGTCGGTGATGCCGTTGATGCGCGTCGCGTATCGGGTGATGGGCGCGTCGTACCAGCCCACCCGACGCGGACGGCCGGTGGTCGTGCCGAACTCGAAGCCGCGCGATCGCAGCCATTCGCCCTGTTCGTCGAACAGCTCGGTCGGGAAGGGACCGGAGCCGACCCGCGTCGTGTAGGCCTTCACGATGCCGACGATGCGGTCGAGGCGGTTCGGGCCGACACCGGAGCCGGTCGCGGCGCCGCCGGCCGTCGCCGACGAGCTCGTGACGAACGGGTACGTGCCGTGGTCGACGTCGAGCATCGTGGCCTGTCCGCCCTCGAACACCACGACATCGCCCGCGTCGAGCGCCTCGCTGAGCAGCAGGGCGGTGTCGGCGACCATCGGGCGCAGGCGCTCGGCGTAGGAGAGCAGGTCGTCGACGATCTCGTCGACGGCGATCGCGCGACGGTTGAAGACCTTCACCAGCAGGTGGTTCTTCTGGTCGAGGGCGCCCTCGACCTTCTGACGCAGGATGTTCTCGTCGAAGAGGTCCTGCACGCGGATGCCGACACGATTGATCTTGTCGGCGTAGGCGGGGCCGATGCCGCGCCCGGTCGTGCCGATCTGGCGCTTGCCGAGGAAGCGCTCGGTCACCTTGTCGAGGGTGCGGTGGTACTGCGTGATGATGTGGGCGTTCGCGCTGATGCGCAGGCGCGACGTGTCGAGACCGCGGGCGGCGAGCGCCTCGAGCTCGTAGAACAGCACCTCGAGGTCGACGACGACGCCGTTGCCGATGACGGGGTTGACGCCGGGCGACAGGATGCCGGAGGGAAGGAGGTGCAGCGCGTACTTCTCGTCGCCGATCACGACGGTGTGGCCGGCGTTGTTGCCTCCGTTGAACTTGACGACCCAGTCGGTGCGGTCGCCGAGCAGGTCGGTGGCCTTGCCCTTCCCCTCGTCACCCCACTGCACGCCGACGATGACAATTCCGGGCATGGTGGCTCCTCACCTAGCAGAGGGGGTTACACCCCATCCTATCGAGAGGCCCGCTCGGGAGCGGGATGGCGCGGACGCCGGCGTGCGGCATCCCCCTACAGTGAGCAGATGACGACGCTGCAGACCCCCGGCTGGGCACGCACCTGGACGCTCGTGCGCGCCGCGGGAGCGCTCATCATCCTCACGGCGATCATCGGCCAGGCCGAGGTCACCTTCGGCGGCGCGATCGCGAACGGGCTCGACGTGGGCGTCGTGCTCGTGAACTTCTTCAGCTTCTTCACGATCCTCTCCAATGTCGGGTCGGTCGTGATCCTCGCCGCGGTGGCGGTGTGGTCCGTCACCGGCGGGCGGGGTGGCGTCTCGCCTCTCCCCCGGGGTCTCGCTGTGGCGCTCGCCTGCGTGAGCACCTACATGATCATCACGGGCATCGTCTACAACACCCTGCTGCGCGGCATCCCGCTGCCGCAGGGCACGACCGTCGAATGGGCGAACGAGATCCTGCACGTGGTCGGTCCGATCATCCTGTTGGCCGATGTGCTGGTGGGCGCGCGGGTGCGGTCGTTGGGATGGCGCGTGGTGCCGATCGTGCTCGCGTTCCCGATCGTGTGGGTCGTCTACACCCTCGTGCGCGGGCCGCTCGTGACCAACCCCAACACGGGGGCGCCGTACTGGTACCCCTACCCGTTCCTCGACCCGAACGCGCAGGCGTCGGGCTACGCCGGGGTGGCGCTCTGGGTCGCGATCATCTCCGCGGCGTTCATCGTGGTCGGCGTCCTCGTGGTCTGGGTGGGGCGTCTGCGCACCCGCTCCTGACCGCGCCCGAGCGCGGGGCACGCGGCATCCGGCTCGGTAGGCTGGTGCCCATGTCGAAAGTGCTGCAGTCCCTCCCCGTCGGCGAGCGCGTCGGCATCGCGTTCTCGGGGGGCCTTGACACCTCGGTCGCGGTGGCCTGGATGCGCGACAAGGGCGCCATACCCTGCACCTACACCGGTGACCTCGGCCAGCCCGATGAGACCGACATCGATGCGATCCCGGGGCGCGCGCTCGAGTACGGTGCCGAGGTCTCGCGCCTGGTCGACTGCAAGACGGCCCTCGTCGAGGAGGGCTTCGTCGCGCTGACCTGTGGCGCGTTCCACATCCGCTCGGGCGGACGCACCTACTTCAACACCACCCCCATCGGCCGCGCCGTCACCGGCACGCTGCTCGTGCGCGCGATGAAGGAGGACGGCGTCGACATCTGGGGTGACGGTTCGACCTACAAGGGCAACGACATCGAGCGGTTCTACCGCTACGGCCTGCTCGCCAACCCCGCGCTGCGCATCTACAAGCCGTGGCTCGACGCCGACTTCGTGACCGAGCTCGGCGGCCGGCAGGAGATGAGCGAGTGGCTCGTCGCCCACGGCTTCCCCTATCGCGACAGCGCCGAGAAGGCCTATTCGACCGACGCCAACATCTGGGGGGCGACGCACGAGGCGAAGACCCTCGAGCACCTGGATGTCTCACTCGAGACCGTCGAGCCCATCATGGGCGTTCGCTTCTGGGACCCGTCCGTCGAGATCGCCGCGGAGGACGTCACCGTGACGTTCGAGGCCGGGCGTCCGGTGGCGCTGAACGGCGTCGAGTTCCGCGACCCGGTGGCGCTCGTGTTCGAGGCGAACCGCATCGGCGGCCGCCACGGCCTGGGCATGAGCGACCAGATCGAGAACCGCATCATCGAGGCGAAGTCCCGCGGCATCTACGAGGCGCCGGGTATGGCGCTGCTGTTCATCGCGTACGAGCGACTCGTGAACAGCATCCTCAACGAGGACACCCTCGCGACCTACCACGAACAGGGTCGCCGTCTCGGCCGCCTCATGTACGAGGGTCGCTGGCTCGAGCCCCAGTCGCTCATGCTGCGCGAGTCGATCCAGAAGTGGGTCGGGTCGACGATCACCGGCTCGGTGACGCTGCGCCTGCGTCGCGGCGAGGACTACACGATCCTCGACACGACGGCCGTCGGCATGTCGTACGCACCCGAGAAGCTCTCGATGGAGCGTGTCGGCGACGCCGCATTCGGCCCGGTCGACCGCATCGGCCAGCTCACGATGCGAAACCTCGACATCGCCGACTCCCGCGCGCGCCTCGAGCAGTACGCGGCGCAGGGTCTCATCGGCGGTCCGACGGGCGCTCTCGTCGGACGTCTCGAGTCGGGCGCCGCGGACGAGATCGTCGAGCACGCCGAGCCGTTCTCCGACGCGCGCGAGGCCCTCGCCGACGCGACAGACGCGGCGAACGAGTCGTCGGCCTTCGACGCCGGAACCGACTGAAAGCCATCGCCTCGAATTAACTTGCACAGCCCTGTGCAAGTTAGCGTAGACTGACGGGCATGCCCCCCGGTGTGCCCCCTGCCGCGCCCGCACGCGCGCGACGAGCGGATGCCGCGACCAATCGGGTCGCGCTCGTGCGGGCCGCGCAGACCGTGCTCGCCCGCGACCCCCACGCCTCGATCGACACGATCGCCCGCGAGGCCGGCCTCAGCCGTCGCGCCGTCTACGGTCACTTCCCCGACCGCGACAGCCTGGTGCGCGCGGTCATCGCGGTCGCCGCCGAGCGGTTCAACGCGATCGCGACGAGCACGCTCGACATCGACCCCGCGATCGCCCTCGCGACGCTCGCCGCACGGCTGTGGGCGGAGGCCGCACAGGTGCAGGCCTCCGCGAGCCTCGCCGTCGACGACGACCACGTCGACGAGACCGCCCGCTCCCTCGGGCCGTTGCGTGAGCGGCTGCGCGGGATCGTCGACCGCGGCGTCGCCGGCGGCGCATTCCGCGGCGACCTCCCGCCCGCCCTCCTCGCCCGCGTCATCGAGGAGGCCGCGCGCACAGCGCTCCGCGAGCTGACAGACATCGACGACGTCGACGCCCGCGATGTCGCCGTGCGCCTCGTGCTGAGCGTCGCGGGACTGTCATGGCACGAGGCATCCGACCTGCTGAGCACCCACCCCGCCGTTCTCGAGGAGGACTGATGCGCATCGAGCTGACCGACGTGTCGAAGGGCCGCGGCGGCGAGGCGCTGCCGTCGACCACGATCGCCTACGAGTCGGGGGTCGCCCGTCTCGCGACCGCCGAGACCGAGCAGCGGCCGACAGTGCTGGGCCTGCTGGCCACCGGACGCATGAGCAGCGGCACCGGCGAGGTGCGCATCGACGGACGAGCGGATGCCGCGGCCCTGCGTCGACGCATCGCCCTGGTCGACGCGCCCGACGTGTGCGATCCGGCCGCCGATGTCACGGTCGCCGGCGTCGCCGCCGAGGAGCTGATGTTCGCCGGCGCTCCGTCCCACCCCCGCGCGGTGCGCGCGTGGCTGCGTTCGCACGACCTCGACGCCCATTCCCGCACGCCGATCGCCGACCTCGAGCCGGCCGCGCGGGTGAGGATGCTGCTCGAGCTCGCCCTGCTGCGGCGCGGCGTCGACGGCGTCGTGCTGGTCTCCCCCGACCGCCACGGCGGCGACCCGGTCGCGTGGTGGTCGATCGCCGAGGAGATCGCCGCCCGCCACGTGGCCGTGCTGGTGATCGCCGGTGAGGCGTCGGCGACCGTGCTGGCCGGCGCCGCGGTGCGGGCGACCGACCCGCTCCCGCCCCTGCCCGAAGAGCCCGAGCCGGCGTGTGATCCCGACGCCGAGCCCCAGCCCGACGGCGACAGCGACGCCGAGAGCGACCTGCCGCACGCCGGCGACGCGATCGACCCGACGAGCGAGCCCCTCGACTCCCCCCACACTCCCGACCCCACCGAGGACCCCCGATGAAGATCCCCGCCATGATCGCGGCGGAACTGCGCCGCCTCACCGCCACCCGCATGGCCGTCATCGCGCTCATCGCGCTCATGTGCGTGCCGATCCTCTACGGCGGCCTGTACCTGTGGGCCAACCAGGACCCGTACGGCAAGCTGGCCGACGTTCCCGTCGGCCTCGTCGTCGAGGACATCGGCGTCGCGGCGTCCGGCGACCAGCCCGCGTCGAACTACGGCGAGCAGGTCGCCGACCAGCTGATGTCGAGCGGAACGTTCGCGTGGCAGCGCCTGACTCCTGCCGAGGCGCGGGCCTCGCTCGCGCAGGGCGGCGTCGACTTCACGGTGACGATCCCGGCCGACTTCTCGGCCGCTCTCACCTCCGCTGCCGGCACCGATCCGCACGCGGCGACGATCTCGCTGCAGACCAACGACGCGAACAACTACCTGGCGTCCACGATCGGCTCGCAGGCGGTCGCGAAGATCCAGGCCTCGGTCACGCAGCTCGTCGGCAAACAGGCGGCCCTGCGGCTGCTCACCGGCATCAGCGACATCCGCTCGAACCTGGTGACGGCGGCGGACGGCGCGACGAGCCTCGCGAGCGGGGCGGATGCCGCGGCATCCGGTGCGAACACGGCCGCCGCAGGAGCGGCGCAGCTCTCCGACGGCACGTCCCAGCTCGCCGCCGGGGCGGGCACGCTCAGCGCGGGCGCCGACCGGGTGGCGAGCGGCGCCGCCCAGGTCGCCTCGGGCACGGCGCAACTCGCGCAGACGGCCGATCAGGTGGGTGCGGTCGCGAACCAGGCCGCCGGTGCGCTGCCGCAGGTGCGGTCGGCCATTGCGCAGCAGCTCGCGGACCAGGGGCTCACCCAGGCCCAGATCAACCAGGTGCTCGCGCAGCTCGATCCGCTCGGCACCCAGCTGACGGCGGCGAACACGCAGCTGCAGGCCGCTGTCGGCAAGATCGACCAGCTCAACGCGGGCGCGCAGCAGGTCTCGAGCGGGGCGAGCCAGGTCGCCGATGGCGCGTCGAGCCTGGCAAGCGGGGCGGATGCCGCGGCATCCGGTGCCTCTCAGCTGAAGGACGGCACGGCCCAGCTGGCGAGCGGGCTGACGACGCTCGATCAGGGCGCCGCGAAGCTGCGTGACGGACTCGAGAGCGGGCTGTCGCAGATCCCGGACTCGTCGGCCGACCTTCGCGAGAAGCAGGCCGAGACGATCTCGGACCCGGTGACGGTCACGTCGGGCAAGCTCGCCTCCGCCGAGGACTACGGCGCGGGCCTCGCCCCCTTCTTCGTGGCCCTCGCCGGCTGGATCGGCATCTACGCCCTGTTCCTGATCGTGAAGCCGATCTCCCGGCGAGCCGTGACCGCGCTGCACTCGCCCCTGCGGGTGACGGTCGCCGGTTGGCTGACCCCGGGGCTGCTCGGCGGCGTGCAGATGCTGGGACTGTTCGGCGTGCTGGCGGTCGCGCTCGGGTTCACCTTCGCGAACCCCGTCGCCACGCTCGGCATCATGCTGGTCGCCTCGCTGACCTACGCCGCGATCGTGCTGGCGCTGAACGTGTGGCTCGGGTCGGTCGGGCAGTTTCTCGGGTTGGTGCTCATGGTGCTGCAGCTGGTCACCGCGGGCGGCACCTTCCCGTGGCAGACGCTCCCCGGGCCGCTCGCCGCACTGCATCATGTACTGCCGATGGGATATGTCGTCGACGCCATGCGCCAGCTCATGTACGGCGGCGACCTGTCGCGCGTGCCCGGCGATCTCGCGGTGCTGTTCACCTGGATGATCGGCGCGCTGCTCCTCGCCGCGATCGGCGTGACGCGGATGACCCACCGCCGCACCCTGCGCGATCTGCAGCCGAGCCTCATCGGGTGAGGTGAGGGGGGCGGATGCCGCGGCATCCGCCCCCCTCACCCTGCGTGGCCGCGAGCGTCGCACCACAGGCGGGGCCCCGCCCGCACAGGAACTCCCGCGGGAACAGGGCGATCACGCCCGAATCGTCCTGTTCTCGCGCATTCTCCTGCACTCAGCCGCTGTAGGCGCCCGCGGCGATGTCCTCGGCGAGGGTCGGCCCGGTCGGCTCCCAGGCGAAGCGCTCACGGGTGAGCGTGGCGGAAGCGGCGATGTCGGCGGCGAAGAACCGCCCGATCCACCCGAAGTGCGCATCGGCGTCGGCGGGGGCGACAGAACGCACCGGCACGCCGAGTGCGGCACCGAGCCACGCCGCGATGTCGCGAGCCGGAATTCCGTCCTCAGCGACAGCGTGCACGATCGTCCCGGGCTCGCCGCCCTCGATCGCGAGGCGCACGAGACGGGCAGCGTCGGTGCGGTGTACCGCGGGCCAGCGGTTCATGCCGTCGCCGACATATCCGGCGAACCCCTGCGTGCGGGCGATGCGGGCGAGCTCCGCGGTGAAGCCGTGGTCGCCCATGCCGTGCACCGTCGGGGCGAAGCGGGCCGCCATGGCCCGCACACCCTGCGCCGCCCAGCCGAGCGCGAGGTTCTCGCTGCCGCCGCGCATCGATTCGATGCCGTGCTGCGTGGACGGCGTCGCCTCGGTGAGGGTCTGCCCGGGGTAGCCCGCCATGCCGGAGGCGACGATGAGCGCACCGCCACGAGGCGCGAGCGTCTCGGCGAGCGCGGCGACGGCATGGTGCTCGATCACCCCTGACTCGGCGAACCGTGCGAAGTCGTGCACGAAGGCGAGGTGGGCCACGGCGTCGGCGCCGGCGGCGCCGGCGCGCAGCGAGTCGAGGTCGGTCAGCTCGCCGCGCAGCACCTCGATGCCGCGGGCGGCGAGGGTGTCGGCGGCGGCCGCGGTGCGAGCGAGGCCGACGACCTCATGTCCTGCCGAGAGCAGTTCGGCCGACACGGCGGTTCCGATCCAGCCGGTGGCTCCGGTGACGAAGATGCGCATGATGCGCTCCCTTCCTGATGTCAGTGTGTGACATCAGGCTAGCACCCAACGTCAGTCACTGTCATCACTATGATCGACGTATGGGTCGATGGGAACCGGGAGCACGCGAGCGACTCGCGCGCGCCGCGCTCGACCTCTATGTCGAGCGCGGGTTCGACGAGACATCCGTCGGCGACATCGCCGCGCGCGCAGGAGTCACTGAGCGCACCTTCTTCCGACACTTCGCCGACAAGCGCGAGGTGCTCTTCCAGGGATCGGCCGTGCTCCAGCAGCGGGTCGTCGCCGCGATCGCCGCCGCCGACCACCGACTCACGCCGTTGCAGATCATGATCACGGTGATGCGGGAGACGCAGGAGTACTTCCCCGACCACGATTTCGTGGCCGCCCGTCAGGCCGCGATCGACCGCAACACGAGCCTGCGGGAGCGCGAGCTGCTCAAGCTCGCCACCATGCGCGCCGCCGCCGCCGACGCGCTGCGCGCGCGAGGCGTCGACGACCTGTCGGCCGACCTCGCCGCCGACGCCGGCGTCTCGCTGTTCCACCAGGGGTTCCAGCGCTGGGTGGCCGGCGCCGCCCCCGACCTCGTCTCGGGCATCGACGACGCGGCATCCGCTCTCCGCGGCCTCACCGCCTGACGCGACGCTCCGCGCTCGACATGACGGAACGCCGCACCCCGAGCGGTGCGGCGTTCCGTGGGGCGGCGCTCAGAGAGCGGCGCGCAGTCCCTCGACGAGAGGCGTCGTGGGGCGTCCGATGAGCGCGGCGAGAGAGCCGTCTCCGCCGTCGAGCTGGCCCTCGGCCGTGCTCGCGTCCATCGCGGCGACGAATCCGGCCGTGCCGGCGTCGAGCCCGGCGGCCTCGAGCGCGGCGGCGCGCTCGGCGACCGTCTGGCGCACGTAGGCCACCTCACGGTCGAAGATCGCGGCCGCGGCCGCGGCGAGGTCGTCGTAGTTCCAGGCGACGTCACCGGCGAGCTCATAGACCCGACCGGCCTGGTCGTCGGCCAGCAGCACCGCGGCGGCAGCGTCCGCGTAGTCCACGCGGCTGGCGCTCGCGATGCGACCGTCGCCCGCGGCGGCCGCGAGCACACCCGACGTGCCCGCGTACTGCACGTCGGCGAGCTGGTTCTCGGTGTACCAGTTGTTGCGCAGCAGCACGGCCGGAACGCCCGACGCGGCGATCGCGGCTTCGGTCTCGACATGCTCGGGAGCGAGGATGTGGGTGCTCTCGCCCGCACGGTAGATGCTCGTGTAGGCCAGCAGCTCGACGCCCGCTGCGACGGCGGCGTCGATGACGACCTGATGCTGGGCGGCACGCTGTCCGACCTCGGAGCTCGAGATCAGCAGCACGCGGTCGACGCCCTCGAGGGCTGCCGCGACGGTCTCGGGCTTCGTGTAGTCGAGCTCGACGACGCGCACGCCGAGGTCGGCGGCCTTCGCGGGAGTGCGAGCGCCGGCGACGATGTCGGATGCAGCGGCACCACGCGCGAGCAGACGCTCGACGACGAGACGGCCGAGGTGCCCGGAGGCACCGGTGACGAGGATGGTCATGGGGTTCCCTTCGACGTGTGAACGGAGGATGCAGCGGCATCGGGCATCGGCACATTCCCACCGATGGGTACCCACTTTCGGGTATGGTACTGGCATGGCGGTGAGTTTTGCGGAAATCCGGGAGGACCGCCCCGGAACTTTCACCCATTCATGCCCGACCCGGGTCGTGCTCGACCACGTGATGAGCCGGTGGGGAGTGCTCGTGATCGCCGCTCTCAGCGACGGCACGCAGCGCTGGGGCGAGCTGCGCCGGGGCGTCGACGGCATCAGCGAGAAGATGCTCGGCTCGACGCTGCGCACCCTCGTCGCCGACGGTCTCGTGGCCCGGCGATCGCTTCCCGCGGTGCCCCCGCACGTCGAGTACAGCCTCACTCCGCTCGGGCTCGAACTGGTCGAGCGCATGCTCCCGTTGCTCTCCTGGGTGGCCGACAACGCCGACGAGATCGTGGGTCAGAAGGCGATCGCCCGCACCTGACGCCCCCGGGAGAGCCGTGGCATCCATACAGGACTCGTCCAGAAATGCCCCCTAACGTGGCCGGGTCCGCCGCGGTCCCACCCGAGGGAGCGGGGCGGATGCCTCGGACTCACCCGTCCAGACGGGTGTGATGCGTCAGCGTCAGGGCACCGGAACCGCCTCGTGCGACCGTCGCCCGCCGCATCGTCCGAGGCGGCCAGCCTGCTCGGCCGCCGCCCGCTGACACGCGCGCGGCCGCCCGACGTCGTCCGCCTGGCGGGCACGCGAGGAGCCGCAGGGAAGCTCGAGAATTGGAGTTCCGTGCGCCTTCGCGTCACTCTCCCCCGTCGTAAGAGAACCCTCATCCCCCTCGCCGCACTCGCGACCACTCTCGCGGTCGGCATCCCCGTCGGCCTGGTCTCCACGGCCGCGGCCCAGACCCCCGCTCCCCCCTCCCTCGCAGGCCCCGCCGCGCGCGACGTCGATCGAGACGCCAGCCTGTACGCGGCCGTCGCCCGAGTCACGGTGACGGGAGCCTCCGGCAAGGTCGACGCCTCCGCCCTCGGTGCGCAGATCGACCAGCTCACCAACTCGGAGGAGCTTCCCGCCGAGACGGTGGCCGCCCTCACCGCGAATCTGCGCGGCACGACGTCCACCGTCGCCGATCAGATCGCCGCCCACGACGCCGAGCAGGCGCGCATCGCCGCCGAGCAGGCCGCGCAGGCCGCAGCGCAGGAGGCTGCCGCGAAGGCCGCCGCCGAGAAGGCCGCGGCAGCCAAGCGCGCCGCCGCCTCGCAGGCGTCGGCGGCCGCCGCGAACGCGGCAGCCGCCGACCCCGCCAGCGCGCAGGCCATCGCCAAGCAGATGGCGGCCGCCAACTACGGCTGGGGTGACGACCAGTTCGCCTGCCTGTACTCCCTCTGGAAGAAGGAGTCGGGCTGGAACTACCGCGCCTACAACGCCTCGAGCGGTGCCTACGGCATCCCCCAGGCCCTGCCGGGCTCGAAGATGGGCGCGAACGGCGCCGACTGGCAGACGAACCCCGCGACACAGATCGCGTGGGGTCTCGGCTACATCAGCCGCGCCTACGGCACGCCGTGCGGCGCCTGGGGTCACTCCCAGTCGACCGGCTGGTACTGATCCGCCACGCTGACGCGCTGGTGGTGCGGCCCCTAGGCTGACCACCAGCGCGTTGCCGCGCCCGCCGTCCGCGGGCCGCTCGGTCGACGCCGATGCCGACGCGAGAGGGGACGCCACGTTGGATGCCGCCTCCCCCCGCCCTGCGACACCGGTCCGGGCGGGGATCGTGCTCACGGCATTGGTGCTCGCCGCCGTCGTCTGCAACATCAATGTCGCCGCGGCGACGGTGGCGCTGCCGTCGATCGGCGACGCGTTCGGGGCGTCCCAGACGGCCCTGAACCTCGTCGGCATCGGCAACGGGCTGGGGTTGGCGATGTCGGTGCTCTACCTCGGCGCCGTCGCCGACCGCTACGGCCGCAAGCGGCTCCTGCTCATCGGTCTCTCGCTCACCGTGGTCGCGAGCGTCGCGTCCGCTGCGGCATCTTCTGTCGAGGCGCTCGTGCTCGCGCGGGTGTTCACGGGGCTCGCGGCCGGCGCCGCCTACCCGACGACCCTGTCGCTGATCACCGCCCTCTGGGCCGACGGACCGGCGCGCACCCGCGCGATCGCCCTGTGGTCGAGCGTGAGCGCGATGGCGAGCGTCGGCGGCTCGGTGCTCGCCGGTATCGTGCTGACGGATGCCGGCTGGCGCCCGTCGTTCCTCATGGCGATCCCCCTCGCGCTCGTCGCCGCGGTGCTGGTCGCGTGGGCCGTGCCCTCCCGCGTCGCGGAGTCCGAGGAGCCCGTCGATCACATCGGCGGCGTGTTGTCCGTGGTCGGCGTCGGTGCGCTCGTGCTCGGCATCGGGATCGTCTTCGATCCGGGCGAGCAGGTGCCGGGCATCGTGCTGGTGCTCGTCGCCGTCGTCGCGATCGGCGGGTTCGGGTGGCGGCAGCGTCGTACCCGCTTCCCCCTGTTCGACCTGCACATCGCCCGGCGACGCCTGTTCTGGGCGCCTGCCGTCGCCGGCACCATCGCGTTCGGTGCGCTGCTAGGTGCGATCTTCGTCGGTGAACAGTTCCTGCAGAACGTGCTCGGCTACGACCCTCTGAAGGCCGGCGCCGCCGTCATCCCCGCCGCCGTCGGCCTGCTGATCGCGGTGCCGTTCGCCGCTCGGCTGGTCGGTACGCGCGGCACCCGGTGGGCGATGCTTCTCGGCTACGCGATCATCCTCGCCGCGTTCCTGACGATGCTCGGCTGGCGCGAGAGCACGCCCTACGCGCTCGTCGGCGTCGGCTTCCTCTTCGTCGGCGCGGGAGCCGCGTTCGTGATGACCGCGTCGTCGCGCTCACTGACCGGATCGACGCCCGTTCGACGCGTCGGCATGGCCTCCGCGGCATCCGATCTGCAGGGCGACCTCGGCGGGTCGATCATGCAGGCGCTTCTCGGTGCGATCCTCGCTGCGGGGTTCGCGGGCGCCGTCTCCCGCCACATCGCCGACTCGGGGCGCGCGGGGGAGATCGGCGCCGAGGTGACGGCGGCGCTGCAGGCGTCGTTCGCCTCCGCGGCCCATGTCGCCCAGGCCTATCCGGCGGATGCGGGCCAGATCCTCGCGGCCGCGCGCGAGTCGCTGGCGGCCGGGGCGTGGGCCGCCTACCTCGTCGGCGCGATCGTGCTCGTCGCCGGCGCACTCGTCGTACGCTTCGGCATTCCCGACCGCCGGGGCGAGGCGCGCCTGCACGAGCGCTACCGCGCCGACGACGAGCGGATGCCGCAGCCCGGCGCCTAACGCGACGGGCCGGGCTCCTGGGGGCCGGCGCCGCCGGCGGCCTCGCGGTCGATCGTCGAGGCTTCGTCGACGTCGCGTCCGGCGAGCTCATCGACCACGAGGGTGTCGGCGTCGAACGAGCCGTTGCGGTAGGCCTGACGACCGACCATGTGGGCCGACAGCGGGGCGGTCGCGAGCTGGAACATCACGACGGGCACGAGGAACGCCACCACCGGCCACGACCGCAGCGACAGCGCGATCGCCAGGCAGATGAGCACGAGTCCGAGCACCTGCGGCTTCGTCGCCGCGTGCAGGCGCCCGGGGACGTCGCGCAGCCTCACGACGCCGATGGCTGCCGTGAGGCACAGCAGGGCGCCGATGAGGATCAGCACGAGCGAGGCCGTGTCGAGCACGCTGTCGATGGTCATCGCCGATCCTCCCTTCTCGCGACGAACCGCGCGATCGCGACCGACCCGAACACACCGATCGCCGCGAGGCACAGCAGCACCGGCAGCGTGCGGGTGTGGTGGTTGATCGCCATGTCGGCGCCGAGCACGCACATCACCTCGGTGAGGAGCACATCGGATGCCACGGCCCGGTCGAGGATCGACGGGCCCTTCACGATGCGCCACAGCGTGAGAAGCGCGGCGAGCGCGAACACGATGTAGATCGCGACGAGCAGGGGGTTCACGAGGCTCCTCCCGCCGCGGCATCCGTCACTGTCTTCACTTGGGCGCGCGATCCGAACGCCTGCACGACGCGACGTTCCCACGCGAGCACCGTGCGTCGCTGGCGCTCGATGTCCTCCGCGCTGCGCACGCCGATCACGTGCAGGTAGAGCACCCGCCGGTCGCGATCGATGTCGATCAGCAGCGACCCCGGGATGAGCGAGGACGTGACGGCGGTGTGGGTCATGATGAGGTCGTCGTCGACCCGCAGTGGCACCGCGATGACCGCGTTGCGCGGCTGGCGGCGCGCGTCGAGCACGATCCAGGCGACCGACAGCGAGCCGCGCACGACCGCGAACGCGAACATGACCACGAAGACGAGCGCGTGCCACGGATGCAGCCGGCCCGACAGCTCGACCGGCGGCAGCCGGAACACGCGCGTGACGATCAGGGCGACCACGATGCCGGTGAGCGCGGCGAGCACCGTGAACTGGCCCCAGAGCAGCATCCACAGCAGCACGAGCCAGATGAAGAACGGCAGCTGGCGCCACGCGCGCGCGGCGGCGGAGCGACGCACCATCAGTGGCCCCCCTCGCCGGTCGTCGTGTCGCTGATCACCTGGGCGACGTGCACCGGCTCGCTCAGCTGCGCGCCGATGCGCGCGCACAGGTCGAACAGGGGTCCGGCGAACACGGTGAGCGCGATCGTGACCACCACGAGCCCGGCGGTCGAGGCGGTCATGACCTTGGGGATGACGCGGCGCTCGGTCTGGACGGCCGCAGCCGGCGCCGACCCGAGGAAGCGGATGCGGTCTTCGACCTCGGGCTCTTCGGCCGAGGTGCTCTCCCGCCAGAAGCCGAGGTTCCACGCGCGCATCAGCGTGTACAGGGTGAGCAGCGACGTGATGACCCCACCCACGATGAGCACGATCATGAGAGGCGTGCCGACCTGCGCGGCGGCGTCGAAGAGCGCGAACTTGCCGATGAAGCCCGAGAACGGTGGCAGACCGCCGAGGTTGATCGCCGGGATGAAGTAGAGCAGCGCGATCAGCGGCGCCCCCGTCATGAGGCCCTTGAGCTTCAGGATCGACGTCGTGCCGGCCCGGCGCTCGATCAGTCCGACCGCGAGGAACAGCGTCGTCTGCACGACGATGTGATGCACCATGTAGTACACGGTCGCGCCGATGGCCGCCGGCGTCGCGATCGCCAGCCCGAAGATCATGTAGCCGACATGGCTGACGAGCGTGAACGACAGGATGCGTTTGAGCTCGGCCTGGGCGACGGCGCCGAGGATGCCGACGATCATCGTCGCAAGCGAGACGATCAGCAGCAGCGTGTTGATGTTGCTGTCGGGGAACAGCTGCGTCTCGGTGCGGATGATCGCGTACACGCCGACCTTGGTCAGCAAGCCCGCGAACACCGCGGTGACGGGGGCGGGGGCGGTCGGGTACGAGTCGGGCAGCCAGAAGGAGAGTGGGAACACGGCCGCCTTGATGCCGAAGGCGAGCAGCAGCATGAGATGCAGCACGAGCTGCACAGAGGGCGGCTGCAGCGCCATGCGCTCGGCGATCTGCGCCATGTTCACCGTGCCGAGCGCCGCGTAGATGGCCGCGATCGCCGAGAGGAACAGCACCGAGGAGACGAGCGAGACGACGATGTACACGACGCCCGAGCGGATGCGCGCCTCGGTGCCGCCGAGCGTGATGAGCACGTACGACGCGACCAGCAGGATCTCGAATCCGACGTAGAGGTTGAAGAGGTCGCCCGCGATGAACGCGGTGTAGATGCCCGCCGCGAGGATCAGATACGAGGGGTGGAAGATCGAGACCGGGGTGTCCTCGTCGCCGTCGGCAGCGCCCTGGCCGACCGAGAACAGCAGCACCGCGAGCAGCACAATGCTGGAGATCACCACGAGCAGCGCCGCGAGGGTGTCGACGTACAGCACGATGCCGAACGGCACCGGCCACCCGGCGACCGCGACCGCGAGCGGGGCGTGGGCGTCGACGTAGACCAGCAGCACCGACGCGATCACGAGCACCGCGGTCAGCGTGACGATCGACACCCACACCTGCACGCGCCGACGACGACCGAAGATGAGCGCGACGGCCGCGCCGAGCAGCGGCAGCGTGGTCAGCAGGGGGACGAGGGAGCTCACGAGTCATCCCCCCGTCGTCCGTCACCGGTGGGCCGGTCGGTCGGCGCGTCGTCGGCGAGTGCATCGAAGTCGAGGCTCGAGAGCACGGTGATCGGGGCGACCTCCGAGTCGACGAAGTCGGTCGTGGCGTCGTCGTCCTGCTCGGTGATCTCGTCCTCCGTCTCGAGAGCGTCGGCCGGCTCGGCGGCCCGTTCGCGCAGCGCGACGTCGGCCTCGTCGTCCTCGACGGTGTCGGCCTGGCCCAACTGCCACGAGCGGTAGATCAGCGCCAGCAGGAACGCCGAGACCGCGAACGTGATGACGATGGCGGTGAGCGAGAGGGCCTGCGGCAGCGGATCCGAGAAGGACGCGGCATCCTCGGCAGACCCGAAGAAGGGGGCGACGCCGGGCTTGCCGAGCACGATCAGCAGCAGCAGGTTCGCGCCGTTGCCGAGCAGCAGGAAGCCGATCAGCACGCGCGTGAGCGAGCGCTCGAGCATGGCGTAGACGCCGCAGGCGAACAGCGCCGCCATCACGACGATGAGCACGACCGAGACGCTCATTGCACGCTCACCCCCCGGGCACGCAGCTCCTGCGTCTGACGGTCGACCTCGGCGCCGAGGCTGCGCAGCACGTCGAGCACGAGCCCGATGACCACGAGGTAGACCCCGATGTCGAAGATGGTCGACGTCACGAACTCGATGTGCCCGATGACGGGGATATCGGCCTCGAGGATGCCGCTGGTCAGCGGGGCCTCACCGAACAGCAGCGGCACGATCGCGCAGGCGACCGCGAGGGTCATGCCGACGCCGAGCAGGCGTCCGGCGTCGGTGGGCGCGGCGGCGCCGAGCTCGTAGCGGCCGCCCGCGATGTAGCGCATGACCAGGGCCATGCCCGCGACGAGGCCGCCGGCGAAACCGCCGCCGGGAAGGTTGTGGCCGGCGAAGAGTAGGTAGATCGACACGACGATGATCGAATGGAACAGCACCCGCACGATCACCTCGAGCATGATCGAGCGGTTCTCGGCGCGCACCCTCTGACCGGCGTACAGCCAGGCGCGACGGGTCGAGTCGCTGGATGCCGCGGGGCGCAGTCCCTCGTCGGTCTCGACGAGCACGCGGCGTCCGGTCTGGCGGGGGATGGGCCGGGTGAACGACGACAGGTTGTCGGCGCGGTGAGTGACGAACACGAGCGAGGCGACGCCGGTCGCGGCGAGCACGAGCACCGACAGCTCGCCCATCGTGTCCCACCCGCGCAGGTCGACGAGGGCGACGTTCACGACGTTCTTGCCGTGCCCGATCTGGTAGGCGAGCGCCGGGAAGTCGAGCGAGATCGGCGGCAGGGTGCGGGCTCCCGTCGCGACGATCGCGACGAGGGCCATCGTCGCACCCACCGCGATCGCGAGCACCGCCCGTCCGATGGGCGCGACCGACGCGTTGTGGTCGCCGAGCCGCGAGGGGATGCGGCGCAGCACGAGGGCGAACGCGACGAGCGTCACGGTCTCGACGAGGATCTGCGTGAGTGCGAGGTCGGGCGCCCCGCTCGTGGCGAACAGCACCACCATGCCGAGTCCGGTGACCGAGACGAGCACGACGCCGGTGTAGCGCTTCTGGGCGCGCACGGCGAGGATGCCGGCGACGATCATGACGGGGGCCACGGCGAGCTGCGCGGGCGTGTGCCACGCATCCAGCTGAGCCTGCCACGAGGGGCTCGCGAGCAGCGCGGTGCCCTCGGCGACGACGAACACGGAGAAGATCACGCCGAGGTGCAGGGGCAGGGATCCGCGCTGGGTGAGCGTGGTCGAGGAGACGGCGAGCCGGATCACCCCGCGCAGCGCCGCGTTGTAGACGTCGACGGCGGTGAACGGCAGCACGCGACGACGCTCGGCCCAGCCGACGCGCAGCGCGAGCCAGAAGACGAGCGCGCCGACCGCGAGGGAGCCGAGCGAGATCCACAGCGCGGGCTCGAACCCGTGCCAGAGGGCCAGGTGCGCGGCCTTGGTGTGGTCGCCGACGCCCTCCGCACCGGCGGGAACTGTCGCCGCGTAGGGGGCGAGAGCGCCATCCACAACGGATGCCGCGGCCCCCAGCACGAGCGTGAGCACCGCGAGGGCGACCGGTGCGAACGAGAACCCGAACGGGGGAGAGGGCCACTCGGTGCGCGGACGCGGGGAGCCCGCGGCATCCTTCTTCGTGAAGAACGCACCCCAGACGAACCGGATGCCGTACGCGGCGGTCAGCACCGACCCGAGCACGATGGCGACGAGCCCGACGCTCGCCCACGGGGCCCCTTCGCTGGCCTGCTCGAGGAACGCGGCGAGCACCGACTCCTTCGCAACGAACCCGATCGTGGGGATGACACCGGCCATCGAGCACACGGAGATGATGGCGGCGGCGGCGAGCACCGGCGCCTGCCCGCCGACGCCCGAGAGCTCGCGGATGTCACGGGTCGACAGCTGCCGGTCGACGATGCCGACCACGAGGAACAGCGCCGACTTGAACAGGGCGTGGCTGATGAGCAGCGCGAGGCCGGCGAGCGCGGCGTCGCGGGTGCCGTAGCCGAGCACGATCGCGAGGAATCCCAGCTGGCTGACGGTGCCGAAGGCGAGGATGCGCTTGAGGTCGTACTCGCGCAGCGCCTGGATGCCGCCGAGCAGCATCGTGAACGCACCGAGGCCGATGACGATCGGCCGCCAGGTCGGGTCGATGGCGAACACGGGGGCCAGGCGCGCGATGAGGTAGATGCCCGCCTTCACCATGGCGGCGGCGTGCAGGTAGGCGCTCACGGGGGTCGGTGCGGCCATCGCGCCCGGAAGCCAGAAGTGGAATGGGAAGATCGCCGACTTCGACAGCGCGCCCACGAGGATCAGCACGAGCGCCGCGTCGACGACCGGGCCGGTGGGCGCCGCCGCGAGGATCCCCGCGATGCTCGTCGTGCCCGTGTGCACCACGAGCAGCACCACGCCGATGAGCATGATGAGGCCGCCGAGGGTCGTGACGAGCAGTGCCTGCAACGCCGCGCGACGGCTCGCGCCGCGCGCGCGGTAGTAGCCGATGAGCAGGTACGACAGGATGCTCGTGATCTCCCACAGCATCACCAGCACGACGATGTCGTCGGTCAGCACCAGTCCGTACATGGCCCCGGCGAACGCGAGCAGCACCGCGGCGAAGAGCCCGACGCCCTGTGTCTTGCCCGCGAAGTACCAGCGGCAGTAGAGCAGCACGAGGGCGCCGACGCCGGTGACCACGAGCGCCATCACCCAGGCGAGGGTGTCCATGCGCATCGTGAGCGAGATGTCGAGACTCGGAATCCACTCGAGTGTCTCGGTCGGCGGGGTGTCGGTGCCGACCAGGGGGAACAGCGACACGGTGTGCACGAACGCCAGCACGGGAAGGGCCGCGGCGACGAAGAACGCGCGCGAGCCGATGCGGGAGACGAGCCACGGCAGCAGCAGGGGCAGGAGGGCGAACGCAGCGAGAAGGACCAGCACGGGGCCTCCTCGGGGTCGTCGGGCCGGGCTCAACGAGGGAGCGCCCAGGCGATCGGGGTTCGGGCCCTCAGTCTATCGGGCGGCCCATAGGAGGCGTGCGGCGTTCGCCCAGACGGGCGTGCCTATGCCCGCGGCGCGGGACCGGTGGTGTTGCCCTCGCGGAAACGGCTCGCGAAGTCGACCCCCGACGTAGGTGTCCCCTGGATGAGGGCGGCGAGCACCTCGCCGGCAGCCCTGCCCTTGTCGGCGGCGGGCTGCGCCATGGTCGTCAGGCGGTGGGGGGCGATGCCGTCGGCGCGGATGCCGTCGAATCCGGTGACGCTGAAGTCCTCGGGCACCCGCACGCCCGCGTCGAGGGCCGCGCGCACGATGCCGACGGCGAGCAGGTCGGTCTGCGCGATGGCCGCCGTGGGCCGCGGATCGAGCGCGAGGATGGCCTGGCCGGCGGCGTACCCCTCGTCGATGAGGCTTCCGGTGGCGTGGTAGATCGGGGCATCCGGATACACCTCGAGGGCGCCGCGCAGTCGGTCGCGGGTGACGTCGACAGTGATCGCGTCGAGGTCGACCGACGGAGCCCAGCCGGCGCGGGTCGACGCGTCGAACGCCATCGTCACGTGCACGACCCGTTCGTGTCCGAGACCCTTCGTGTACTCCGCGATGTGCCGCTGCGCGGCCTCGTTGTCGAGTCCGATCTGCGGCACCCCCTCGCCCGCATCGCCCTCGATGACGACGACCGGGATGCCACGCCCACGCACATCGTCCAGCGACGAGCGCATGTGCGCGCTGCACCCGAGGAGCACGGCTCCGTCGATGGGCGCGGTCATGAGCGACGGCCCGGTCTCGGTCGCGTCGTCGCGCAGCAAGAGGATCGCCGCGTCGAGTGGGGCGATGCCCTCGGAGATGCCGTCGAGCACGACGGTCGTGACGGGGTCGAGGAACGCCGAGCGCAGGCGTCCGCCGAGCACGACGCCGATGATGCCGCTGCGCCCGCGACGCAGCGAGGCGGCGCGGGGGTCGGGGCCGGTGTAGCCGAGCGCGGATGCCGCGGCGAGCACGCGCTGGCGCGTGGCATCCGTCACCTGGGTCTTGCCGCTGAACACGACCGACGCGGTCGACGGCGACACCCCCGCCTCGCGGGCGACGTCGGCGATGGTGGCTCGGCGTGCGCTCATGTTGCACCGATGCTAACCCGTCGGAGGCTTGGTGTGTCGAATCGATTCGATTAGGGTGTGCTGCATGCTCCACTCGACCGACCGCCGCGCCTTCGTGCGCTGGCGCGCCGCGATCTTCGTCGTCTTCGCGCTCTCCGGGCTCAGCATCGCCACCTGGGCGTCGCGCGTGCCCGCGATCAAGGCGGCACTCGGCATCTCGCAGCTCGAGATCGGTCTGCTGCTGCTCGGCGCCGGAATCGCGTCCGTCGCGGGCCTCTCCCTCGCCCCGATCGTGTTCACGCGCATCGGCGCGCGGCGCACGATCATCGCGGCGATCGCCGTGTTCGCCACGGGCGTGCTCGTGATCGGCGTCGGCACGGACCTCGTGCACAGCTACGCCGTGGTGCTCGCCGGGCTCGTGCTGTTCGGGCTCGGCAACGGCGCCGTCGACGTCACGATGAACGTCGAAGGGGCCGCGATCGAGAAGCAGCAGGGCACGACGATCCTGCCGCTGTTCCACGCGTTCTTCAGCTTCGGCACCGTCATCGGGGCGAGCCTCGGCGCCCTCGCTGTCGCGCTCGGGTTCGACGTGTTCACGCACGCCGCCGTGATCGCCGTCACCCTCGTCGTGGCCGGGCTGATCGCCGCGAGCCAGGTTCCGGCACACATCCCCGCCGACGCCGCACCCGCGACGGAGCGCACCCCGTGGCGGGAGCGTCTGCGCATCTCGCTCTCGGCCTGGCGCGAGCCGCGCACGTACGCGATCGGCGTGGTCATGCTCGGCATGGCCTTCGCCGAGGGCGGCGCGAACGACTGGCTCGCACTCAGCGTGAGCGAGGGGCATCGCCAGGGCGAGGCGGCCGGGGCGATCGGCCTCGCCGTGTTCTCGGTGAGCATGACCGCCGCGCGCGTGCTCGGTGGCCCGCTCGTCGACCGCATCGGCCGCGTCGCGACCCTGCGCATCCTCGCGACGACCGCGACGGTCGGCATGATCCTGTTCGTCTTCGCCCCGAACCTGCCGCTCATCTTCGTCGGCGCGTTCCTGTGGGGCGCGGGGGTGTCGATGGGCTTCCCGCTCGGCATGTCCGCCGCGGCCGACGATCCCGCGCGCGCGGCCGCCCGGGTGAGCGCCGCAGCGACGATCGGCTACGTCGCGTTCCTCGCCGGACCGCCGCTGCTCGGCTTCCTCGCCGAGCACATCGGGCTGCTCCCCACGCTGCTCGTGCTCGTGGTGCTGGTCGTCGCCTCGGGTCTCGCATCGGGCGCCGCGAAGCCGCTCACGCCGGTGGCGCCCGCACCGCGGGGGGCCGCGGCATCCACCGACGCCTGAGGCGGCGCTCAGCCGGCGTCGGGGTCGGCCCAGAACGGCGAGAAGTGGTAGCCGTCGGGGTCGTCGAACTGCCGCTGGTACATGAAGCCGTACTCGTCGGTGTCGCCGAGGCGGCCCCCGGCGGACTCGGCGGCGACGGCGAGCGCGTCGACGGCGTCGCGCGTCGGCACGCTGAAGGCGACCGTCACCGGCGACGGGGTGCCTGGCCCGCCCACGAGCTCCTCGGTGCCGCCGAGGCTCTCGTAGAAGCTGCGGCTGATGGCCATGATGTGCGTGTCGCCGTCGATGCGAAAGCAGGCGGCGTTCTCGTTGGTGAACTCGGCGACGGCGCTCCAGCCGAGCGTCGAGTAGAAGGCGGCGGAGCGTGCGACGTCCGCGACGGGGAAGTTCACGAAGATGCTCATGGCCCGATCGTCGCGCGCGGCGGCGAGCGCGTCAACGGCGTCGCCGGGGTGGGGCGGGCGCCGGTACCGTGGTCGGGTGCGTCTCGTCATCGCCCGCTGCTCCGTGGACTACTCGGGGCGCCTCAACGCCCATCTGCCGCTGGCCACCCGGCTCCTCGTACACAAGGGCGACGGCTCGCTGCTCGTGCACTCCGACGGCGGCAGCTACAAGCCGCTCAACTGGATGAGCCCGCCGTGCACGCTCGCGGTCGAAGAGGTCGATGAGGATGCCGCGGCATCCGGTGTCATAGAGCAGTGGCGCGTGACCCACCAGAAGTCCGGCGACGCGCTCGTCGTGAAGCTCTACGAGGTGCTGCACGACTCGTCCCACGAGCTCGGCATCGACCCGGGCCTGCAGAAGGACGGCGTCGAGGCCGACCTGCAGCGCCTGCTCGCCGAGCAGGTCGACGTGATCGGCGAGGGACTCACCCTGGTGCGGCGCGAGTTCCCCACTGCGATCGGCCCGGTCGACCTGCTGCTGCGCAACCCCGAGGGCGGCACGATCGCCGTCGAGGTGAAGCGCCGCGGCGACATCGACGGCGTCGAGCAGCTCACCCGCTACCTGGAGCTCCTGGGTCGCGACCCCCACCTCGCGCCGGTCACCGGCGTCTTCGCCGCGCAGGAGATCAAGCCGCAGGCGCGGGTGCTCGCCGGCGACCGCGGGATCCGCTGCGTGACCCTCGACTACGACGGCATGAAGGGCGTCGAGTCGGGCGCACCCCGGCTCTTCTGACGACCGGATGCCGCGGCATCCCGTGCCGTCGGCGACGACTACCGTTAAGGGGTGTCCCTCCCCTACACCTGCGTCCTCTGGGACGTCGACGGCACGATCGTCGACGCCTCGGTCGGAATCCTCCGTCGGCTGACGATCTCGCTCGAGCGTCTCGGGCTGCCCGCCCCCACCGAGGCGGAGCTCACCCACTGGATCGGCCCGCCGATGTTCGAGTCCTTCCAGACGCAGGCGCACCTGAGCCCGGAGGAGGCGGAGAAGGCCGTCGCGCACTACCGCGAGCTCGGCAAGGCCGACGGCTACACCACCGACGTGCGGCTGTACCCGGGGGTCGCCGACCTCATCCACGAGCTGCACGACCGCAGCGTGCCGCAGGCCACGGCGAGCTCCAAGCCCGAGGTTCAGGTGAAGGCGATCCTCGAGCACTTCGAACTCGCACCGCTGTTCGCCTCGATCACCGGTGCCACCGCCGATGAGCGCACGCTCGGCCGCAAGGCCGACATCGTCGCCGAGGCCCTCCGCCGCCTCGAGGCCCAGGGCATCGACGTCTCGCGTCCCGTGCTCATCGGCGACCGCCACCACGACGTCGAGGGCGGCACCGAGCGCGGCGTGCCCGTGATCTTCGTCGACTGGGGCTTCAGCAGCCCGGGCGAGGCCGAGGGCGCGGTCGCCGAGGCGGCTGACATCGAGGCGCTGCGCGCACTCGTGCTGCCGGCCGCCTGAACCCCTCGTCGACCGGGGACCCGGTCGGTAGGCTGGCCGACATGACGGATGCGGCGGCGCCGACGAGGCATCCGGTGATCACCGTCGTCGCGCGCATCCCGGCGACGCTCATCACCCTCGGTCTGGTGCTCGTGGCCGGACTCGTGAGCGCCGCGCTCTGGTTCCCGCTGCGCGAGAACCATGCCTGGCGCTACCTGGCCTACGGCCTGCCCTCGCTCCTCGAGGGGCACTGGTGGACGCCCCTCACCGGTGCACTGCTCGTGCACTCGCCGATCCTCTACCCGGTCGTGATCGTGAGCTTCGCCGGCATGGCGTACCTCGAGTTCCACCGCGGGTGGAAGGTCGCGACCCGATACTTCGTCATCGGCCAGATCGGCACCGTGCTGGTCGCGGCTCTCATCGTGTGGCTGCTCGCGATGACCGGGTGGCCGTGGGCCGTGGCGCAGTCGCATCACCTCGACGTCGGCCCCTCGGGCGGCACGATGGCGTGCATCGCGGCAGCCGTCGGGCTCTTCCGCCCGCCCTGGCGGGTGCGCGCCTGGCTCGTGCTGCTCGCCTTCGTCGGTGTGACGATGGTCTTCTGGGGCAACCTCGGCGATCTCGAGCACGCCGTGTCGGTCATCGGCGTGCTGATCGTCGACCGGTCGCTGCGCCTGCGCAAGGCGTCGCTGCGCGAGAAGCGCTTCATCGCCTTCGTCGCCGTCCTGGCGCTCGGGGCGCTCGAGATCATCGTTCTCGTGGTGCCGACAGCGGGCATGTTCGGCAGTACGACGCCGGACCCCGGTCCGATCCTCGATGTGACGGTCGACGTCGTGGTGATCGTGCTGATCGCTCGCGGCCTGCTGCGCGGCCGGCGCTGGACGTGGTGGGTCGCCGCGGTCTTCGCGGGCGGCAACATCCTCGCCGTGGTCTTCGTGCTCATCGGCGCCGAACTGGTCGGGTGGAGCGAGGTGACGGACGCGATCTCCGGCGATCCCGCCCTGACGATCGTGAGCGGGGTGCTGTGGGCGTTGCTCCTCGTCTACCTGCTCATCGAGCGGCGTGCGTTCCGCGCGGGGCGCGGCACCCGCCTGTCGGCCCTGCCTCCGCCCACGCGGGCGGAGGTGCGACGCGCCCTTCATCGGGACGGCGGCGGCACTCTGTCATGGATGGCCACGTGGGACGCCAACTCGACGGTGCGGACGGCGACGGGCGGGATGCTCACCTACCAGCGGCGCAACGGAGTGGCCCTGGCGCTCGGCGATCCGTTCGGCCCGCCGAGCGACGCCCCGGGTGTGGTCGACGCGTTCGTCGACGGTGCGGAGCACGCCGGTCTCGTGCCGTGCTTCTTCAGCGCGAGCGAGTCGACCCGCGCGCTGCTCCCGCCCAGCTGGAGGAGCCTGGTGGTCGCCGCCGACACGATCGTCGATCTTCCGGGGCTGCAGTTCACGGGCAAGAAGTGGAACTCGGTGCGCACGTCCCTCAACCGTGCCGACCGCGAGCAGGTCGAGTTCCGCATGACGCACCTCGTGCACGAGTCCTGGGGCGTGCGCCAGCAGATCCGTGCGATCTCCGAGGAATGGCTCGGCGACAAGGACCTGCCCGAGATGGGCTTCACCCTCGGCAGCCTCATCGAGGCCGCCGATCCGGAGGTGCGGATCGCCCTGGCCGTGACGCCGTCGGGCGATGTCGACGGCTTCTTGTCCTGGCTGCCGGTGTACGGCGCTCAGGGTGTGGTTCGCGGGTGGACGCTCGACCTCATGCGCCGCCGCGAGGGCGGCTTCCCCTCGGTGATGGAGTTCCTCATCGGATCCTCCGCGCAGCAGTTCGAGGCGGAGGGCGCCGAGTTCATGTCACTGTCGGGTGCGCCGCTGGCCCACGATCTCCCGCAGGAGGCCGGCGGCCTCGCCGCGCTGGGCGACCGGCTGGCCGAATCGCTCGAGCCCGTCTACGGATTCCGCTCTCTGCAACGCTTCAAGCAGAAGTTCCATCCCCGCCACGAGCCGCTCTACCTGCTCTACCGCGACGAGAGCGACCTCACCCGCATCGGTCTCGCCCTCGTGCGCGCGTTCCTGCCGACCGCGACGCTGCGTCAGCTCGCGGCGGCGGGGGTGGACGTCGTGCGCGCCGGCTGAGCCCGAACATGACGAGGGGACGGGATGCCGCGGCATCCCGTCCCCTCGAACGCTTCGGTCAGAGCGCGCGAATGCTCGCCGCCTGCAGTCCCTTGGGACCCTGTTCGACCTCGAACTCGACCCGCTGGTTCTCTTCGAGCGAGCGGTATCCGTTTCCCTGAATGGCCGAGTAGTGCGCGAAGACGTCGGCGCCGCCCTCATCAGGAGCGATGAAACCGAAACCCTTCTCCGAGTTGAACCACTTGACCGTACCCGTCGTGCTCATGAACTGCCGTTCTCTACTGCAACCGGCGCCCAGTGCACCGGTGTTCGCTTCACGCTAGCGGGCATCACGGCTCGGGGCGAGGGCGATCGCAGATCGTTAACGCAACCGTTGCGTGGGAGGACCCCGCCCGAGCGCCCGATCGGGCCCTTAACCCATACGACGCCCGGGCCGAGTGAACTCAAGGCCCGGGCGTCGACGGATCCCCCCGGATATGCCACGCCATGCGTGACAGCGTTCACTCTAATGACCTCGAAACCGCCGCGCATAGCGGGTGAGCCGTGAGAAATCGATGAGCTGCGCGACGTCGGTTCGACGTCGTCGCCGGGCTGTGCGCCCCACCGGAAAAGGGCTGCGAGTTCGCGCCAAGACAGAGAAGAGCCCCCTCCCGGCTGGGGGATCAGGAGGGGGCTCTTGTGGATCCCTCCGCTGGGGGCACGAGGGATGCGAGTCGTTACGTTACGCGGCGGCGGCGGCGCGTGGGGGTGCCCGCGTCGATCTTGCGGCAAGCGCATAAGCAACGCCCAGTCTGACTGTCCGGGAATGCACGATGGTCTTCGACAGTTGTCGAACAAGGACAACCTTTCAGGCTGCCCGACGGCAGGCGCACCCGCGCCGCCGCCATCGGCCGGCGCCGCCTCATCACGGTCACGCCGGATGAGGAAAGGAATCGACATGGCTGTGTACGACGTCGCAGAACGTTCGGCGATCGTGACGGGAGCGGGGTCGGGGATCGGTCGCGCCGTGGCGCACACCCTGGCGGCGAGCGGCGCGAGCGTGCTGGTCACCGACATCAACGCGAATGCCGCGGCATCCGTCGTCGACGAGATCACCGCCGCGGGCGGCACCGCGAGCGCCTTCGTCGGCGACGTGAGCGACACCGCGTGGATCGACGAGTCGATCCAGCGCGCCAACGCCCTCGCGCCGCTGCGCATCGCCGTGAACAACGCCGGGATCGGCGGCGCCGCGGCCCCCGTAGGGGAGTACCCCCTCGACAGCTGGCAGAAGGTCATCGAGGTCAACCTCAACGCCGTGTTCTACGGCGTGCGCGCGCAGGTCGTCGCCATGGCAGCCAACGGGGGCGGCTCGATCGTCAACATGGCCTCGGTGCTCGGCTCCGTCGGCATCCCCTTCTCATCGGCCTACGTGACCGCGAAGCACGGCCTCATCGGCCTCACCAAGAACGCCGCCCTCGAGTACGGCGCGCAGAAGGTGCGCGTCAACGCGGTCGGCCCGGGGTTCATCGCCACCCCGCTGCTCGACAAGAACCTCGACCAGGCCACCAAGGACGCCCTCGCCGCCAAGCACGCGCTCGGCCGTCTCGGCACCCCCGAGGAGGTCGCCGCGATCGTCGCCTTCCTCTCGAGCGACGCCGCCAGCTTCGTGACCGGCTCCTACCACCTGGTCGACGGCGGCTACGCCGCCCAGTGACCTCAATGACGAAGGCCCCCGGTCATCCCGGGGGCCTTCGTCATTGTGCTGTGCGCGAGGGGGGAGTTGAACCCCCACGCCCTTTCGGGCACTGGCACCTGAAGCCAGCGCGTCTGCCTATTCCGCCACTCGCGCGTTCGGAGAGGATGCCGAGGCATCCGCCCACTCAACCTCCCGAGGATATCACGGGGCCGCGGCCGGCACGCACCTCGAGACGCGTTGTTCACGGCTCCTCCAGGGTGTGCAACTACGATGAAGCAACCCGTCGGCCTGCCTGAGGAGTCACGTGGGACTACTAGACAGCTTCGAGAAAGGTCTCGAGCGCGCCGTCAACGGCGCCTTCGCGAAGACCTTTCGCAGCGGTATCGAGCCCGTCGACATCGCGTCGGCGTTGCGCAGCGACATGGACAAGAAGGCCGCGATCGTCTCGCGTGAGCGCATCCTGGCTCCGAACGCCTTCGTCGTGCATCTGGCCACGTCCGACGAGGAGCGCATGAGTGCGCTCGGCACCCCGCTGCAGGCGGAGCTGCGCGAGGTCATCACGACCCACGCCCGCACGCAGGGCTACACGCTTCCGTCCGCGCTGACGATCTCGCTCGTCTCCGACGACCGCCTCTCCACCGGCACACTGCGGGTCGAGTCGCAGATCGCCGAGGGTCGCGTCTCCTGGCAGGCGGTCGTGGATGTCGCGGGTCGCCGATACCCGATCGCCGGTGCCCGCACGGTCATCGGCCGTGGATCGGATGCCGACATCACGATCTCCGACGCGGGAGCCAGCCGCACGCACGCCGAGATCCTGTGGGACGGCGAACGCGCCATGGTGCGCGACCTCGGGTCGACGAACGGCACGAAGCTCGCCGGCCGCAAGATCTCCGAGGCGGCACTGCCGAGCGACGCCACCATCTCGATCGGCAACACCAACCTCGTCTTCCGCGTGATCGCATCGACCGAGGCGCCCCGGCGCCCGGCACCCGCGGCGGCCGACGATACGACGCGCGCGTTCGATGTACGCGGCGACAACTGGGGGAGTCCGCTGTCATGAGCGATGTGAGCGAGCTCACACTTCTGCTGCTGCGGATCGGCTTCCTGCTGATCCTGTGGTTCTTCGTGTTCGCCGTCATCTACTCGCTGCGCGCCGACCTGTTCGGCGTACGAGTGCGCAAACTCCCCGACGCCGGGGCCGCATCCGGGCCGGTGCGTGCGGCCGCCCCCGCCGCCGCCGCCACCGCGGCGACCGCCGCCCCCCTCGTCGCCGGCACCGGACCGACCCTCGCGACCTCGCCCACCTCCGCGGCCCGCGCCTCGGCGAAGAAGGGCGGGAAGGCGACATCCGAGAACGCCCATCGCATCGTGATCACGAGCGGGCCCAAGGCCGGACTCGAGCTGACGCTCGGCACCGAGCCACTGACGATCGGGCGCTCCAGCGAGTCCGGTCTCGTCATCCGCGACGACTACACCTCGAGCCACCACGCACGCCTGCTGCTGTGGGGCGAGCAGTGGATGATCCAGGACCTCGACTCGACCAACGGCACGTGGCACGACGGCGACCGCGTCAGCTCACCCGTGCCGGTTCTGCTCGGCGCGCCGATCAAGGTGGGCGCCACGACCTTCGAGCTGCGGGACTGATCGCGCCCGATGGTCTTCCAGGGATCGAGCACAGCGCTCTCGCACACCGGCAAGGTGCGATCGAACAACCAGGACTCCGGCTACGCCGGGTCGAACCTGTTCGTCGTCGCCGACGGGATGGGCGGCCATGCCGGCGGGGATGTCGCGTCGAGCATCGCGGTCGACCGGCTCGAGGAGCTCGACCGCCCGTTCGGCTCGTCGCTCGACGCCGAGCGCGCGCTGCAGGAGACGATCCATGAGACGGCGACCGACCTGATCGACACGGTCGCCACCCGCCCGGAGCTCGCCGGCATGGGCACCACCGTCAGTGCGATCGTGATGGTCGACGACTATGCCGTGATCGCCCACATCGGCGACTCGCGCATCTATCTCTTCCGCGACGGCGCGCTCACCCAGATCACGACCGACCACACCTTCGTGCAGCGTCTGGTGGACTCCGGGCGGATCACGCCGGAGGAGGCGCGCTACCACCCGCGCCGCTCGGTGCTGATGCGGGTGCTCGGCGACATGGACCCCGACCCCGAGGTCGACTCGTTCATCATGCCCACCCGCCCGGGCGACCGGTGGCTGCTGTGCTCCGACGGGCTCTCCGGCGTCGTCGACGACACGCACACGGCGAAGGCGCTCGCGGCGGGCCACGCACCCGCCCGCACCGCCGACATGCTCCTCAAGCAGGCCCTCGACGCGGGTGCCCCCGACAACGTGACCATCGTCATCGTCGACGTCGGGGGGCAGCATCCGGTCTTCTCCGGCACGCCGACGATCGTGGGCTCCGCCTCGAACCCGACGGGCGTCGTCGTCACCGCCGCCCGTCCCGGCCGATCGTCCTGGCTGCACCCGGTGCGGCAGGCCGCGAACGAGCCGACGCACTTCGAGCCGCAGCCGCAGTTCCTCGAAGAGCTCATCGAAGAGGACCGGCGGCGCGCGCGACGCCGGCGGATCTCCTGGATCGTGGGTCTGGTCATCGTCATCGCGCTCATCGCGGCCGCGCTCGCGGGCGCGTACGCCTGGACGCAGACGCGCTACTACGTCGGCGCCGACAACGACACGGTGGTGATCTACCGCGGCATCCAGGCGAATATCGGACCTATCCACCTGTCCGAGCTCTACCAGGACACCGGCATCACGCTCGACTCCCTCGCGCCGTTCGACCGTGCCACGGTGACGGCGACGATCTCCGCCGGCTCCCTCGCCGAGGCGCAGAGCATCGTGGAGCGCATCACTCCCCAGAAGGGATCCGGCGGATGACGACCACCCCGGCCGACGCGCCGATCCAGGCCGACACCGCGGTGCTGCGCGCCCTGCGCCGCATCCGCTCGCCGCAGACCCTGCGCAACCGGGAGCTGGGGCTGCTGATCTTCGCGTGCCTCATCTCCGCAGCCGCGATCGTGCTCGTGCAGCTCGGCGCACTCGGTCAGGTGGATGTCACGATCCTCACCTACTCCGGCGGGCTCACCCTGCTCGCGCTCGGTCTGCACGTCGTGCTGCGGTTCCGGGCACCCAACGCCGACCCGTTCGTGCTGCCGATCGCGACCCTCCTCACCGGGCTCGGCATCGCCGAGATCTACCGCATCGACATAGCGTTCCGCTACACCGGGTGGGCGGCCTACTCCACCCGCCAGCTGGCATGGGCGGCGATCGCCATCGCGGGCTCCATCCTCATCGTGGTGTTCCTGCGCAACTACCGCGTGCTGTTCCGCTTCACGTACGTGTTCGGCTTCGTCGGTGTGCTTCTGCTCGTCCTCCCCCTGATCCCCGGCCTCGCCATCAACGCGAACGCCGCCGTCTGGGTGAACCTCGGCATCTTCTCCTTCCAGCCGGGCGAGCTCGCGAAGATCGCCCTCGCGATCTTCTTCGCCGGCTACCTCGTGCGCACACGCGAGAGCCTGTCGTCGGTGGGCAAGCGCTTCCTCGGCATCACGTGGCCGCGCGCGCGCGATCTCGGCCCGCTCCTCGTGGTCTGGGTGATCTCGGTGGGCATCATCGTCGCCCAGCACGACCTCGGCAGCGGCCTGCTCATCTTCGGCATGTTCGTCGGCATGCTCTACGTCGCGACGGGCAAGACCGGCTGGGTGCTGCTCGGCGTCGCGATGGCAGCCGGAGTCGCCGTGGCCGCCGCCCAGGTACTGCCCTACGTCGGTGCCCGGTTCACGAACTGGCTGCACGCGTTCGACCCGTCACTCATCAACAACAGCAGCTACCAGCTCGCGCAGGGCATCTTCGGAATGGCCCACGGCGGCCTGCTGGGCACCGGTCTCGGTCAGGGGCGCCCTCAGATCACGCCGCTCGCGCAGAGCGATTACATCTTCCCGAGCCTCGCCGAGGAGCTCGGGCTCGTCGGAGCCTTCGCGATTCTCTGTCTCTACATGGTCTTCATCAGCCGCGGCCTGCGGGTCGGCATCGCCGGCCAGGACGACTTCGGAAAGCTCCTCGCGACCGGCCTGTCAATCACGATCGCGCTGCAGGTGTTCATCATGGTCGGCGGCGTGACACGTGTCATCCCCCTCACCGGCCTCACCACGCCCTTCCTCGCCGCGGGAGGTTCGTCCCTCGTCGCCAACTGGCTGATCGTCGCCATCCTGCTGCGCATCTCCGACGCCGTGCGTCGCCAGCCGCGGGCGGTGATCGGATGACCCGTCCCGCATGCGCGATCGCGTTCGCCGCCGGCATCCGGGGGGAGGAACGATGACCAAAGAGCTCCGCCGCATCAGCATCGTGCTGCTCGCCATGTTCCTCGTGCTCTTCGGCTCGACGAGCATCATCCAGGTCGCGCAGGCACAGAACCTCGCGGCGAATCCCGCCGACCGCCGCAGCCTCTACGACTCCTACTCGATCGAGCGCGGGGCGATCATCGCAAGCGGCACGGCCATCGCCTCATCGGTGCCGTCGAGCGATGTTTACAGCTGGCAGCGCCAGTATGTCGATCCGCAGATGTGGGCTCCGGTGACCGGATACTTCAACCCCGTGCTCGGGTCATCGACGGGCATCGAGAACGCGATGAACCAGGACCTGAGCGGGACCGGCGGGTCGCAGTTCCTCGCGCGTCTCGAGCAGATCATCTCCGGCAAGCCCGCGCGCGGATCGAACGTGGTGCTCACCCTCGACGCGAGCGTGCAGAAGGCCGCCTACGACGCGCTCGGGTCCCTGCAGGGCGCTGTGGTCGCGATCGAACCCTCGACCGGGCGCATCCTGGCGATGGTCACGAGCCCCAGCTACGACACCAACTCGCTGGCCGGCCACGACGCGACCCAGGTGAACACGACCTACGAACAACTCGTCGCACAGGCGGCGAACCCGCTCTACAACCGGGCGATCGGCGGCAACCTCAACCCGCCCGGCTCGACGTTCAAGCTCGTCACGGCGTCCGCCGCTCTCGCCACGGGAAACTACACGCCGCAGTCCCTGCTCCCCAACGTCGCCAGCTACACGCTGCCGGGCACCTCGACCTCGATCAGCAACGACACCGGAGGCACCTGCGGTCCGGGCGACCAGGTCTCGATCGCCGACGCCCTCCGGCTGAGCTGCAACATCCCGATGGCGGAGCTCGCCGCGCAGCTCGGCGGCGAGACCATCCGCAAGGAGGCCGAGAAGTACGGCTTCAACACGAGCTTCGATCTGCCGATCACCAGCACCGCCTCGGTCTACCCGAGCAACCTCAGCGACACGCGCGCCGCCCTGAGCGGCTTCGGCCAGGGCGATGTGCGCGCGACCCCGCTGCAGATGGCGATGGTGTCGGCGGGCATCGCGAACGGTGGCGTCGTGATGAAGCCGCGCATGGTGGACCAGGTGATCGGGTCCGACCTGTCGGTCCAGCAGACCTTCGGCAACGAGCAGTTCGGACAGGCACTCGACTCGACATTGGATGCGGAGATGGTGCAGATGATGGTCGCCAACGTCAGCAGCGGAATCGCGACGAATGCAAGAATAGACGGCGTCAGTGTGGGCGGTAAGACCGGCACGGCGCAGAACGGTCCCACCGACCCGTACACGCTGTGGTTCACCGGCTTCGCGCCCGCAGAGAACCCGAAGGTGGCCGTCGCCGTGGTCGTCGAGAACGGCGGGGGACGAGGACAATCGGGCAGCGGCAATTCGCTCGCGGCGCCCATCGCAAAGAAGGTCATGGAGGCGGTGCTGGGCAAATGAGACCTACGCAGGGTGCGATGTTCGGGGGACGCTACGAGCTCGAGTCCAGGATCGCCATCGGCGGCATGGGCGAGGTCTGGGAGGCGACCGACCATGTGATCGGCCGCACGGTCGCGATCAAGATCCTCAAGGACGAGTACATGGGGGACCCCGGGTTCCTCGAGCGGTTCCGCGCGGAAGCGCGCCATGCCGCACTCGTGAACCACGAGGGCATCGCGAGCGTCTTCGACTACGGCGAGGAGAACGGCAGCGCGTTCCTCGTGATGGAGCTCGTGCCCGGTGAGGCGCTCTCCACGATCCTCGAGCGCGAGGGGTCGCTCTCAACGGACAAGACGCTCGACATCGTCGCGCAGACGGCGTCCGCGTTGCAGGCGGCTCATGCCGCCGGTCTCGTGCACCGCGACATCAAGCCCGGCAACCTCCTCATCACGCCGGACGGCCGGGTGAAGATCACCGACTTCGGCATCGCGCGGATCGCCGACCAGGTGCCGCTGACCGCGACCGGTCAGGTCATGGGCACGGTGCAGTACCTCTCGCCCGAGCAGGCGTCGGGTCACCCCGCGACCCCGTCGACCGACATCTATTCGCTCGGCATCGTGGCCTACGAGAGTCTCGCCGGAAAGCGCCCGTTCACGGGCGAGTCGCAGGTCGCGATCGCGATGGCGCAGATCAACGAGCAGCCGCCGCCGCTGCCTCCGACGGTTGCCGAGCCGGTGCAGAACTTCGTCATGGCGATGATCGCCAAGAAGCCGGAGGACCGCCCCGGCTCTGCGGCGACGGTGGCCCGCGCGGCGACCGCGCTGCGTCGCGGGGACGTCGCCGCGGCGGCGGCGGCCGTGCCGGCGATCGCCGGTGGTTTCCTCGCGACCGATGCCGCCACCCAGCTGCTGGGCACATCGCCTGCGACGGCAGCGGCGACGCAGCTGCTCGCGGCGGCTCCGGTGGCAGCCACGGAGCAGAAGCGCAAGCGCAGCCCGTGGACATGGCCCCTGATCGCGCTCATCGCCCTGCTGGTGATCGTCCTCGGCGGCACGTTGATCGCCCTGTTCGCGAACCGGGGCGATTCGGCGCCGCCCTCGACGCCGAGCGTGTCGAGCTCGACCCCGTCGAACAGCCCGACGCCGTCCGAGTCGGCCACACCGGTGAGCATCGCGAGCCTCAACCTCGTCGGAATGACCTGCACCGAGGCCTTCTCGAAGGCCACGAGTGCCGGCCTCACCCCCGCGACCGGGGCGAACCCGCCGGCAGCACCGTCGAGCGACAAGGTGAACACGGTCGCATCGACGTCGCCGAGCAGTGGCAACGTGCCGGCCGGATCCACGATCACGATCACCTGTTACGGCGCGGTGCAGTCGCTCCCGGCCCCGTCCGCAGGCGTGACGTATGAGATCGCCGGTGCGCCGGTGACGCAGGTCCCGGCGGGAAGCACCGTCACGGTGAAGTGGAGCGCCTACACGTGCCCGAGCGGCACGGGGTCGGTCTCCAGCTACACGGTGCAGATCGTCCAGAACGCGGTGTTCGCGAACGGAACTCAGACGCTCACGGTCGACGCGAACACGACCACCGCGCAGATTCAGGTCACCGGTGCATCCGGCAACCGCGTCGGAGTCACCTACACGGCGACCTGCAGCGGTGGGACCGGGCAGACGCAGCAGACCACGCCGCAGGCGCCCCAGGTGGAGGCGACGATCGTCGGCGCGTCCACCCCGACACCTAGCGCGACCACTCCCTGAACACCCCCTCCATGGGGTCGGTCCTCGGCAGGCCTAGGCTTGCCGAGGACCAAGGAGTGATGTGAGCGACGAACCACGCGTGCTCGACGGGCGCTACCGCCTCGACGAGCTCATCGGACGCGGCGGCATGGCGAGCGTCTACCGCGGCTACGACGTGACCCTCGGGCGCGAGGTGGCCATCAAGCTCCTCGCCCGCGAACTGGCGTCTGACGACGGCTTCCGCACGAGGTTCCGTCTCGAGGCGCAGTCGGCATCGAGGATGTCCCATCCGACGATCGTGCGTGTGTACGACGCGGGGGAGACGACGACGACCTTTCCCGACGGCACCGTGGTGCCGGAGCCGTACATCGTCATGGAGCTCGTTCGCGGCACGCTCGTGAAGGACCTGATCGGCGACGAGCCGCTCTCCGTCGAAGACGCCGTGCGCATCACCGACGGCATCCTCGAGGCTCTGCAGTACTCCCATCGCGCGGGCGTCATCCACCGGGACATCAAGCCGGGCAATGTCATGGTGACGCCGACCGGTCAGGTGAAGGTGATGGACTTCGGCATCGCCCGCGCCGTCTCCGACGGGTCCTCGACGGTGGCCGAGACGACGCAGATCCTCGGCACGGCCTCGTACTTCTCGCCCGAGCAGGCCAAGGGCGAGACGGTCGACGCCCGCGCAGATCTCTACTCGGCTGGCGTCGTGCTGTTCGAACTGCTCACCGGGCATCCGCCGTTCCGGGGCGACACTCCGGTCGCCGTCGCGTATCAGCACGTGAGCGAGGCACCGGCCGCGCCGAGCGATGAGCGCGATGACGTGCCGCCTATCATCGACGCCGTCGTCTCCCGGGCTCTCGCGAAGGATCCCTTCGACAGATTCCCGGATGCCGCGGCCTTCCGCGGCGCGCTCGCCTCCGCGCTCCGGGGGGTCGCGTCCGACGAACCGCCCGCTCCGACGCCCACCGAGGTCTCCGACGTGCTGTTCGCTCCGAGCACCCGCGAGGCGACGGCCACGGCGCAGTCGCTGCGGCGCCTGTCGACGACCCGCGCGACGACGAGGACCTCGCCCGCACCGACCACCCTCTGGATCTGGATCGGAACCGCGATCGCGGCGGTCGTGCTGATCGCCGTGCTCGCCTGGGTGATCGCGGCCCGAGCCGGCGCCGGCGCCGAAGCCCCGCCCCACACGGTGCCCGACGTCGCGCAGGTGGCCTTCACGAAGGCGAGCGGCACGCTCAGCGAAGCGGGCTTCACCGTGCAGCAGCGCGCCGAAGCGAGCACGACGGTCGCGTCCGGCAATGTCATCCGCACCGATCCCGCCGCGGGCACCGTGAGCGCGCAGGGGGCGACCGTCGTGGTCTACGTGTCGACGGGTGTGCCCATGGTTCCCGTGCCGACGCTGCAAGGCCTTTCCCAGGATGCCGCCACCTCCGCACTCACGAACGCCGGCCTCGCTCTCGGCGCGGTCACCCAGCAGGACGATCCCTCGGCGAAGTCCGGGACGGTGCTGTCCGCGAGCAGCGCGGCGGGCACCAACGTCCCGGCCGGCACGTCGATCGCACTCGTGGTGGCGACCGGAAAAGTCGCTCTCCCCGACCTGACCGGCTTCACGGTCTCCGCCGCGGAGTCCCAGTTGCAGAAGCTCGGCTTGACCCCTGCGCAGACCAACGATGAGTCCTGCACGGCGAGCAAGCCGCCCACGGTGAAGGTGATGTCGGTCGCGCCCGGCGAGGTGCCGATTCAGTCGACGGTCACGCTCACGGTCTGCGCCGGCTGAGCCAACGCACCCCGGTGCGGGGAGAGGGAGGATCCGCGCGCCGCGGCATCCGGAATCCCCACGGATTCGAGCCAGGTGCCCAGCAGCAGATATCCGCCCTCGGTGAGCACGCTCTCGGGATGGAACTGCACACCGTCGACCCGCGCAGTGCGATGCGTGATCGCCATGACGGTTCCACTCGACGTGCGCGCGGTGACCCGCAGCTCGTCGGGGAGCGCCTCCTCGACGACAGCCAGCGAGTGGTAGCGTCCGACGATCGCGGGACGAGGCATCCGCGCCAGCACGCCGCTCGCGTCGTGCTCGACGCGCGACGTCATCCCGTGCCGCAGTTCCGGCGCCTCCTCGACGCGCCCGCCGAGGGCCACGGCGATCACCTGATGGCCGAGGCAGACACCGAGAAGAGGGATGTCCCGGCTCATCGCCAGCGGAACGGCCGCGAGCGAGGCCCGAGCGTCCTCGGGCCGGCCGGGGCCCGGCGAGATCACGACCGCGTCGGCGCGCTGCACGAGCGCCTCGACATCGGCCGTCGCGAGACGGGTCGCGTCGCTCACGTCGACCTGCGCCCCGAGCTCCCGCAGATACCCGACGAGGGTGTGGACGAAACTGTCGCGGTTATCGAGGACGACGACGCGTGCGGTCATCCCACCGTGACGTCTTGATTGCTGGTGATCGAGGCGATGAAGGGGAACGCCCAGAACACGAGGCCGTAGAGCACGGCCGCCGCGAGCACGACGAGGATGATGACCCGAACCCACCAGGGGCCGAGCAGGATGCGCCAGAGAGCTCCGTACATCAGGGGGACACCTCCGTGAGGGACGCCGGCGGTCCTGCCGAGCGCGGGGTGAAGGACTCGAACACGCTGTAGGCGACGATGCGCTCGTCCGCCGAATACATGGGGCTGCAGCTGGTCATCGTCATGTACCGGCCGGAGGCGGGGACATCCGGCACCTGCGGCACCGGCAGCAGCACGTCGACGGCGGTCGGCTTCACGTATTCGAGCGTCCGGAATCGGTAGGTGTACCAGCCGTCGGGGGTCTCGACGACGATCGCGTCACCGACGTGGAGATCGGCGATGCGGTGGAAGGGGGCGCCGAACGTCGTGCGGTGCGCCGCGAGGGCGAAGTTCCCCTCCTGCCCCGGCATCTGCGTCCCCGGGTAGTGCCCGATGCCGATCGGGTCGAGTGTTCCCTGCCGTGTCACTCCGCCGGCGATCGCCACGTTGTAGTCCGAGCCGAAGCGGGGGATGTGCATGGTGGCGAAGATCTGCGCGTTCGCGGGCTGCGGAAGATCGGGCGGCGCCGCGGTCACGGGCTCGCCGCTGGTCGTGGGAGACGGCGAGGGTTCGGTTGTCGCCTCGGTCTGCCACTGCTGCGAGAGGGAGTTTCCGACCGAGTTCTGCTGGGCCCCGATGATGGAGTCGCCCCACCACATCTGCCAGGACACGTAGAGGAGCGCCAGCACTCCGGCCGTGATGAGGATCTCCCCGATGACACCGATCACGCTCACGCGGTGGCGGCGGGGAGCCTGCGGTGAGGCCGACGTCTCCGACGACGACGCGACGGCGCGACGATGGCGACGCAGCGGCGGCTCGGGTTCGGTCACACTCGGATTGTACGTTCCGCGGAGCCGAAGCATCCCCCCGATAGACTGTGCCGCATGGCATCCAAGCGCACGGACGACCAGCGACCCGCAGCCACCTCGGGTGAGCCCGCCCCGAACCCCGCGTGGTTCAAGCCGATCATGATCGGTCTCATGCTCCTCGGCCTCGCCTGGGTGCTCGTGTTCTACCTCAGCGGTTCGCAGTTCCCGATCCCGAACCTCGGCGCGTGGAACCTCGTCATCGGCTTCGGCATCGCCTTCGTCGGGTTCCTCATGACGACCCGCTGGCGCTGAGCCGCGGCATCCGAATTACACCGCTGTCATTCATCCCCACCTGTGGATGACGCTGTGGAAAACTCCGCCGATCAGCCGTAGATCGCGAGCGGGATCAGCATCAGCGCGAACAGCGCGAGCGTGACCACGGTCAGCAGCACGATCTGACGCACCCGCTGGTCCCGACGACGCGTCCGCGCGAACACGAGGCCGACGACCGCGCCCGCGACGAGTCCGCCGAGGTGCGTCTGCCACGAGATTCCGAACCCGGGCACGAACCCGATCACCAGGTTCACCGCGAGCACGACGAGGATCCCCGTGATCTGGGCACCGAGATGGCGGGCGATGATGACCAGCGCGCCGAAGAGCCCGAAGATCGCACCCGATGCCCCGAGCACGGGAGTCGGGAAGGCGAGCAGGGTCACTGCCACCCAGCCGCCGAGCGCACTGATCAGGTAGAGCGCGAGGAAGCGGCCCCTCCCGAGCAACGGCTCCATGATGCGACCGATCATCCAGAGCGAGAGCATGTTGAGCCCGATGTGCAGGATGCTGCTGTGCACCAGTGCGCCGGTCACCAGTCGCCAGGGTTCGAACGTGCCCAGAAGCGACGGGTAGAGCGCGGGCGCGTAGAAGACGAACCACTGCGTCGAGGCCGGGATGATCTGCTGGATCACATAGAAGACGGCCGTGATGGCGATGATCGCGTAGGTCACCACCGGCTGTCCGCGCAGCGCAACAGAGGTCGACCCTCCCGCCCGGCCCCAGCGGCGCTGCGCTCGGGCCTGGGCGGGAGTCTGGTCACGGCGCTGCTGCGCGATGCACTCGGGACAGATGACGCCGACGGCCGCCTGGGTCTGGCATTCGGGGCAGATCGTGCGCAGGCACCGCTGGCAGAGCACGAAGCTCTGCCGGTCGGGATGCCGGTAGCAGAAGTTCTCGCGATTGCCCGCGAAGTCGGCGCTGGTCACCGCTGTGGTCAGGCCGCGACGATGTCGATCGACTCGATGACCACCGGCTCGACCGGACGGTCGCCCGCAGCGGTCGGCACCGCGGCGATGGCGTCGACCACGGCGCGCGAGGCGTCGTCGGCGACCTCGCCGAAGATCGAGTGCTTGCCCTGCAGCCACGGCGTCGGGTCGGTCGTGATGAAGAACTGCGAGCCGTTCGTTCCCTCGGCCTTGCCCGTGATGGCGTTCCGGCGGAGTCCGGCGTTCGCCATCGCGAGGACGTACGGCTTCTGGAAGGTCAGCTCGGGGTGGATCTCGTCGTCGAACTGGTAGCCGGGCCCGCCGATGCCCTGTCCGAGCGGATCACCGCCCTGGATCATGAAGCCGGGGATGATGCGGTGGAAGATGACGTCCTTGTACAGGGCGCCCTCTCCCGGCTGACCCGTCGCCGGGTTGGTCCAGGCCTGCGAGCCGTCCGAGAGGCCGGTGAAGTTCTGCACCGTGCGCGGGGCGTGGTCCCCGAAGAGGTTGACGACGATGTCGCCGTGGTTCGTGTGGATGGTGGCGACTGCCGTGTGAAGAGCCATGCGTACATTCTCACAGAGTTCCCTGCAACCCCGCCCGGCCGCGGCGCCCGATTCTGGCAATATGGGCGGTACCCATCCCATCGAAAAGGGGGTCCGCTCGTGAGTCTCACCCGCAAGCGCAAAAAGGAGCTGCGCAAGCTCCAGAACCAGGTGAACAAGCTGTGGGAAGCCCAGCAGGTCGTGCTCGGCGAGGCTGCCGGCGCCGCCCGCGAGGCCGGCCGGCAGCTCGGCAACTACAACCGTGAGCACGTGGTTCCGGCCGTGCAGCAGGGGTACGAGACCTATGCGGCTCCCTACGTCGACCGTGGGGTGAAGGCGTCCAAGCGCGTGCTGAGCGACGCCGTCGTGCCGGCGGCCGGTGCTCTCGTCGGTGGTGCTCTGTCGGTATGGGATGCCGCGAACGACACACGTGGCCGCATCGCCGCGGGCCGTGGCCTCGAGCTTCCCGATGCCGCGCTGTTCCAGAAGCGCGCCGCCGGCTACAGCAAGAAGGCGACGAAGAAGCTGTCCGCCAAGCTCGCGGCGCTCGAGCCGCAGCGCAAGGGCATCGGCGCGGGCGGGGTGATCGCCATCATCCTCGGTGCGGCCGCTGCCATCGGTGTGCTCTACGCCGCGTGGCAGACCCTGCGCGCCGACGACGAGCTGTGGGTCGCGGACGACCCGCTGCGCGCGCCCGACGCCTGAGTCGCGAACATCGAGGGGGCGGGAGGATGTCGACATCCTCCCGCCCCCCTTCGCGCGTGTGGTGGTCAGTCGATGAGGCCGGCGAAGCGTAGCGAGATGTCGACCAGGCTCACCCGGCGCAGGGCAGCGACCTCGGTGAGCGAGAACCACCGCGCCTCGTCCGTCGAGCCGTCGGCCTCGTTGCGTAGCGCGCCTCCCACGGTCTCCGCGCGGTAGATGATCCTCAGCGCGTGAAGGGGTGACGCCGCTCCCGGGAACCGCTTTCCCGCCGGGATCACCTGCGAATCGATGCCGAGCAGCGCGCCGATGCGGGCCTCGTAGCCGGTCTCCTCGTCCACCTCGCGGCGAGCGGCGTCGATCGGGTCCTCTCCGGGGTCGATGCCCCCGCCCGGCATCGTCCATCCGCTCCGGCCGCCTTCGTTCCAGTGGGCGAGGAGCACCCTCCCCTCCGCATCGGTGATGACGGCGTACGCGGCGACCCGGATGTCCATGTCCGAAGCCTACGACCCGTGCTCTCGGGGCGGGCTGGGCGGCCGGGCGTACACTGTCCGGCACGCCTGACATCGCCACCTTCCTCACCACTTGGCGCGCCGATCCCCTCACGATCGTCGTGCTGCTCGTCGCGGGCGCAAGCTATCTCTGGGGCGTGAGAGCCGCGCGCCGCCGCGGGGTGGAGTGGCCGCTGACGCGCACGCTGCTGTTCTTCGGTCTGGGCCTCGGCTCGTACGCGGTCGTGGAGCTCGGATTCCTCGGCGTCTATTCCGGTGAGCTTCGCTGGGCATTCACGACCCGCATCGCACTGCTGATCTTCGTGGTTCCGGCCGGAGTGGTGGTGGGCCGCCCTCTCGAGCTCGCCGAGGCGGCGACCGGCCCGACCGGCGCGGCGCGCATCGCTCGACTCCTCGCCTCGCGGCTCGTGCGCCTGTTCGGAAATGCGATGTTCGCGACCGTCTTCGTCGCCGCGATCTTCTGCGTCTTCCTCACGCCTCTCGCCGGTGCCCTGCGCTCGAACCCGCTGACCGATGCCCTCCTGGGGGTGATCGTCCCGATTGTCGGGGTGGTTCTGGTCCTGCCGATGGCCGCGCTCTCCGCGGTGCACACCGGTCTGTTCATCACCATCGAGTTCCTGCTGGCCTTCGTCGAGCTGCTCATCGACTCGGTGCCCGGCATCCTGCTGCGACTTAACGACTCGGTGGTGGATGCCGCGGCCACCACGACCTCCTCGCTCGGGTGGTGGCCGAACCCCTTGCACGACCAGCACCTCGCGGGTGACATGCTGTGGTTCATCGCCGAGGTCGCAGACGTGCCGGTGCTCGTCATCCTGCTCCTGCGATGGATGCGCAGCGATCGACGCGAGGCCACCCAGTACGACGAGCTCGACGACGACGAGTACGAGCGTCTGACCCAGGAGCACCTGCGCGGGGGTCGCGCCGAGAGCGCCTGACCCGGCGTTCATCGGGTTGTGGAAAACCCCCTCGCGCGTCGGCGACGCGTGGCTAGCGTGGCGCTGTGTTGCCCGATGCGGAGGAGACGATCGCGCAGGTCGAGGCGGATGCCCGCCTGACCCAGGAGCGCGCTGACAAGATGCCGGCCTTCCAGGCCGCGATGGCGGAGGTGCGCGGCAGCGCGTACTCGGCCGCCAAGGACGTGTTCGTCGAGGTGGATGCCACCGGTCGGGTGACCGGCCTCCGCCTCGGCGATCAGGCCGTTGCGCGCGGTGCGCGACGGCTCACCCAGGAGATCCTCGCGGTGATCGCGGTCGCCCAGGACGACGTGCAGGAAAAGGCGCTGCGGCGCGTGTCCCGGTTGCTCGGTGACGACGACCCGATCGTCAGCGAGCTTCGCGCCGCGGCATCCGCGCCCGCCGTGGAGAGGACGACGTGATGGGCGACGAGATCGCGCTCGACTTCGACAGGCTGAGGCATCACGCCGCGCTCGTCGAATCCCTCGCCGACGACGTGACCCGGGCGATCGGCGCACTGCGCGGGGGCGATCTCGCCTCGGACGCGTTCGGCATCCTGTGCGCGTTCCTCGTGCCGCCCTCGCTCGCGATGACCGCAGCGGCCACCGGCATGTTCGGTACGAACGAGTCATTGCTGCTGCGCACGGCAGGGCAGCTGCGGGGCACGGCTCAGCAGTGGGAGCAGCTCGAGGCCGACATCGTCACGACACTGCATGATCTCGAGAGGGCGATGGACTGATGACCCCTTCTGCACAGACGCTCGCCGCCCCCTACGCGGGCACTCGCCTTCTCGAGGACGGCCGGGCGTTGTCGACCGCGATCCAGAACGGCAACTGGCTCGATGGCGGCATCGCGTTCTTCGACACCCTCAGCAGCGCTGCAGCCGCCGCGGCCGATCCGATCGGAACGATCGCGAGCGCCGGACTCGGGTGGGTGATCAACCTTCTCGGCCCGCTCAAGTCCTGGCTGGAACAGCTCGCCGGGAGCGAGGCGAGTGTCAGCGGCGTCGCGTCCCAGTGGACGAGCGCGGGTGCGTCGATGCGCAGCGCCGGGTCGACGCTCGCCGCGCGGACGAGCGATCTCGAGGGGCTGTCGGGAGCGACGGTGATCGCGTATCTGCGGTTCGCGCAAGAGACGTCGCGTCAGTTGACCGCTTCCGGCGATTGGGCGGATTCGGTCTCGAGCGGACTGACGACGGCATCAGGTCTTGTGGCGCGCATGCAGAGCGTCGTGAAGTCGGCGATCTCGAAGGTGCTCGCCACGGCGATCGAAGCCATGGCGGTGGTGGCGGCATCCTTCGGACTCGGAATGGGCTACGCGATCGCCCGGGTCGTCACGCGCGTCAACGAGATGGTCAACAAGGTCGCGAAGCCCATCGTGCAGGTGCTGCGGTCGGTGAAGTCCCTCGTCGGCTTCGTGCAGCAGATGCGGTCCCTGTTCGACAGCACGTCGTCGCTCATCGCGACGCTGGCCGGCAACTCGCCCGCAGCGACGGTCGTGACCGCCGGCGGGACGGTGGATGCCGCGGCCGCGACGCAGCTCGGATCCACGGGCTATGACCGACTCACCCTCGCGGGCGGCGCTGCAGACCTCGACCGCACGCGCATCGACGCCGGGATGACCGGCGTCGGCGCCCCGGGCTCGGCGACGGGGGTCGCTGCACTCACCGTCGACGGCTCGTTGGGTGGAGGGGTATCCGGAGGAGCGGGCTTCTCGATCGCATCGGTCGGTGCGCCGACGAGCACGGGCATCTCCGCCGCGGGCCTCGTGGGATCGACCTCGGCGGGAACGGATCCCGCCGGAACCGTCGCCGGCACGACGGCCGCCGGTGCGGCGGCCGCGCGGATGATGCATCCCGGCGTCGCCGGATCGGGTCCGATGTCCGATCAGAGATCGGCCGCCCCGCAACGCGGGGGAAAGCGACGGGGCGTACGTATCGTCTCGGACGACGACGACTGAGTTCGCATCGGAACGTCGAACGGCCGGTCCTTCGGGACCGGCCGTCGTTGTGTTGTGGAGCCTAGGAGATTCGAACTCCTGACATCCTGCTTGCAAAGCAGGCGCTCTACCAGCTGAGCTAAGGCCCCGGAGGGAGAAGAGTGGGGCTACCAGGACTTGAACCTGGGACCTCTTCATTATCAGTGAAGCGCTCTAACCGCCTGAGCTATAGCCCCGTGCGACGGCTCGGCCGTCAACCTCCAAGACTTTACCCGACGCCTCCTCATTTCACGAATTCGACGTCGCCGATGCTCGCGGCGCAGGCAAGCCATGCCTTCGTTGCCGAGGCCCGATCCGGGTCGATTTACTGGACGCATGACCCAGGAATCCACGGAGCACGCCGAGCCGCACAACGGTGGTGTGAGCCAGCGTCTCAACTGGCTGCGCGCCGGTGTGCTCGGCGCGAACGACGGCATCGTGTCCGTCGCGTCCCTCGTCGTCGGTGTCGCCGGTGCGACGACCGACGTGCCCGCTCTGCTGACGGCCGGCATCGCCGGCCTCGTCGGTGGCGCCGTGTCGATGGCCCTCGGGGAATACGTGTCGGTGAGCAGTCAGCGCGACAGCGAGCGGGCGCTCATCGAGAAGGAGAAGCGCGAGCTGCTCGAGATGCCCGAGGAGGAGCTCGAGGAGCTCACGCAGCTCTATCAGCAGCGCGGGATCTCGCGGGAGACCGCGGAGAAGGTGGCGGCCGAGCTCACCGCTCACGATGCCCTCGCGGCGCACCTCGAGGTCGAGCTCGGCATCGACCAGGATGACCTGGTCAGCCCGTGGCAGGCCGCGTTCTCCTCGGCGATCGCGTTCACGGCCGGCGCGATCCTTCCGCTTCTGGCGATCCTCCTGCCGCCCCCGGGCCTGCGTGTGCCGATCACATTCGTCGTGGTGATCATCGCGCTGGCGCTGACCGGAACGATCTCCGCGAAGCTCGGCGGCAGCGGTCGCCGCAAGGCGGCGCTGCGCCTGGTGATCGGTGGCGCGCTCGCGCTCGTGGTCACCTACCTGATCGGTCACCTGCTCGGCACCGCCGGCATCGTCTGAGACGGTATGACGAAGGGCCCCGCCGTACGGCGGGGCCCTTCGTCATACCGTCGGTCAGTTCGAGGTGAACCCGACCAGCAGTCCGCCGGTCACCTTGACGGCGAAGTTGTAGATTCCCGCGACGACAGCGCCGAGCACCGTCACCACGATGAGGTTGATGATGGCGACGACCGCGGCGAAGGCGAGCACCTGCGGCAGGCCGATCGTGTGGCTGAGGATGAATGTGCCGCCCGAGATCGACGACGTGAACTCGTCGGCCTTCGAGAGCACACCGGTCGCCGCGACGGCGGCGTAAACCACGACATAGGCGACGACCGTCACGATCGCGAGCGCCACCGCGGCGAGGAAGGAGAGCTTCACAGCCGTCCAGAAGTCGACGTAGACCAGACGCAGTCGCACCTGCTTGGTGCTGGCGCCCTTCGAGCTGCTGGACTTCTTCGCGAGCTTGTCCGCTACGGTGCTCATGCCTCAGTGTTCTCCTCAGTACCTGCGTCGACGCCGTCGGACTCGGCCGGGGCATCGGATGTCTCGGCGAGACCTCGCTCGCCGTTGCGAGCGATCGCGAGGATGCGATCGTCGTCGTCGGGCCGGGCGAACACGACTCCCATCGTGTCGCGTCCCTTCGCCGGGACCTCGGCCACGGCAGAGCGTACCACCTTGCCACTTGCGAGAACCACGAGAACCTCGTCGTCCTCGCCCACGATGAGGCCGCCGGCGAGGTCGCCTCGGTCGTCGTGGAGCTTGGCCACCTTGATGCCGAGTCCACCGCGGCTCTGCACCCGGTACTGATCCACGTCGGTGCGCTTCGCGTAGCCGCCTTCGGTCACGACGAACACGAATCCTTCGTCGTGGACGACCGACGCCGACAGCAGGCTGTCATCCCCGCGGAAGGCCATGCCCTTCACACCTTCGGTGGAGCGACCCATCGGACGCAGTGCGTCGTCGGTCGCGGTGAAGCGCAGAGACATGCCGTGCCGCGAGATCAGCAGCACATCGTCGGACTCGTCGACGAGCAGCGCGCTCGTCACCTCGTCGCCCTCGCGCAGCTTGACCGCGATGACGCCGCCCTGACGGTTGGTGTCGTACTCACCGAGTCGCGTCTTCTTCACGAGGCCCGACCGCGTGGCCAGCACGAGATAGGGCGAGGTCGCGTAGTCGCGGATGTCGAGGATCTGCGCCACCTGCTCGTCCGGCTGCAGGGCGAGCAGGTTCGCGACGTGCTGACCCTTCGCATCGCGTCCGGCCTCGGGCACTTCATAGCCCTTGGCCCGGTACACCCGGCCCTTGGTGGTGAAGAACAGCAGCCAGTGGTGCGTGGTCGTCACGAAGAAGTGCTCGACGACGTCGTCCGCGCGCAGCTGCGCGCCCTTCACACCCTTGCCGCCGCGGTGCTGCGAGCGGTAGTTGTCGCTGCGGGTGCGCTTGATGTATCCGTCACGGGTGATCGTGACGACCATCTCCTCCTCGGGGATGAGGTCCTCGATGGACATGTCGCCGTCGAAGCCGAACAGGATCTCGGTGCGACGCTCGTCGCCGAACTTCTCGACGATCTCACTCAGCTCGTCGCGCACGATCGTGCGCTGGCGCTCGGGGCTCGCGAGGATGCCCTTGTAGTCGGTGATCTGCTCCTCGAGGGCGGATGCCTCATCCATGATCTTCTGACGCTCGAGCGCCGCCAGGCGCCGCAGCTGCATCGTGAGGATCGCGTCGGCCTGCACGTCGTCGATGTCGAGGAGCGTCTTCAGTCCTTCACGCGCGTCGTCGACAGTGGTCGACCGGCGGATGAGCGCGATGACCTCGTCGAGCGCGTCGAGCGCCTTGAGGTAGCCGCGCAGGATGTGCATGCGCTCCTCCGCCTTGCGCAGGCGGAACTGGGTGCGACGCACGATCACGTCGAGCTGGTGGTCGATCCAGTGGCTGACGAAGCCGTCGATCGACAGGGTGCGCGGTACGCCGTCGACGATCGCGAGCATGTTTGCGCCGAAGTTGTCCTGCAGCTGCGTGTGCTTGTACAGGTTATTGAGCACGACCTTCGCGACGGCGTCGCGCTTGAGCACGATGACCAGGCGCTGACCCGTGCGCTCGCTCGACTCGTCGCGTATGTCGGCGATGCCGGCGATCTTGCCGTCACGGGCGAGGTCGCGGATCTTGATCGCGACGTTGTCGGGGTTGACCTGGTACGGCAGCTCGGTGACGACCAGGCACGTGCGGCCCTGGATCTCCTCGACGTTGACGACGGCGCGCATCGTGATCGAGCCACGACCCGTGCGGTAGGCCTCGATGATGCCGCGGGTGCCGAGGATCTGCGCCGACGTGGGGAAGTCCGGCCCCTTGATGCGGGCGATCAGGGCGTCCTGCAGCTCGTGAGCGGATGCCTCGGGGTGCTCGAGCGCCCACAGCACACCGTCGGCCACCTCGCGCAGGTTGTGCGGCGGGATGTTCGTGGCCATGCCCACGGCGATGCCGACGGAGCCGTTGACGAGCAGATTCGGGAACCGGGCCGTGAGGACCTTCGGCTCCTGCGTCTGACCGTCGTAGTTGTCCTGGAAGTCGACGGTCTCCTCTTCGATGTCGCGCACCATCTCGAGGGCGAGCGGAGCCATCTTGGTCTCGGTGTAGCGGGGGGCGGCCGCCTCGAGGTTCCCGGCGGAGCCGAAGTTGCCCTGGCCGAGCGCGAGCGGGTAGCGCAGCGACCACGGCTGCACGAGTCGCACGAGGGCGTCATAGATGGGGGCATCGCCGTGCGGGTGGTACTGGCCCATCACCTCGCCGACCACGCGGGCGCACTTGGAGTACGACTTGTCGGGGCGGAAGCCACCGTCGTACATGCCGTAGATCACGCGTCGGTGCACGGGCTTGAGGCCGTCGCGCACGTCGGGCAGCGCGCGCCCGACGATGACGCTCATCGCGTAGTCGAGGTAGCTGCGCTGCATCTCCGACTGCAGGTCGACCTGGTCGATCCTGCCGTGGTTGTGCTCGGATGCCTCGTCGGGCCGGACGTCGTCAGTCATAGTCGTTCAATCTCGTTCGTGTGATCCGGGGCGCGGGGTGGCGGGCCTCAGATATCGAGGAATCGCACGTCCTTGGCGTTGCGCTGGATGAAGGAGCGGCGGGATTCGACGTCCTCTCCCATGAGGGTCGAGAAGATCTCGTCGGCGGCCGCCGCGTCCTCGATGGTCACCTGCAGCAGCGTGCGGGTGACCGGGTCCATCGTCGTCTCCCACAGCTCCTTCGGGTTCATCTCGCCCAGACCCTTGTATCGCTGGATGCCGTTGTCCTTCGGGATGCGCTTTCCGCTCGCGATGCCGTCGGCCAGCAGCGCATCGCGCTCACGGTCGCTGTAGACGTACTGGTGGTCGGAGTTCGACCACTTCAGGCGGTACAGCGGGGGCTGGGCGAGGTAGACGTAACCGGCCTCGATGAGTCCGCGCATGTAGCGGAAGAGCAGAGTGAGCAGCAGCGTCGTGATGTGCTGACCGTCGACGTCGGCATCGGCCATCAGCACGATCTTGTGATAACGGGCCTTCGTGATGTCGAAGTCCTCACCGATGCCCGTGCCGAAGGCCTGGATCATCTCGGTGATCTCCTTGTTGCCGAGCGCACGGTCGAGTCGTGCGCGCTCGACGTTGAGCACCTTGCCGCGCAGCGCCAGGATCGCCTGCGTGTGCGGGTTGCGCCCCTGCACCGCCGAACCGCCGGCGGAGTTTCCCTCGACGAGGAAGATCTCACTGATCGAGGGGTCCTTGCTCGTGCAGTCCTTCAGCTTCTCCGGCATCGACGCGGACTCGAACACGCTCTTGCGCCGCGCCGTCTCGCGGGCCTTGCGCGCGGCGATGCGCGCGGTCGCGGCGTCGATCGCCTTGCGCACGATGTTCTTCGCCTGTGCCGGGTTGCGGTCGAACCAGTCGCCGAGCTGGTCGCCGACGACCTTCTGCACGAACGCCTTGGCCTCTGTGTTGCCGAGCTTCGTCTTGGTCTGTCCCTCGAACTGCGGCTCGGAGAGCTTCACCGAGATGACGGCGGTGAGCCCTTCGCGCACGTCGTCGCCCGAGAGGTTGTCGTCCTTCTCCTTGAGCAGGCCCTGGGCGCGCGCGTACTTGTTGACGAGCGTGGTGAGCGCGGCGCGGAAGCCCTCTTCATGCGTTCCGCCCTCGTGCGTGTTGATGGTGTTCGCGTAGGTGAACACGTTCTCGGTGTACGAGGTGGTCCACTGCATCGCGATCTCGAGGGCGATCTTCTTCTCGGTGTCCTCCGAGTCGAAGTCGATGATCTCGTCGTTGACCGCTTCGATCTTGCGCACCGAGTTGAGGTACTGCACGTAGTCGACGAGTCCGCGTTCGTACAGATAGACGTCGCTGGGCTGACGGATGACCGGGGAGCCGTCGACATCCTCTTCGTACGCCTCGTCGGCACGCTCGTCACGGAGGGCGATGGTGAGCCCCTTGTTGAGGAAGGCCATCTGCTGGAAGCGCGTGCGCAGCGTGTCGTAGTCGAAGACGACCGTCTCGAAGATCTCGGGGTCGGGCCAGAAGGTGATGGTGGTGCCGGTCTCGTCGGTCTCCTCGCCCTTCGCGAGGGGGGCGACAGGGGCGCCGCCGGACGTGTACGACTGCCGCCAGACGTGGCCCTGACGCTTGACCTCGACCTCGAGACGTGTGGAGAGCGCGTTCACCACCGAGGAGCCGACGCCGTGGAGACCACCCGATACGGCGTAGCCGCCGCCGCCGAACTTGCCGCCCGCGTGCAGCACGGTGAGCACGACCTCGACGGTCGACTTGCCCTCTGTCTTGTGGATGTCGACGGGGATGCCGCGCCCGTTGTCGATCACGCGCACCGCACCGTCCGCGAGGATCGTCACGTCGATCGTGTCGCAGTAGCCGGCGAGGGCTTCGTCGACCGAGTTGTCGACGATCTCGTAGACGAGGTGGTGGAGGCCGCGGGGACCGGTCGATCCGATGTACATGCCGGGGCGCTTGCGCACCGCCTCGAGGCCTTCGAGCACCTGAATGGCATCGGCGCCGTACTCACCCGGCGTGGACGCGGGAGCCTTCTTCTCGGAGTTCTCGGGTCCGCTGGCAGGGTTTTCAGACGTCATAGGTTTCGAGCGCTCCGGATAGGTCGGCGATACCGGTCCAGTCTACCGCGCCGAGCGGTTTCGCGGGCCCTGTACGCCCGTATGGCGGGATGAAATGATCCGAGCCACCGACGGACGTGCCTCAGCCGTAGGTATCGCGAGGGCCGCGCCCTGGAACCGTTCTGGGGCCCCATTTCCACGAGGGGACGTCGGGTCCGATGAAGCGCACTGCGTCGACGCCCGCGTCCGGGAACCGTCGTGTGATCTCGCTGACGATCTGTGCGCGCATCAGCGTGAGCTGCTTCGCCCACGCGGTCGAGTCGCACTCGACGGTCAATCGGCCATCGTCGAGCGAGAGTGGTCGTGTGTGCTGCGCGGTCTCGGCGCCGGCGACCTCCCGCCACTGGAGGATGATGTCCTCTCGGGCGAGCGCCCCGGTCCACCCGGCATCGCGCGTCAGCGCGTCGACCACATCGCCGAGGCCCTTCGGATCGCGACCGGGCGCGAACGGGGCATCCTCGTCGTCGACCACGGGCCGACGGCCGCGCCGTTTCGCTCGCGGCGACGGCTCGAGACCGCGCAGTCGCCGATAGGTCGCGATGGTCTCCGGAACACCCGGTTCATCCATCGCTGACCCCGACGATCTGACCGCTGTCGATGCGCACCGTGCGCCCTCGGAGCGCCGCAGGCACATCGGCCTCCACAGCCGCCGTCACGATCACCTGCTCGAAATCGTGGATGACGCCGGCGAGCCGGGTGCGACGGTCGGCGTCGAGCTCCGCGAACACATCGTCGAGGATGAGCACGGGATCCCCCGTGGAGCGCTCTTCCCGCAGGAGCGCGGCGGAGGCGAGACGGAGCGACAGCGCCGCCGACCACGATTCGCCGTGCGACGCGTAGCCCTTCACCGGGAGTCCGCGCACGCTCACCAGCAGATCGTCGCGGTGCGGACCGACGAGAGTCAACCCCCGGTCGAGCTCGATCGAGCGTCGCGCGGTCAGGGCCTGACGGAACGCCGTCGCAGTGTCGGATGCCGCGGCCACCTCCGAGGCCGATTCGTCCTCCTCGGGATCACCTCCGTCGATGGAGCGCACCCAACGGACGCTGGGGTCATGGTCCGCGCCCGCGATCGAGGCGTAGGCGCTCGCCAGCGGACCCGCGATGTCGACGGCCAACCCCTGGCGTGCGTCGATGATCTGTGCGCCGAGCTCGATGAGCTTGTCGTCCCACACCTCGAGCGTGGCGAGCCCCGAACCCTGCACCCCGCGCGCCCGCGCCGACTTCAGCAGGGTGTTGCGCTGGCGCAGCACCCGGTCGTAGTCGCCCAGAACGGCAGACATCCGCGGGTGGCGCTGCACGAGCAGCTGATCGGCGAACCGGCGACGCGCGGAAGGGTCGCCACGGACGATCTGCAGGTCCTCCGGAGCGAAGAGCACGACGTGCGCGTAGCGCGGCAGCTCACCCGGACGCACCGGCGACCCGCCGACCCGAGCCTTGTTACCGCCCTGGCGGTTGATCTGCAGCTCGACGACGAGCCGCCGCTCTCCGTGCCCGATGCGTGCGCGCACGATCGCGGCATCCTGTCCACGACGCACCAGCGGAGCATCGAGCGCCACCCGGTGCGACCCGAGGGTGGCGAGATAGGCGATCGCCTCGGCGAGGTTCGTCTTGCCCTGTCCGTTGCGCCCGACGAAGAGGTTGGGACCGCGCTCGAGCGCGAGATCCGCGTGCGCGTAGTTGCGGAAGTCGACGAGACTCAGCTGCTCCACGAACACCCGCCCAGCCTACCGACGGGGTGCGACGACGGTCAGGCTCGCGCGGCCCGCAGCCGCGGACCGGGCACCTGGGCGAGCCACTCGGTGATCGTGCGCATGAAGGCCCCGTGGTCGTCGCGGAACACGGTGTGCCCGGTGCCCCCGAGGCGGAGCACGATCATGCCCCGTTCTACGAGAGCGGAGCGCGCGCGATCGGTGATCAGCAGGCTCTTCTCTGCGAGCACCACGAGAGTCGGGATGCCGAGGTGCCGAGGCGGTCTCAGCCACGCGGTGCGAACGAAGGCGAGGATCGTGCGACGATCCCAGCGGGCCACGGTCGACACCTCGATCTCGAGGTCGACCTCGCTCCACTTCGGGTTCATCCGCGCGAGCATACGGCGGCTCGGCCGCGGTGCCATCGCAAAGGCAGCTTTGAAGGCGGCCCCCTTGACCCCTCGGGGGAATGCGAAGGCCGGATCCACGTAGATCGCGCTGCGCGCCCCCAGCCGGGTCGCGACCTCACCGGCGACGACGCTGCCGAGGGAGTGCCCCATCACGAGATCGGGGGGCCCGTCGAGGAGCGGTGCGACGGTCTCCACGACATCATCGGTCCAGGATGCCGCCGAGTACCGCGCCGCACGAGGCGAGGAGCCGTGACCGGCCAGATCTACCGCGAGGACGCGGTAGCCCGCGGCATCCAGATCTGCGGCCACCCGGTGCCACGCCTCGGCGCCCGACATGATTCCGTGCACGAGAATCGCCGTGCGGTGCCCTTCACCCTGCGTCACGACGGCCAGCTGCATGCGGCCACCGTAGGCCGACAAGCTGGATGTGGGCCGTCCCCGACCTATGCGGTTCGGGCGGGCGTCAGCGCAGGAGCAGGTTGGGCTGGAGCAGGTAGCGGAAGCTCTCCGCACCGCCCTTGTCGACCGAGGTCTGCGGGGTGATGAGGATCGGGCTCAGCTTGTTCTGGTTCTCGCTCGACGTGAACGTGATGCGGGTGAACTCGCTGCGGACAGCACCGAGCGCTTCGAGCAGGTACTGGGGGTTCAAACCGAGCGTGACATCCTCACCGGTCAGGGTGGCATCGACCGCCTCGGATGCGCGTGCCTGCTCGGTGCCCGAGGCATCCATCGAGACGCCGTCGACCGTGAAGGTGAAGCGCAACGGAGCCGAGCGGTCGAGCACGAGTGCGACGCGGCGGACGGCCTCGGCGAGCTCGGCCGTGTTCACGACCGCGTAGTGATCCGTCTGCTCGGGGAACAGCCGGCGCACCGGCGGGAAGTTGCCCTTGATGAGCAGCGACGTCACCGTCTTGTTGCCCGAGGTGAAGGCGATGATCTCGCGGTCGCCCGACCCGGAGAAGTGCACGGAGATGTCGGACCCGTGCGAGAACGTCTTGCCGACCTCCTGCAGGGTGCGCGCCGGCACGAGCGCGGTCGTCGTCTCGTCGCCGGCGACCGTGCCGCCGTCCCACGGGATCTCCCGCAGCGCGACCCGGTAGCGGTCGGTGGCCACCAGGCTGAGTGCGGTGCCGCTGACCTCGAGCTGCACGCCGGTGAGCACCGGCGTCACGTCGTCGCGCGACGCGGCGAAGCCGACCTGCGAGATCGCCGTGGCGAATTCCTCCGCCTGCACGAGGCCGGATTCGCCGGTGACCTCGGGGATCGCGGGGTACTCCTGCACCGGCATGGACGCGAGGGTGAAACGCGCCGAGCCGCAGGTGAGCACGATGCCGTCGTCGTCGACGGAGATCTGGATCGGAGCGTTGGGCAGCCGACTGGCGATGTCGGAGAGAAGACGCCCGTGCACCAGGATCGTGCCGGGCTCATCGACCGTCGCCTCGATCGTGGTGCGCGCGGAGGCCTCATAGTCGAAGGCCGACAGCGACAGACCCGCATCGGATGCCTCGATCAGCACGCCCGCGAGGATCGGCTGCGGATTGCGCTGAGGCAGCAGCTTGACCACGAAGGACACGGCTTCGCTGAAAACGTCTCGACTGACGTGGAACCTCACGGGCGCTCCCTTGACCTTGTTGGGCCTTCCCATGCTAGTGGTGCGTCTCGCGCAGGCGAATGACCCGTGTCGCGGGACGTTCTCCCACCCGACCTGTTCGCAAGGGTGATCGAACCGCTGAAAGGAGAGAGGACTTAAGTGATGGTGTTAACGCCTGTGGACAGTGTGGATAACCCCGCGGATCCCTGTCCTGCGTGGGGAACTACACGCGTGGAAGTTGTGAGTGACCGGGGGAGGCCGATGTGGTGCGGCGATGTCAGGATCGACGCGTTCTCATGCGCACCGCGATCGAGCCCACAGGATCGGGGTCGAGATCCACAGTTATCCACAGGTTATGCACACTGGGGAAAGTGCATCTTGGCGTTCCCTGTGTGCCGTGTCAAGGGGGGAAGTGACGCACCGAGATGTGCGATCGGATCAGCGCGCGTTGCGCCCCAGCTGCGACGTGATCTCGGACACCTGGTTGTAGATCGACCGACGCTCCTTCATGAGGTCGCTGATCTTCTTGTAGGCGTACATGACGGTCGTGTGGTCGCGATTGCCGAAGAGCTGGCCGATCTTCGGCAGAGACAGGCTCGTGCGCTCGCGGCACAGGTACATCGCGATCTGCCGTGCGGTCGCGACCGCCTGCGAGCGGCTCGACCCGTAGAGGTCGTCTACCGAGAGCTTGAAGTACTGCGCGGTCGCAGTGATGATGTCGGTCGGCGAGATCACATTCGCGTCGTCCTGGTCGACGATGTCTCTCAGCACCTGCTGTGCGAGCGACATGTCGAGGGAGGACCGATTGAGGCTCGCGAACGCGGAGACCCGGATCAGCGCGCCCTCGAGTTCACGGATGTTGGTGGACACGACTGTCGCGATGTACTCCAGCACCTCGTCGGGGATGTGGAGTCGCTCGTTCTGCGCCTTCTTCCGGAGGATGGCGATGCGGGTTTCGAGATCGGGCGCCTGAACGTCGGTGATCAGACCCCACTCGAAGCGGCTGCGCATGCGGTCCTCGAACCCGGTGAGGTGCTTGGGCGGCACATCGCTCGTGATCACGACCTGCTTGTCGTGGTCGTGCAGCTGATTGAAGGTGTGGAAGAACGCCTCCTGCGTCTCGGCGCGACCCTGGAGGAACTGGATGTCGTCGATCAGCAGGATGTCGACATCGCGGTAGCGGGCCTGGAACGCCGAGCCACGGTTGTTGGCGATCGAGTTGATGAAGTCGTTCGTGAACTCTTCGCTGGACACATAGCGCACGCGGATGCCCGAATAGAGGCTCTGCGCGTAGTCGCCGATCGCGTGGAGGAGATGAGTCTTCCCGAGCCCGGAGTCGCCGTAGACGAAGAGCGGGTTGTACGCCTTCGCCGGCGCCTCGGCGACGGCGACCGCCGCGGCGTGCGCGAAGCGGTTGGACTGCCCGATGACGAATCGGTCGAACGTGTACTTCGGATTCAGTCGGGTGTCGGAGCGCAGCGGGGTGCTCGGCGAGTCGGCGACGTCATCGGCGAGGGGCACGGGCGGAGCGGGCAACGGCGTCGACGACGGCGCCGGAGCGCTCAGGTGCGCGTCACTCAGTTCCGGATTCACGACCACGCGGAACGAGGTCACCTCACCGTCGGGCGACGCGACACTGAGAGCCTCCATGATCGGCGTGCGCAGACGCTTCGTGAACTGCGCCTGCGTGAGTTCGTTCGGCACGTCGAGATAGAGAGTGCCGCCCATCACCCCCTGCGGGATCGCGAGGCTGAGGAAGCCGTGCAGCTGCGGGGTGACCCGGTCGTCGTGCACGAGAGCGTCGAGCACGTCGGCCCAGACGGGCACCTCCGGTTGGTCCTGCACGATGCCGTTCCCCCTTAGACCTGTGGATGAATACCCCGGTTTCGGAGGAGAACCCGCCCGAACCTGTGGATAAGTGCTGGAGACACGCTAGTCAGACGGCGGGGGTGAATCAAACCGTTCGGCGATGGGCGCGTGTCGATCACGGGGTGGTTCGGGGGTGCCGTGATAGTGCGGATGGGTCCTGGGTTTGAGTTCTCGGCTCCGCGGGCATACCCTTAGTCGGTTGACTTATGCCTTCCAGGCAGTTCGTTCCCCGTCGCCGGCCGCCAGCTTCCGGTGACCCCCGATCCGGAGTGATCCCATGAGCAAGCGCACCTTCCAGCCCAACAACCGCCGCCGCGCCAAGAAGCACGGCTTCCGCGCCCGTATGCGCACCCGCGCCGGCCGCGCCATCCTCTCGGCGCGTCGCACCAAGGGTCGCGCCACGCTCTCTGCCTGAGACCGGCGTGCTTTCCCGGCCGAGTCGTCTCACCGATGGTGCCGACTACAAGGCCGTCGTCCGACGGGGAGTCCGCAGCACTTCGCCGCACCTGATCACCTATGTGGTCGCGAGCGAGGGCACGCGGGCACCCCGTTTCGGTTTCATCGTGTCGAAGCAGGTGGGAGGCGCGGTGACCCGCAATCTGGTTCGTCGCCGCTTGAAGGCGATCTGCGCAGAGGCGCGGGGCGACGTCGCGCCGGGACGCGACATCGTCATCCGCGCGTTGCCCGCCGCCGCCGCGGCATCCTTCTCCACTCTTCGCGGAGACGTGCGCACCGCACTGCAGCGGAGGGCGTCATGAGCTCGGCGACGCTGCCGTCTCACTCGCGCGGAACCGACCGGTTCGACACTCGGCTGTGGCTGCGCGCCGTGCCGCTCGTTCCTCGCAACCTGGGTCTCGCGCTGCTGCACGGCTACCGCGCAACCATCTCCCATGTTTACGGCGACGTGTGCAAGTACTATCCGTCGTGTTCCGCGTATGCGGTGGGTGCCGTGCAGCAGCACGGATTGGTCAAGGGTTCTGCCCTCGCGGCCGCCCGCATCGCCCGGTGCCACCCGTGGGCAGCTGGCGGAGTGGACGACCCCCCGACCCATGCGCATTACGCCCACGCTCTGACTCCGCACGGCTTCGTCGTGCCCCTTCGAAAGGACTGATCCGTGCCGGATCTGTTGGGAATCGTCCTCTGGCCGCTCAAATGGGTGGTCGAGCTCGTGCTGGTCGCGTGGCATGCCGTGTTCACGTTCTTCGGCATGGACCCGGCGACGGGTCTGACCTGGGTGCTGTCGATCATGGGCCTCGTGGTGGTCGTGCGCGCCGCACTGATCCCGGTGTTCGTGCGCCAGATCAAGAGCCAGCGCAAGATGATGGAGATCGCGCCCGAGCTGCGCAAGATCCAGGAGAAGTACAAGGGCAAGCGCGACCAGCTCTCCCGTGAGGCGATGAGCCGCGAGACGATGGCGCTCTACAAGAAGCACGGCACCTCCCCGGTGTCCAGCTGCCTGCCGCTGCTGATCCAGATGCCGATCTTCTTCTCGCTGTACAGCGTGCTGAGCGATGTCGCCAAGCATGCGACGGCGGCGGTGCCCACCGGTGGCGTCGGCCCGCTCACGCTTGAGCTGACGCAGGAGTTCTATCAGGCGAAGCTCTTCGGCGTCGCGTCGCTCCACGACACCCTCACCGGAGCGTGGGGTCAGCCGGGCGGCACCGTGACCGTGGTCATCCTCATCGTCCTTGTGGCGGCGATGATCGCGTCGCAGTTCATCACCCAGCTGCAGATCATCTCGCGCAACCTCTCGCCCGAGGCGAAGACCGGCCAGGCGTACCAGATGCAGCGCATCATGCTCTTCATCATCCCGATCGGCATGATCTTCTCGGGCGTGTTCTTCCCGCTCGGCGTCGTCATGTACTGGTTCACGTCGAACCTGTGGACGATGGTGCAGCAGTTCCTCGTGATCCGTAACCTCCCCACCCCCGGATCCGCGGCGGCCAAGGCCCGCGAGGAGCGCCTGGCTCGAAAGGGGAAGGCGGTCGATTCCAGCGGTCGTGTCGTCTCGCTGGAGAAGTACGAGGCGGAGCAGCAGCGGCTGCTCGCCGAAGCCGAGCGCGCGAAGGCTGCAGCTCCCAAGCGCCAGCAGCCCATGGGCAAGCAGCGCGCGAAGAAGCAGGGCGGCTCCCCCGCCGGTCCGAAGCCGGGCGCGTCCTCCGGTGGCGACGCGACGCGTCCCGCCTGACGACCTCCCTCAACTCCCCTATCCGAAGGACTCTCGATGACGACGACCGCGAACTCCGACGACCTCCGCGACGAGGCGACCGTCGAGCAGCTCGAGCAGGAAGGTGACGCTGCTGCGGACTTCCTCGAGGGGCTGCTCGACATCGCCGACATCGACGGCGACCTCACCCTCGATGTGCGAAACGGTCGTGCATACGTGTCGGTCGAGGCATCGGACGCGTCCCTCGACGCACTCGCCGAGCCGGACACCGTTGCGTCGTTGCAGGAGCTGACCCGACTCGCGGTGCAGAACGCGACGGGTCGCTACTCCCGGCTCATCCTCGACATCGGCGGCTCCCGCGATGCGCGTCGCCGTGAACTCGAGTCCCTGGTCGAACGAGCCGCCGCCCGACTCGACGACGGCGCGTCGCAGGCATCCCTCCCGGCGATGTCGAGCTACGAGCGCAAACTCGTGCACGACATCGCCGCCGAGCGCGGGCTCACCTCCGAGTCCTACGGCGAGGGCGCCGCGCGTCACACGGTGCTGCGTCGCGCGTGAGTGTTTCACGTGAAACATCGCCACAGGGTGATGTGGAACGCGAGCCCGCGTATGCGACCGAGGTGTTCGGTGACGGGATCGGACGCGCGCGTCGGTTCGCCGGTTCGCTCGCCCGGGAGGGTGAGCTGCGAGGCCTTCTTGGTCCCCTCGAGAATGCGCGCCTCTGGTCGCGACATCTGCTGAACTGCGCGGCCGCGGCACCCCTGTTCGCGACGGGATCCGAAGTCGGGGACATCGGATCCGGGGCGGGTCTGCCGGGGATCGTCCTCGCGATCGCGCGCCCGGATGTCGCGTGGACTCTCATCGAACCGATGGAACGACGCGTGGCCTGGTTGTCAGAGCAGGTCGCCGACCTCGAACTGGAGCACGTGACCGTGCTCCGCGCGCGCGCCGAGGACGTTCCCCGAGAGTCCTTCGACGCGGTGACCGCGCGTGCGGTGAGCGCACTGAAGGGTCTTGTCCCTCTCGCGGCTCCGCTCGTACGCGACGGTGGAGAGCTGATCTTCCTCAAGGGCGCGTCGGTGGCGGCGGAGATCGACGCGGCCCGCAAGCAGCTCGCTGCTGCTCGCGTGTCGGACCCGCGGGTCGACACGGTCGGCGATGGTGTGCTCGAGGAACCGACGCGCGTCTTCCGGGGAACCGTGCGTCGTGCGCGAGCGTGATGTTTCACGTGAAACATCGCAAGGCCGCCGACGTGCGGTGTCGACCACGCGGCTACAGTGGACGGAGTGAGTGACGACATGACCGAGACCGAGGTGTTTCACGTGAAACATTCCCCCGCGTCGGATGACTCACCGCTCGACGACACGCCACTTGCTCGCGAACTGGCGGACCTGTCGACCCGCCGACGTGCGCTCGAGCACGCGTCGGTCACGCTTCCGACGGCGACCCGGATCATCACGGTGTCGAACCAGAAAGGGGGGGTCGGCAAGACGACCTCCGCGGTGAATCTGGCTGCGGCGCTCGCACACGTCGGCGCTCGCGTGCTCGTCATCGACCTCGATCCCCAGGGCAACGCCTCGACCGCGCTCGGAATCCCGCACTCGGCGGACACGCCCAGCATCTACGACGTGCTGATCGATGACTTCCCGCTCGCGGACGTGGTCCAGTCGAGTCCCGAATCCGACCTCCTGCAGTGCGCGCCGAGCACGATCCACCTCGCCGGCGCAGAGATCGAGCTCGTCTCGCTCGTCGCTCGCGAGCACCGACTGCGTACCGCGCTCGAGACCTACCTCGCTGCCACGACCGACGCTCCCCACTTCGTCATCATCGACTGCCCGCCCTCGCTCGGACTGCTCACGATCAACGCGTTCACCGCGGCATCCGAGGTGCTCATTCCCATCCAGTGCGAGTACTACGCGCTTGAGGGCCTCGGCCAGCTGATGGGCAGTGTCGAGATGATCCAGAAGCACCTCAACCCCCGGCTGCACGTCTCGACGATCCTGCTGACGATGTTCGACGCACGCACCCGTCTGTCGGGAGAGGTCGCCGACGACGTGCGTACCCACTTTGCAGGCGAGACGCTCACGACTGTCATCCCGCGATCGGTGCGGGTGAGTGAGGCACCGAGCTTCGGACAGACCGTCATCGCGTATGACGTGCAGTCGGCCGGCGCGGTGGCCTACCGCGAGGCCGCCGTCGAGATGCTCGCGCGCGGCGTCGAGCGGGAAGGGGGCCGATGATGGCCAAGCGCACCGGACTCGGGCGGGGGATCGGAGCCCTCATCCCGACGAGCGAGCCCAGCGAGGCACGCCCCGTCGATGTCTTCTTCCCCGAGCAGCCCACGACCTCGACCGCGGATACCCCGCCGGCCTCCGAGCCCGAGCTCATCGCCGTTCCCGGTGCGCGGCTGATCCGCATCGACCCGAACGAGATCCAGCCCAACCCGCGCCAGCCGCGCACCGTGTTCGACCCGCAGGACCTGGCGGAGCTCGTGCACTCGGTGCGGGAGTTCGGCGTGCTGCAGCCCGTCATCGTGCGCGAGGTGGACGGCTCGTACGAGCTCATCATGGGAGAGCGTCGCACTCGTGCCGCCAGAGAGGCGGGCCTGGACTCGATCCCGGCGATCGTGCGCGAGACGGCCGACGAGGATCTGCTGCGCGACGCACTGCTCGAGAACCTGCACCGTTCGCAGCTGAATCCCCTCGAGGAGGCATCGGCCTACCAGCAGCTGCTTGAAGACTTCGGCATCACGCAGGAGCAGCTGTCCCAGCGCATCGGCCGCTCACGGCCGCAGATCTCCAACACGATCCGGCTGCTCCGCCTTCCCGTGCCGGTGCAGCAGCGGGTGGCGGCCGGTGTGCTCAGCGCGGGACACGCGCGGGCGATCCTGTCACTCGACGACACAGACGCGATGGCGCGGCTCGCCGACAAGATCGTGAACGAGGATCTCTCGGTGCGCGCCGCCGAAGCGGCAGCCAAGAACTCGCCCGCACCTCGACGCCCGGCGCCCAAGGCGGGGGCTCGGCGGGGGCACCTCGATGAGGTCGCGAGTCGACTGGGCGACCGTCTCGACACGCGCGTGAAGATCAGTCTGAGCGCGAGAAAAGGCCAGATCAGCATAGATTTCGCCACCATCCAGGACTTGAATCGGATCCTGGCGGAACTGGGCGAGGAGGGGTTCGCGGGCTGAGCCGCGGCATCCGGCCCGACCCTCACCGGCGGGCACGTAGGCTGGATGGGTGACCGACGCCCGAGCCACCGACGGAGCCCGTCGCGCCAGCCTCGAGCTGTTGCGCGCCGAGGCCGCGGATGAGCTGTCGGTGCTCGTGGAGGAACGGCTTCGCGACGGCGAGGACCCCTGGGACTTCATGGAGGACCTGCCCACGGTCGACGAGCTGGTCGTGTTCATGCTGCGGGCGGAGAACATCGCCGAGGCCGGCGGGGGCAAGCCCACCGCCGCCCGCCACTACCGCGTGCTGCGTCAGATCGCGCTCGACTACCCACCGCTCACCCGTGCGGTCTGGCGGCTTCTCGGAGAGGCGAACACCCACCGCCGCTGGGATGCGGTCGTGCGCGACGCGTCCTGACGGCTCCTCGTCTCGCGCATCTGCCCCGCGACACGGCTGACGTACGCGACCTTCACTGCGCCGTCCCTACCGCCGCTGCCACGGGCTCCGCCCACGCCGTTCGAGGACGAAGACGACGAGAGGCCCGGATGCCGCGGCATCCGGGCCTCTCGTGAGGCGTCTCGCTCAGGCGAGGAAGGTGGCGAGATCCTGCTCGAGCGCGACCTTCGGCTTGGCGCCGATGATCGTCTTCTTGACCTCGCCGGCCTCGAAGACCTTGAGGGCGGGGATCGAGGTGATCTGGTACTTCATCGCGAGGTCGGGGTTCTCGTCGACATTGAGCTTGAGGATCGTGATCTTGCCCTGGTGCTCGCTCGCGATCTCGTCGAGGATCGGGGCGACCATGCGACACGGACCGCACCAGGCGGCCCAGAAGTCGACGAGCACAGGGCCGTCGGCCTGCAGGACGTCTTCGGTCCACGTCTTGGAGCTGGTGGCGGTGGCAGTCATGGGGTTTCTCCTTAGGAAGTCTGCTGAGTGTTCGAACGCCGTGCGCGAACGGATTGTTCCCGTCGCTCAGGCGACCGGGAGCTCTTCGATCTGGTCGGCGTCGGCGGCCAGCGCACCGGCGTCGTCCAGGGAGGCGAGGAAGTGCTCGGCGTCGAGGGCGGCGACCGTGCCGCTTCCCGCCGCGGTCACGGCCTGGCGGTAGGTCGGGTCGATCACGTCGCCCGCGGCGAACACGCCCGTGATGGACGTGCGCGACGACCGGCCATCCACCCACACCGTGCCGGCGTCGGTCAGTCGCAGCTGGTCGTGCACGAGGTGGGTGCGCGGGTCGTTTCCGATCGCGACGAACACGCCCTCGAGGGGGAGCTCGCGAGTCGACCCGTCGACGGTGGAGCGGAGTACCACGCCCGACACCGAGTCCTCACCCAGGATGTCGACGACCTCGCTGTTCCAGACGAACTCGATCTTCGGGTCGGCGAAGGCGCGCTGCTGCATGATCTTCGATGCACGCAGCTCCTCGCGACGGTGGATCACGTAGACCTTCGACGCGAAGCGGGTAAGGAAGGTGGCCTCCTCCATCGCCGAGTCGCCGCCGCCGACGACGGCGATGGTGCGCTCGCGGAAGAAGAACCCGTCGCAGGTCGCGCAGTACGAGACGCCGTGGCCCGAGAGGCGCTGCTCACCCTCGATGCCGATCTTGCGGTAGGCGGAGCCGGTCGCGAAGATCACCGCGTCGGCCTCTTCCACGGCGCCGTTGCCGAGGGTGACGCGCTTGACGTCACCGGAGAGGTCGAGCGCGGTGACGTCGTCGTAGCGCACGGTGGTGCCGAACTTCTCGGCCTGCTCCTGCAGCTTGGCCATGAGCTCCGGGCCCTGGATGCCCTCCGGGAACCCGGGGAAGTTCTCGACCTCAGTGGTGTTCATCAACTCGCCGCCGACCTCGACGGAGGAGGCGAACAGCACGGGCGACAGCTCGGCGCGCGCCGCGTAGATGGCGGCGGTGAATCCGGCGGGGCCCGATCCGATGATGATGAGCTTGCTCACGTGGGGACTCTCCTTGTCGATCGGCCGCGGGGATGTCTCTCGCAGCCACTACCGGTCAACACATGGTAGCCGTGGGACATTCCGCGAGGGGCCGTCAGCGACGCACGATCCGCCGTACGAGGGCGATGCCCGGGCCGAGCTCGGGCGCGCGCAGCACCGCCAGGGCGAGCACGTACACGACGGTGGCCGAGAGCCCCACCACGGCTGTTCCGACAGCCCCCAGGATCTGCCCCGAGACCATCCAGCCGTGCACACCGCCGGCGAGCAGGAACACCCCGTAGCCGGCGAGGCCCGCGGGGATGGCCGCGATGCCGAAGCGGGCGAGCGATCCGAGCCAGACCCGTGCCCGCAGGTCGCCGATCTTGCGCCGCAGCAGGATGCCCCCGGCGATGACCTGCACGAGCATGGCGAACGACTGGCCCAGTGCGATGCCGGCGCCCAGATACTCCCGGGGGAGCGTCCACGAGGCGATGAATGCCGTGAGCACCACCAGCACCGCCTGCAGCAGCGTGAACAGGAAGGGTGTGCGGGTGTCGTCGAACGCGTAGAACGATCGCTGCACGATGTAGAGCACCGACATCGGGATGAGACCGGCGAGATAGCACAGCAGCATCAATGCCGCCGCGGGGGCGTCCGCATCTGAATCGGTGAAGATGCGGGCCGCGGGGATGGCCGCCGCCGCGAGCGCCGCGGTGGCGAGCACGATGAACAGGCCGAGCATCGTGATGCTGCGGCCCACATCGACGCGCACCGCGTCGATGTTGCCGGCGTGCGCCTGCTCGCTCAACCGCGTGAAGTAGGGGGTTCCGATCGAGACCACGATCACCGAGTACGGCAGCATGAACAGCAGCCACATGTTCTGCGACGTCGTCGCGGCGGGGCCGTAGCCGGATGCCGCGGACAGCAGCTGCGACTGGATGAGCCCGGCCGCCTGCCCCACGAGCACCATGAGGAACGTCCAGCCCGCGAGGCGTCCGATGTGGCGAAGACCGACCCCGCGCCAGCGGAAGTCGGGGCGCAGGCTCAGTCCCGCCCCCCGCCAGAACAGCAGCAGCACGATCGCCTGGGCGACGACACCGCCGGTGGCGGTCGCGCCGATCACCGTCACCATGCCGGGCGTCCAGCCGGTGACCTCGGTCTGCGGGCCGAACAGCGCGATGAACGCGCCGAAGCCCGCCACCGAGACGACGTTGTTGATGATCGGCGCCCACGTGAACGGACCGTAGGCGTTGCGGGCGTTGAGCGTCTCGCCGAGGAGCGCATAGAGGCCGTAGAAGAGCACCTGCGGCAGGCACCAGTAGGCGAACGCGGTCGCGAGGGCCATCTGATCGGGGGTGTAGTTCGGCGCGTACGCGACGACCAGCAGCGGGGCGAACACCATCGCGAGCGCCGTGGCGCCCAGCAGCACGGTCGTGCCGAGGGTGAACAGCTTGGAGACGAACGCACGGCCGCCGTCGGCGTGGCTCGCCGCCTTCACGATCTGCGGAACGACGACGGCGGTGATGATGCCCGTCGAGATGATCGCGTAGATGTTGTTCGGCAGCTGATTGGCCGTCGAGAACGCGTCGGCGGCGCGGCTTCCGACCGAACCGAGCGCGGCCACGAGCACGATGGAGCGCACGAATCCGGACAGTCGGGAGATCACGGTTCCGGCGCCGATCAGCAGGCTGGCGCGGCCGAACGAGGTCACGGAGCGTCCTTCGGGTCGGCCGGGGCCGCGGCATCCGTCGTCGCCGGATCGCCGGTCGCCGGATCAGCGGTCGCGTCGGTTGCGTCGTCTCCGGCGGTCGTCGCTGTCGGGCGCGAGAGGCGTCGGCGTCGGCGGACCATACGGATGACGCCGAGGCCGATGAACGCGGCCACCAGCACGCTGATCACGACGAGGCCGATGTTCTCCCAGTCCGCGCGCACCGCGACATCCACCGTCTGGGCGGTGCCGACCGCGACCCCGGACGCGCTGCGCAACTGCAGCGCGATACGCACGTCTCCGTTGCCCAGGCGCGCCCGAACAGGTACCTCGACGCGCGTCACACTCGAGGCCTCGGCGTGCACCTCAACGCGTGCGTCGACGTCGAGGCGCACGTCGTTCGGGGTGGCGTAGAGCGTGACGTCGACCGGATAGGGCAGATCGTTGCGCACCGCGAACCACAGGTTCGCACCGCTCGCGAAGAGGTTCACGTTGCTGGTGGGCGTGATGTCGACCGAGCCGAGCGTTGTCGCCGTGGCCGCGGCATGGTCGGACAGGGCTGCCTTCCAGCCGTCGAGGTCCGACAGCCACGAGCCGCCGAGGAGCTGGAGGGCCGCCGCGTCCTCGGGACCTGTCAGCAGGGCGGGCGAGCTCAACACGGTGGCGAACTGCGCGATCGACGCGGCCTGCGACTGCAGCGAGGTCACTGCGCTCGTCCGGGCCGCGTCGATGGTCGAGGTCGCGAGTGCGCGCGGAGTTCCCGAGGTGCTGATCAGGCCGCTGAGCGAGGTGAGGGAGATCCCGGATCCCCCGGTGACGGCGGCGACCGCAGCGCCGACCCCGGCCGCTGACCGGGTGGCGGTGCGGTCGACGACGACGGCGAGAGGGGAGCCCGACGCGTCGTGCGCGGCGAAGAAGAGGGCGGCGGATGCCGCGGCCAGCGGTGCGCCCCGCAGGTTGGCGTCACCCGTGGCGGCAGCGAGACCGAGGGCGGATGAGATCTCGCCGTCGTAGACCACGACGGGCGCCGCGTCGACGGTGCCGGACGCGGAGACGGTGGCGTTGTCCGCCCCCGTGGTCGTACTCACGGAGGACACGAGGGACACCGCCGCAGCGTCGCTCGATCTCAGCTCGGAGACGGTCTGTGCGTCGCTGAGGCCCGAGGGTGCCCAGTAGATCGAGGGGTCGGACGGCCCGATCGCCAGCAGTTCGGAGAGCGTCGGCAGCGTCGACGTCGTCGAGCCGCTCGCGCTCGGCGTCGGCGTCGGGCCGCCTGTCGGCGTCGGGGAGGGGGAGGTGCTGCCGAAGTTCTTCGGGTCGAGGTAGGCGGCCAGCGAGGTCGGCGCGAGCGGGCGGGACAGTCCCGCCTCGAGCTGGGTGGCGACATCCGCATCGCCGTACTGCAGGGCGAAGCGCTCGTTCGGCAGGGTCATCAGCCGCTGCAGCCATGCGCGCGCACTGGCCGGCGCCGACGAGCCGAGCACGCGGATCGAGGCGACGACGGCGGGGTCGACGGCGAGGACCGCCGCGGTTCCGGCGACAGCAGTGAGCTCCGCGTCGAGCAGCCCGCCGGTGGCGGTCAGCGTGGCGAGCCGGTCGGCGGGGATCACGGCGGTGGATTGCGGGCCCGCGCTGATGGGCACGACGAGCGCGACCGAGGCCGTCGTCGCGTCCGGCACGGTGATGACCGATCGGGCGTCGTACGAGCCGAGGGTCACGCGCACCGGGTACACGCCCGCGGCGAGAGTCGCGATCGCGCTGGTGGTCGGATCGATGACGAGTGAAGCCGATTCGGTCTGACCTTCCGCGGTGGTGCCGAGGTCGGTGGCTCCGAGCACGGCCGGCGTCGTGGCATCCGCGGTTCCCGACAGCCACCGCGACAGCTCGGCGCGGCTCGTGAACGGCGCGCTCCCGATGCTGAGGGTTGCGACTCCGCCGTCGACGGCGGCACCGGTCGTGTTCGAGAGGACGATGGACGCTGCCAGCGACTCGCCCGGGCGGAAGAGTCCGTCCTGTGCGGGGGAGAGCGTGAGTGCGACGGTGCCGGTCGGCGACGCGGACGGTGACGGCGACGGTGTGTCGGCGGCGGCCGGTGCCGCAGGGGCGAGCAGCACGGCGGCGGCCAGCACCGCGGCGCCCGCGCGCAGCGCCCGACGCAGGAGCGCGCGTGCGCGGGGGGCGTCCCCCGCCGAGGTGTGCTTCGCAGTCATAAGAGAGGTCGGTGCGGTCCACGCGCACGTCGGCTGCGATTCTACGGGCGGGTGCTGTGGCATCCCCGAGCCTCGCGGGGAAGGCGGCGAGCGGACGCCCGCGCGCGGTTGAATGGACGGGTGACCGTCTCCATAGACACCGCCGCGGCGGCGGCCCTCGCCCGGGATCTGGATGCCGCGGATTACCGCACCGACGCCGTGCGCGCCGCGTGGGGCGACCTGCCCGATCGGGCCATCGGGCAGGGGCTGCGCGGCCCCGCCCTCGCGGCGCTCGAGGGACGCACCGACCCGCTCGCGGTCGTGTGCCGCCTGCTCGGCGTGGGGGCTGCGGCATCCGTCGCCGAGGTGGAGGCCGCGTTCCCCGCGTGCGGCGTGGCCGGGCTCATCGCGCTCGACCTCGTGCAGGTCGCCGGAGAGGTCGTCGTCGCGACCGCCCTCGTACGCCCGCAGGCCTTCGCCGACGGTCGCGGCGAGGTCGAATGGTGGATCGCGAGCGATCTCGACGAGGCGGCCCTCGGCGGAGAGCTCGCCCCCGATCACGTGCTGGGCGTCGGGGGTGCCTCGCTCACGCTCGCGTCGCTGCAGCTGCCGGCGGCCGCGGCATCCGTGCTCGACATCGGCACGGGGTGCGGCATCCAGGCGCTGCGGGCGCGGCGGTATGCGGACCGCGTGGTGGCGACGGATGTCTCGAGCCGCGCCCTGCGGTTCGCCGCCCTGAACGCGGCGCTCGCAGGGGACGTGGCGGTCGAGCTGCGGGCGGGGAGTCTGTTCGAGCCCGTCGCGGGCGAGCAGTTCGACCGGGTCGTCTCCAACCCGCCGTTCGTGATCACGCCCCGTGTCGCGGGCGTTCCGGCCTACGAGTACCGCGACGCCGGATTCGCGGGCGATGATCTCGTGGCCGCCGTCGTGCGGGGGGTCGGGGAGGTGCTCACGCCCGGCGGAGTGGCCCAGCTGCTCGGCAACTGGGAGTACCGCGACGGCGAGGACGGCCTCGAGCGCGTGCGGGCCTGGGTGGCGGCGAGTCCGGTCCCGCTCGACGCCTGGATCGTCGAGCGCGAGCAGCTGGACCCGCTCGCGTATGCGCAGCTGTGGGTGCGTGACGGCGGGTCGGCTCCGGGCGGCGACGACTACGCCCGCCTCGTGGGCGCCTGGCTCGACGACTTCGCCGACCGCGGCGTGACCGCCGTGGGGTTCGGCTATCTGCTGCTGCGCCGGGCCACGGGCGTGCCCACACTCGCCCGCTACGAGCGGATGCCGCAGCCCATCGACCACGCGCTCGGACCGCACCTGGCGGCCTCCCTCGCCGCCCACGACAGGCTCGCGGCGCTCACCGATGCGCAGCTCGCCGCGAGCGTGCTGCACGTCGCCCCGGATGTCACCGACGCGCGGCATCACCGCCCCGGCGAGGAGGCGCCGACGGTCATCGAGCTGCGCCAGGGCGCCGGCTTCCAGCGGGCGCTCGTGGTCGATCCGGGGCTCGCCGCCCTCGTCGGCGCGTGCGACGGCGACCTCGCGGTGGGTGTGCTCGTCGCGGCGATCGCCGACCTCCTCGAGGTCGACCCCGACGCGCTCGCCGCGGACCTGCTGCCGCGGGTGAGGGAGCTCGTCGTGACGGGCTTCCTCGGGTTCGACGGCCCCGAGCCGGCCGATCCCGCCGGATAGGCTCGTCGGCATGCTCAACATGGCCGACGGTGTCGCGCGCCTGGCCGCACTCGCCGCGTCACCGGTCGTGGTCCGCGTCGCCGACGCGTTCGCCGCCGCAGGGTTCGAGCTGGCGATCGTGGGCGGCCCGGTGCGCGATGCGCTGATTGGCCGCCCGACGCACGACCTCGACTTCGCCACGAACGCGCGGCCCGATGACATCCTGCGGATCGTCACGCCGATCTCCACCGCCCAGTGGGACATCGGGCGGGCGTTCGGCACGATCGGCGCGCGCGTACAGGGCGAGCAGGTCGAGATCACGACGTACCGCGCCGACAGCTACGACGGGGCGACCCGCAAGCCCGTGGTCGCCTTCGGCGACGTGCTCGACGACGACCTCGTGCGCCGCGACTTTACGGTCAACGCGATGGCGCTGCGCGTGCCCGAGCGGGCGCTCGTCGACCCCTCGGGGGGTGTGGAGGACCTGGTCGCGGGCGTGCTGCGCACCCCGATCGACCCGCGGGTGAGCTTCGGCGACGATCCGCTGCGGATGCTGCGCGCCGCCCGGTTCTCCTCGCAGCTGGGCTTCGCCGTCGCCCCCGAGACGAGCGAGGCGATCGCCGGGCTCACGGCGACGCTGGCGATCGTGAGCCCCGAGCGCGTGCAGGGCGAGCTCGTTCGGCTGTTGGCGTCGGACGATCCCGTGCGGGGCATCCGTCTGCTGGTCGAGACCGGTCTGCTCGCGGAGTTCCTGCCGGAGGTGCCGGCGTTGCGCCTCGAGGTCGACGAGCACCACCACCACAAGGATGTCTACGAGCACTCGCTGACGGTGCTGCGGCAGGCGATCGCACTCGAACGGTCGCGGCATCCCGATGCCGAGCCCGATGTGCCGCTGCGGCTCGCCGCCCTGCTGCACGACATCGGCAAGCCCGCCACGCGCCGGCTCGAGCCGGGCGGCGGGGTCACCTTCCACCACCACGACGTGAAGGGCGCCCGCCTTGCGCGCGCCCGCCTTCGCGACCTGCGCTTCGATAGCGACACGATGACGGTGGTGGCGCGGCTCATCGAGCTGCACCTGCGCTTCTTCGGCTACGCCGAGGGGGCATGGACGGACTCGGCCGTGCGCCGGTACGTGCGCGATGCGGGCGAAGAGCTCGAGCGTCTGCATATCCTCACCCGCGCCGACGTGACGACCCGCAACAAGCGCAAGGCGGCGCGGCTGGCGGCGGCGTACGACGACATCGAGGCGCGCATCTCCCAGCTCGCGGCGCAGGAGGAGCTCGACGCGATCCGGCCCGAGCTCGACGGCAACCGCATCCAGGAGGTGCTGGGCATCGGCCCCGGCCGTGAGGTCGGCGAGGCCTACCGCTACCTGCTGGAGGTGCGTCTCGACGAGGGCGTCATCGGTGCGGATGCCGCGGAGCAGCGCCTTCTCGAGTGGTGGGCCGCCCGGGCGTAGGGCGACCCACCACGGCGGTCACGCGGCGCTGGCGATGTCGCGGCCGTGGGCGCGCGCGGACTCCTCGGCCTGCTGCTTGAGGTCGGCGGCGAGGTCGCTGAAGGCGTCGAGCGCCGGGTTCACGCCGACGAGGGTGAACGGACGCGTCACGACGCGCAGGTCGAGCCCCCAGACATCCGCGAAGACGCGCTCGAGCCACCCGGTGGAGTGGTCCCAGCCCTCCTTCGGCGTGCCTTCGCCGTAGTTGCCGCCGAGCACGGTCGCGAGTACGGCGGGCTTGCCCTGCAGAGCGGTGCCCTGCGGGTCGATGCGGGGATCGGTGTAGGCCAGGTCGAACCAGGTCTTCACGTGCTGCGAGACGCCGAAGTTGTACAGCGGCACGGTGAACAGCAGGGCGTCGGCCGAGATGAGCTCGTCGGCGAGACGGGTGGCGAGGGCGACGGCCTCGACCTGCTCAGGACTGCGGTCGGCCTCGGGGGTGAACTTCGCGGTGACCGCGGCGGGCCAGGCGGTCGCGGGAATGGGCGCCGTGGCGAGATCCCGGCGCACGACGCCGCGATCGGGGTGCGCGGCGGTCCACTCCGCCTCGACGATGTCTCCGAGCGCGCGGCTCGCAGAGGTGGCGGGGAGGATGCTGGCATCCAGACGGAACAGCGACATGACACTCCGATCATTCTCGTAGTCGCTATGGAAATTAGAGCGACTTTCCGGAGTGTAGCACCGCTACCATGGGGGCATGGCCGAGGACCACGACACCCACGCGTGCGACGCGGCGGTGTCGCTCGCGTTCTCGATCCTCGGCAAGCGCTGGAACGGCATGATCCTGAGCGTGCTCGGGGCGGGACCGACGTCGTTCGTCGCGATCCGCCGGGCCATCGGCGTCAGCGACGCCATGCTCTCCGACCGGTTGGGCGAGCTCGCCGAGGCGGGACTCGTGAGCCGTTCCGTCGAACCCGGCCCGCCCGTCACCGTCAGCTACGCGCTCACCGAGGCGGGCACCCGCATCAGCCCGATCCTCGACGACCTCGGACGCTGGGCGAGCTCCTACCTCGTCGCCCCCGCGCGGCCATGAGCGTCGCGGGCGCCGCGAACCTGCGGGATTCCCACGAACCCTGCCGCGCGTCGCGCCCGATGTCTACACTGAGGGCGACCCCCGTTTCATCGTCGATCGGAGGGCGCGAATGACGTCCCCTTGGACCGAGGACCTGCCGGTCGTACCCGCGGCATCCCGTCTGATCATCGAGCGCGCGCACGAGGAGTTCGTGCGCGGCAACTCGGACGACGACCGCGTGCGGAACGTGCGCGGCATGGTGCGCGAGAGTTGGCGCCGCTCGCTCGACCGTCTCGTCGGCGTCGAAGACCTGCCGCCCATCGGCATCCCCGCCGACGAACTCGATCGGCTGCGGCACGAGCATCCCCTTGCGGGTGCGATCGACATGATCCGCACGCTCCTCATCCCCGGCGTCTCCGAGGATTCCGGCGTGGTCGTCGCCGTCGGCGATGCCGCCGGAAGACTGCTGTGGGTCGAGGGCGATCGACGTCTGCGACTGCGTGCGGGCGAGATGGGCTTCGTCGCCGGCGCCACGTGGTCGGAGGAGGCCATGGGCACCGCCGCTCCCGGCACCGCCCTCATGCTCGACCAGTCGGTGCAGATCCGCGGCGCCGAGCACTTCAACCGTCTCGTGCAGGGCTGGTCGTGCACGGCCGCGCCCGTGCACGACCCCGAGACGAGACGTCTGCTCGGCGTCATCGACGTCACCGGCACCGACGTCGTCGTCACTCCTCAAGCCAAGCTCCTGGTCGACGCGACCGCGCGGGCCGTCGAGGGCGAACTGCTGCTCTCGCGCCTGCGAGCCCGCGCCGAGCAGCCCGCCCGCACCCGCCGCTCTCGCACCCAGCCCGCGGTCACCGGCCGCACCACACTGCGGGTGCTCGGCCGCGACCGCGCGCTGCTCGAGACCGCCGCCGACCAGTCGGTCACCGTGTTCGAGCTCTCGGTGCGCCACGCCGAGATCATGCTCATGCTCGCCACCCACCGGCAGGGTCTGTCGGCCGAGCGGCTGAGCGAACTCGTCTACGGCGACCCCGAGGCATCCGTGACGCTTCGGGCCGAGATCGTGCGCTTGCGCAAGGTGCTCGAGAAGTCTGCGCCGCATCTCGTGCCCGAGTCCCGTCCCTACCGGCTCGGCGGAGGGCTCGAGACCGACGCGCAGCAGCTGCTGTCGCTGCTCGACCGCGGCGCGCACCGTGTCGCGCTCTCGGCGTACCGCGGCGACGTGCTGCCCGAATCGACCGCACCCGGGGTCGAGGAGTTCCGCGACTCGGTGCGCACGGCGCTGCGCGAAGCGCTCATGAGCGAGGCGAGCGTCGACGTGCTGCTGGCCTTCGCCGACACCGAGACGGGGTCCGCCGACGGCGAGCTGTTGCGGCTGTGCCTCGAGATGCTGCCGGCCCGCTCGCCCAAGCGCGCGGGACTCGTGGCGCGCATCGAGCGGCTCGAAGAGGGCTGATCCGCGCCGCGCAACGTGATGCAACGTGGCGCGACCTAGCTTCGACGGCAACGAGGCGGCACCGACGCCGACCTCGGTTCATGACCCGTCGAAGGAGACACCATGACCATCGTCGAAGATGGCGTCTCGAGCGTCTACGCAGCCCCCGGACAGCGTGGCTCGATCGCCGACTACCGCCCCCGCTACGGCCACTACATCGGCGGCGAGTGGGTAGAGCCCGTCAAGGGCCAGTACTTCGAGAACATCTCGCCTGTCAACGGCAAGCCGTTCACCGAGGTCGCGCGCGGCACCAGCGAGGACATCGATCGCGCGGTGGATGCCGCGTGGAAGGCGTTCGAGAGCTGGAAGAAGACCAGCACCACCGAGCGCGCCAACCTGCTCAACAAGATCGCCGACCGCATCGAGCAGAACCTCGAGAAGATCGCCGTCGCCGAGACCTGGGACAACGGCAAACCGGTGCGCGAGACGCTCGCCGCGGACATCCCGCTGACCGTCGACCACTTCCGCTACTTCGCCGGCGTGCTGCGGGCCCAGGAGGGCGGCATCAGCCAGATCGACGAGAACACGGTCGCGTACCACTTCCACGAGCCGCTGGGCGTGGTCGCGCAGATCATCCCGTGGAACTTCCCGATCCTCATGGCAGCGTGGAAGCTCGCCCCCGCGCTCGCCGCCGGCAACTGCGTGGTCATCAAGCCCGCCGAGCAGACCCCGGCGTCGCTGCTGTTCCTGTTCGAGATCATCGGCGACCTCATCCCCGCCGGTGTCGTCAACATCGTCAACGGCTTCGGCATCGAGGCGGGCGCGCCGCTCGCGCAGCACAAGCGCATCCGCAAGGTCGCCTTCACGGGTGAGACCACCACGGGCCGCCTGATCATGCAGTACGCGTCGCAGCACCTCATCCCGGTCACGCTCGAGCTCGGAGGCAAGAGCCCGAACCTGTTCTTCGAGGACGTCGCCACCCGTGACGACAGCTTCTACGACAAGGCGCTCGAGGGCTTCACGCTGTTCGCCCTGAACCAGGGCGAGGTCTGCACCTGCCCGTCGCGCGCGCTCATCCAGCGCTCGATCTACGACCAGTTCCTCGGTGACGGCCTGCAGCGCGTCAGCAAGATCATCCAGGGCAACCCGCTCGACCCGAACACCATGATCGGTGCGCAGGCGTCGAACGACCAGCTCGAGAAGATCCTGTCCTACATCCAGATCGGCCAGGAGGGCGGCGCGAAGCTGCTCACCGGTGGTGAGCGCGTCGACCTCGGCGGCGACCTGTCGGGCGGCTTCTACGTGGCGCCGACCGTGTTCGAGGGCACCAACGACATGCGGATCTTCCAGGAGGAGATCTTCGGTCCGGTCGTCTCGGTCACCTCGTTCGACGACTTCGACGACGCCATCTCGATCGCCAACGACACGCTGTACGGCCTGGGCGCCGGTGTCTGGAGCCGCAACATCGACACCGCCTACCGTGCCGGTCGCGCCATCGAGGCCGGTCGCGTCTGGACGAACACCTACCACCAGTACCCGGCTCACGCCGCCTTCGGTGGCTACAAGCAGTCGGGCATCGGACGCGAGAACCACGCTCAGATGCTCGACCACTACCAGCAGACCAAGAACCTCCTGGTCAGCTACGCGGAAGGGGCCATGGGCTTCTTCTAAGCCGATGGATGCGGGGCTCCCCACTCCTCCGGGAGCCCCGCGGATCCGTCGCCCGCCGTCGTCCCGGTCTTCCCTCCGGGCGGCGGCGGGCGCACACTCGGAGGACACGATCTCGGAGAGGAGATCACGATGGTCCGTATCGGCACCTATCACCGCGTCGATGTGACGGATGCCGCGGCATCCCTGCTGCGGCAGCTGACCGAGCAGCACGGCCCGCTGATGTTCCACCAGTCCGGCGGTTGCTGCGACGGCAGCGCACCCATGTGCTACCCGATCGGGATGTTCATGACCGGTCCGAGCGACGTGAAGCTCGGCGACCTTGATGTCCCGGGCCTCGAGCCGATCGAGGTCTTCATGTCGGAGAGCCAGTTCGAGTACTGGAAGTACACCCATCTGACGATCGACGTCGTGCCCGGCCGTGGCGCCGGCTTCAGCGTGGAGGGCCCGACGGGGATGCGCTTCCTCATCCGGTCGCGCATGCTCAACGACGCCGAGCTCGAGTACTTCGGGTTGACGACGTCGTGACGAACGCTTCGTGACGCCCGGTTCCGGGCGCGGCGGGCCCCGACCCTAGGCTGGGGCGGTGGACGAGACCGCCCGGGCCGAGCGTATCGTGCGCGCCGTCGCCCTCCGCACGAACGCGCTCCTCGCGGCACGGTCGGTGCACGTCGTCGAGGGTGGGGCGTCGCTCTCCGCCGAGGTGAGACGCCTCATTCGCGCGCTCGGCGCGAGGGATGCCGCCGGCTCCGCCGCCCTCACCCTCCGTCTCGACCTCCTCTCCCCGCACAGCGACCCGCACGAGCTCGTCGTCGAGCTCGACGGCGAGCCGCTCGTCGACGCGGTCGACGCCGACGCCCGCATCGACCGCGCCGCACGACTCATGACCGTCTCGGCGGGGGTCGCCGAGGGGCTCGACCTGCGGGGCCTGCGCGTCGCGGTGGCGATGATGCTCGAGCCGAAGACCGCCCGACTCGCGCTGCTGCTGCGCGCCGCGGGCGCCGAGGTCGGCGTGTACGCGCACCCGGACGAGACCGATGCGGATGTCGCGGCCGCCCTGCGCGCGCGGGGGCTGCTCGTGGTGGCGGACACGACGCTGTCGGGTGTCGCGGAACGGGCCGCCGCCGAGGGCTTCCTGCGGAGGGGGTGGGACGTGCTGCTCGACGACGGTGCCCACCTCATCCGTCTCGCGCACGAGCTCGAGCCGTCGCTCGTCGAGGGATGGATCGGTGCCTGCGAGGAGACGACGAGCGGGCTCGCGCCGCTGCGGGCGATGGCCGACGCAGGGCTGCTGCGCTCCGCGGTGATGGCGGTCAACGACGCGCGCACGAAGACCTGGTTCGACAACCGTTACGGCACCGCGCAGTCGTGCGTGTTCGCGGTCGCCGACCTGCTCGACGTGGTGGGGCGTACGGTGCGGGACCAGCCCGCGGTCGTGGTCGGGTACGGCCCGGTCGGCGAGGGCGTCGCGGCGGTGCTGCGCGCGCTCGGCGCCGACGTGGCGGTCGCCGAGGTCGACCCGGTGCGGGCGCTTCGCGCGCTCCACGACGGGTTCGAGGTGGCTCCTCTTGCTGAGCGGGCGGCGGGCGCTCTGGTGGTCTCGGCCACCGGTCGTGCCGGCACGGTGCCCCGCGCGATCGCCGAGAGCTCTGCCGTCGTCGCCGTGGCCGGCGGGGTGCCCGGCGAGGTCGACGACCTCCCGGGAGCGGAGCCCGTCGCGCCGGGCATCGACCGGCTCCCGGGAGGCGCGCTGCTGCTGGGTGGCGGCGGTGCGGTGAACATCACGGCCGCCGAGGGCAACCCGATCGAGATCATGGACCTCTCCTTCGCCGTGCAGCTCGCCGCGCTCGGCGAGCTCCTCGCGACGCGCCCCGCGCCGGGCGTTCACGCCGTGTCCGCGACCGTCGACGACCTCATCGCGCGCGCGGCGCTCGCCGCCCGCGGTGTGAGCGTCGACGCCCCCGACGTGGGTGTCGCGAGGGCCGCCGACGGGTGGCGCTCGCCGCGCTTCGCGCACCGGAGCGGGACGTGACATCCGTCGTTTTCTACACGGCCGACCTGGTCGTGCCCGTGACAGCGCCGCCGATCCGGCACGGCGCAGTGGCGGTCTCGCAGGGACGCATCCGGCACGTCGGCGACCGTGCCTGGGTGCGTGCACAGCTCGAAGGCCGCGGGGACGAGGTGCGCGAGGTGCGCTGGCCGGGCGTGCTGCTGCCCGGCCTCGTCAACGCCCACACCCACCTGCAGTACTCCGGCATGGCCGAGGTCGGGCGGGGCCGCTACCGCGGCTTCGACGACTGAGCGGCCGCGTTCGACCGCCTCTACGCGCACCCGCACGACTGGGCGGCCGCCGCGGCATCCGGAGCCGGCGACCTGCTGGCGCACGGCGTGACCGCCGCCGCCGACATCGTGACGGATGCCGCGGCCGCCACAGCGCTGCACGACGCCGGGCTGCACGGCATCACCTACTGGGAGGTGATGAGCTGGACCAACGACGAGTGGGCGCGCATCGGCCGACACGAGGTCGAACGCGCGCTCGACGCGCTCCCGACCCCACCCGGCACCGGCCTCTCTCCGCACGCGCCGTACTCGCTCGACGTCGAGCCGCTGCAGGAGATCCCCGACATCGTGCGCGAGCGGGGCGGGCGCATCCACCTGCACCTCGGCGAGGCCGCGTTCGAGCGCGAGGGCGACCACGTGCCCGGAGACCCGTGGCACGAGCGGCGACTCGGCAGCTTCCGCGAGCTGCGCGGCGAGGGCATCGGGGTGGGGGCGGCGGAGTTCGTCGACCAGCTCGGCGTGCTCGGCCCCGACTGCCACATCGCCCACGGCGTCTACATGACCGCTCGTGATCGCGCCCTGCTGCGTGCGCGGGGCACGGCGGTCGCGCTCTGCCCCCGCTCGAACGCCGTGATCGGACTCGACGAGCCGCCGGTCGCCGCCTATCTCGTGGAGGGCAACGCGATCGCCGTCGGCACCGACTCGCTGTCGTCGTCGCCGTCGCTCGACCCGTGGGCCGACGTCGCCGCACTGCACCGCATCGCGCGCGGGCAGGGCTATGCGAACCGCGACCTCTCCGCACGGCTCGTGCGGGCGGCGACCCTCGGCGGCGCCCACGCGATGGGCATCGACACCGGGCCCGACCGCACCGGATACCTCGCCGTCGGGGCGCTCGCCGACCTCGCCTTCCTCGACGTCCCCGTCGGAGCGGTGGACGACACGCTCGAGCACCTCGCGACGGCCGGGGAAGGCACGGCCGCCGCGACCGTGGTCGCTGGTCGCGTCCGCTTCGCATCCGACCGGTTCACCGCCGAGACGGGCGTGCGCATCCCGGTGTGACCGCGTGTGTCACCTGACCGCGGGCGATGTGCGAGGCGTGGATAGGCTGTGCGCGATCGCCCGAGCACGGACCACAGCACCCGCTGGCGGTGACCACCCGCTATCCCGCACCTGAGGAGAACCCTGTGATCACGCGCGCTCGCGTCCGCCGCACCGCCGCCGTCGCCGCTCTGGCGGCCGCCACCGTCCTGTCGCTCGCCGCCTGCGCGTTCGCCGGCTCGTCGTCGGGCACCGCCACCAGCGCCGGCCCGAGCGCCGCCGCCCTCGACACGCTCACTGCGGGCAAGCTCACCATCGCCACCGGCCAGCCGGCGTACTCGCCGTGGGTCGAGAACGACGACCCGGCGAGCAAGAAGGGCTTCGAGGCGGCCGTGGCCTACGCCGTCGCCGAGAAGCTCGGCTTCACCGACAGCGACGTCGTCTGGGTGCGCTCGACCTTCGACAGCGCCATCGCGCCCGGTGCGAAGGACTGGGACCTCAACATCCAGCAGTTCTCGGTCACCGACGAGCGCAAGAAGGCCGTCGACTTCTCGTCGCCGTACTACACGACGACGCAGGCCGTCGTGACCACCGGCTCGTCGAAGGCGGCCTCGGCCACCTCGATCGCCGACCTCAAGACCGACGTCATCGGCGTCGCGAGCGGCACTACCAGCTACCGGGTCGCGGCCGAGAAGCTCGGCACCGACAACCTTCGTGTGTTCAACTCGAACGACGACGCCGTGCTCGCCCTGAAGTCCGGCCAGATCGACGCTCTCGTCGTCGACCTGCCGACCGCGTTCTACCTGGCCGGGGCCGAGCTCGACAACGGCAAGGTCATCGGCCAGTTCGACGACACCACCGGCGGCGATCAGCTCGCGTTCGTGCTGCCCAAGGGATCGCCGCTGACCACCGCCGTCACCGCCGCGGTCGACGCACTCCAGGCCGACGGCACGCTCGCGGCGCTGCAGAAGCAGTGGCTCGCCGACGCCGTCAACGCGCCGGTGCTGAACTGACCTCGTCACCAGCCTCCACGGCGCCGGACTGGCAGCCGAGCGAGCTCGAGCTCGCCCGGCGGGCGGTCCGGCGCCGTTCCACCGTGCGCTCGGTGGTCATCGCGCTCGTCAGCAGCGTGGTGGTCGTCGCGGCCCTCGCCGTCGCGGTGGTCACCAGCCCCGGCTGGGAGAGCGTGCGGTCGAGCTTCTTCGATCTGGATGTCGCCATCTCGGCGTTCCCGTCGGTGATCGCCGGTCTGTGGGTCAACATCCAGGTGCTGTTCGTCGCGGCCGCCGCCGTGGCGGTGTTCGGCACCGGACTGGCCGTGCTCCGGTCGCTGCGTGGTCCGGTCTTCTTCCCGCTGCGGGCACTCGCCGCCGGATACACCGACCTGTTCCGCGGCATGCCGCTGCTGATCGTGCTCTACCTGGTGGGCTTCGGTATCCCCGCGCTCGGGTTCTTCGGACGGGTGCCGGTCGTGCTGTGGGGAACCATCGCCATCGTGCTCACGTACTCCGCATATGTCGCCGAGGTGCTGCGTGCGGGCATGGAGGCGGTGCATCCGTCTCAGCGGGTCGCCGCGCGCTCGCTCGGCCTCACCCACGGACAGACCCTGCGCATCGTCGTCATCCCGCAGGGCGTGCGCAACGTCGTGCCCGCGCTCATGAACGACTTCGTCTCGATGCAGAAGGACGTCGGCCTCATCTCGGTGCTCGGCGCCGTCGACGCTGTGCGTGCCGCGCAGATCGAGGTCGCGAACACGTACAACTTCACGCCCTACATTGTCGCGGGGCTGCTGTTCGTCGCGATGAGCCTGCCGATGATCCGCCTCACCGACTGGGTCTCCGCCCGCCTCACCCGCCGTCAGCAGAACGGGGGTGTCGTGTGAGCGCGCTCACCCTCACCGGCGTCCGCAAGCGGTTCGGCGACCACGATGTGCTGCGCGGGGTCGACCTCGTGATCGAGCCGCACGAGGTCGTCGTGCTGATCGGCGCGTCGGGCTCCGGCAAGTCGACGCTGCTGCGCACGATCAACCTCATCGAACGCGTCGACGACGGCCAGATCTTCCTGGGCGGGACCGACATCACCGACCCGGGCATCAACCCCGACCGGGTGCGCTCGCGCATCGGCGTGGTGTTCCAGCACTTCAACCTGTTCCCCCACCTGCGGGTCATCGACAACATCACGCTCGCGGCCCGGCGGGTGCACCGCCAGCGCCCGGCGGCCGCGCGCGCCCGCGCACTCGAGCTTCTCGAGACCCTCGGGCTCGCGCAGAAGGCGCGCGAGTTCCCCGATCGGCTCTCCGGCGGCCAGCAGCAGCGCGTCGCGATCGTACGGGCGATCCTGACCGACCCCGAGCTGCTGCTGCTCGACGAGATCACCAGCGCCCTCGACCCGCAACTGGTCGGCGAGGTGCTCGATCTCGTGCGTGACCTCAAGCGGCGCGGCTCGACGATCCTGATGGCGACCCACGAGATGGCGTTCGCCCGCGAGGTCGCCGACCGCATCGTCTTCATGCACGAGGGGCGCATCCTCGAGCAGGGCACCCCTGAGCAGGTGTTCGACGCTCCGGTGCACCCGGAGACGGCCGCATTCCTCGAACGCGAGGGCCGCTCGCGCGGAGCCTGACCCGGCTACAGCCAGCCGTTCTGCTCGGCGATGCGCGCCGCGTCGCCTCGGTTGCGGGCGCCGGTCTTGCCGATGGCCGACGACAGATGGTTGCGCACGGTGCCTTCGGACAGGTGCAGCATGCGCGCGATGTCCGCGACGCTGCCGCCGGTGCGCGCCCCCTCGAGAACGTCGCGTTCGCGCTCGGTGAGCGGCGAGTCGCCCTGCGCGAGCGAGTCGATCGCCAGCTGCGGGTCCACGACCCGCCCCCCTCGGGCGACCCGGCGCACCGCGTCGGCGAGCTGCGCGGCGGGGGTGTCCTTCACGACGAACCCGGATGCCCCCGCCTGCAGCGCGCGTGACAGGTAGCCGGGGCGACCGAAGGTCGTGACGATGAGCACGCGGCATCCGGGCGCCGTCTCGCGCAGCCGCGCGCACGCGGCGATGCCGTCGAGACCGGGCATCTCGATGTCGAGCAGGGCCACGGTCGCCGCCGCCGCGCGGACGGCGGCCTCGACCTCGTCGCCGCGGCCGACCTCGGCGACGACCTCGATGTCGGGCTCCAGCGAGAGCAGCGCCGAGAGCGCCCCGCGCACGAGGGCCTGGTCGTCGGCGATCAGCAGCCGGATGCCGTCGCTCACAGCTCGACCCGCACCGAGAACCCGCCGAGGTCGCTGCGACCGATGCGCAGGCGGGCGCCGGCGGCATCCGCTCTCTCCCGCAGCCCCGTGAGACCGGTGGACGCGGTGCCGGCCCCGGGCCCGACACCGTCGTCGGCGACCTCGACCACATCGTGCTCGAGCCGGATGCGGCAGCGCGACGCACCCGCGTGACGGATGACGTTCGTGACGCCCTCGCGCACGACCCACCCCGCGAGCTCACGATGTGCCGGGTCGATCGCATCGGTGGATGCGGACGCGTCGAGCTCGATCCCGGCCGCCCGCAGCGCCGCCCGGGCGGCGGCGAGCTCCGCGCTCACGTTCACCTCGCGGAAGCCGCTCACCGCGGCGCGCACGTCGGCCAGGGCGCCGCGGGCAAGCGCCTCGACCTCGCCGATCTCGACGCCCGCCCGCTGCGGGTCGGCGTCGATGAGGCGTCCGGCGAGCTCGGCCTTCACGGTGATGACCGTGAGCGAGTGCCCGAGGATGTCGTGGATGTCGCGCGCCACCCGGCTGCGCTCCCGGTCGGCGGCGAGCACCTCGACCTGGGCCTGCGTCCTGCGCAGCTGGCCGAGCGTGGCGAGGGTGCGTGCGAAGGCGGCCATCATGAGCGAGATCGACACGATGATCGCGGAGTTCAGCACGGCGTCCGCCGGGTCGACGCCGGTCGCGACTGCGATGCCGAAGGCGAGCAGGCCGAGCGCGACGATGGCGATCCAGGTGAACCGCCAGCCGATGACGCTCACGCCCAGCACCACGCCCACGAACGTCCAGGTGGCGCGCACATCCCACCCGAGCCAGGGCATCAGTGCGAAAGACAGCGCGAACAGGCCCAGCACGATCCAGATGCGCCCGCGGCGCGGAGTGGCCCACGCGGTCGGGGCGGCGATCAGGAACGCGGCGGCGAAGAGCAGCACCAGAGTGCTGCCGAGCACCTGCTGCCACAGCTGCGGGGCGCTGAGAACCCCCGGCAGCACGACGAACAGCCACGGCAACGCGATCGCGCCGCCCACGTACCACCCCCGTACGGAGGGAGTCGCCAGCGTCGCACGCCATCCGGCGAGCGAGGCGCGCTCGCCGTCGGCGAGCACCGGCCAGCCCATGCCGCGCACACGATCGGGCGCCTCCGTCTGACTCACATCCCACACGATAGGCCGCGAGGCGGCATCCGCACCCGGACGCCGCCCCGCGGACATCGCGCTCACGCCCGCTTCGTGTCGCGACGGAAGAACACCACCGTGCCGGCGACGAAGATCGCAAGCCACGCGATCGCGTTGACGAGCGCGCCGAGGTCGAAGGCGTCGCCCGTGAGCGGTGCGCGCGCGATCTGGCTGATGCCGTACACGGGGGTGAACTTCGCGATCGTCTGCAGGAAGTCCGGCATGCTCGACAGCGGGTAGAACAGACCTCCGAGGAACGAGAGCAGCACGATCACGAGGCTCGTGATCTGCGCGGCGTTCTCACCGGGGACCATGTAGCCGACCATCAGTCCGAGGGTCGTGAAGACGGCGCCGGCGAGCAGCCACGCCGCGAGACCCGTGACGATCCACTGCACGGGGCTCAGCTGCACACCCGAGAACCCGGCCACGACATACGTGGCCACGATCGCGATGAACCCGAACAGCATGCCGGCGATGATCTTGATGATGACGTTTACCAGGGGGTTGAGCGGCGTGAGCAGCAGCTGCCGGCTCCATCCCTGTGCGCGCTCGAGGGCGACCGATGCGCCGGTCTGCGTGGCCGACATCATGGCACCGTACATCGCCATCGACACCATGATGTAGGCCGCGACGGAGACACCGCCGGCCGACAGGGGCACATCGGTGAGCGGGGTGTCCTTCAGGCGATAGCCGACGATCATGTACATCAGCACCGGGAAGGCGACGGTGAAGATCAGCGACCGGCGGTTGCGCAGCTTCCGGGTGAGCTCGATGCCGAGATAGGTGAAGGTGAAGCCGCCGAGCGGTGGCACTCGCCGGTCGAGGTTGACGGGGGCGGGGGCGGGGGTGCTGGTCATCGCGTGCTCTTCTCGGTGTCGTCGTTGCCGGTGAGCGCGAGGAAGACGCTCTCGAGGTTCTGCGCCGAGATCTCGAGGTCTCGCGCGGGGGTGGCGGTCAGGAGATGCCGGGCCACCGAGTCGGAGTCGCGGGTGCGGATCGCGATGCGCTCGCCCTGCACCGAGACATCCTCGGCGCCGGCGATCGCCGCGAGTGCGACCGGGTCCGCGCCGGGCAGGGTGGCGTGCACGACGCGGCCGGCGACCAGGTTCTTGATCTCCGCCGTCGTGCCGTCGGCGACGATGCGGCCGTGGCTCATCAGCACGATGCGGTCGGCGTACTCGTCGGCCTCGTCGAGGTAGTGCGTGGCGAACAGCACGGTGCGGCCGCGGGCGGCGTCCGCGCGGATCGCCTGCCAGAACGAGCGGCGACCCTCGACATCCATTCCCGTCGTCGGCTCGTCGAGGATCAGCAGCCCCGGGTCGCTGAGCAGCGCCATCGCGAACCTCAGCCGCTGCTGCTGACCGCCCGAGCACACCCCCACCTTGCGGTCGGCGATCGACGAGATGCCGGCGCGCTGCAGCACCTCGTCGATGGGCCGGGTGTCGCTGAACAGGCTCGCCGTGAGCCGCAGCGTCTCGCGCACGGTGAGGTCCTTGAGCAGGCCGCCGGTCTGCAGCACAGCGGAGATGAGACCGTGGGAGATCGCCGACCGGGGACTGCGCCCGAACACCTCGATCTCACCCGCGTCGGGGTGCGCGAGCCCCAGGATCATATCGATCGTGGTGGTCTTGCCGGCCCCGTTCGGGCCGAGGAACGCGACGATCTCGCCCTGCGCGACGGTGAGGTCGACGCCGCGCACGGCCTGGACCTTGCCGAACGACTTCACGAGGCGGCGAGCGCGGATCGCCGTGTGACCTGAGCCGCCGGAGCGAGCGGATGCCGCGTCTGCGGCGGGTGCGGATGAGCTCATGGTCTGAGCCTCCCGCAGGGCGATCCGCTGCACCAGAGCCGGTCGTCACGACCCGAATGTGACATTCGTCACGCCCATAGCACGCGTTTCGATCTTGTGAAAAGTCGTTCCACAGGCTTTGTCCCCGCTGAGAACGGGTCCAAGATATCGGGATGCGGTCCGTCGCCAGGCGGCCGTCTCTTTCACAGCTGGAGTCACATCACCATGACACTTTCCCCCCGCACGCGTGGCCGCCTCGGCCTCGTCGTGGCCGCGGTCGGCGCCTCCGCGCTGCTGCTGGCCGGTTGCTCGGGCAGCAGCTCCTCCTCGAGCTCGGGCTCGAGCGAGCCGCTGCTGATCGGCACGACAGACAAGATCACCTCGATCGACCCGGCCGGTTCGTACGACAACGGCTCGTTCGCCGTGATGAACCAGGTCTACCCGTTCCTGCTCAACAGCAAGTACGGCACGTCGGAGGTCACCCCCGACATCGCGACCTCGGCCGAGTACACCTCGCCCACCGAGTACACGGTGAAGCTCAAGCCGGGTCTGAAGTTCGCGAACGGCCACGACCTCACCTCCTCGGACGTGAAGTTCTCCTTCGACCGTCAGGTCGCGATCAACGACCCCAACGGTCCGGCATCGCTGCTCGGCAACCTCGACTCGGTCGCCACCCCCGATGACACGACCGTCGTGTTCACGCTGAAGGCGCCCAACGACCAGACGTGGCCGCAGATCCTCTCGAGCCCGGCGGCGCCGATCGTCGACGAGCAGGTGTTCTCGGCGACCGCCGTCACCCCTGACGACACGATCGTCGCGGGCAACGCGTTCGCGGGCCAGTACACGATCGACTCGTACAAGAAGAACGAGCTGATCGACTACAAGCCCTACGCCGGTTACCAGGGCGAGCTGGGCGCGGCCGCCAACGGCGGCGTCACGGTCAAGTACTACGCCGACTCGTCGAACCTGAAGCTGGATGTCTCCAACAACGCGATCGACGTCGCGTTCCGCAGCCTCACCGCCACCGACATCGCCGACCTGAAGTCGAACAACAAGGTGCAGGTCGTCGACGGCCCCGGCGGCGAGATCCGCTACATCGTCTTCAACTTCAACACCCAGCCCTACGGTGCGACGACCGCGGAGGCCGACCCGGCCAAGGCGCTCGCCGTGCGCCAGGCCGCGGCATCCCTCGTCGACCGCGCCGCCATCTCGCAGAACGTCTACAAGGGCACCTACACCCCCCTGTACTCCTACGTTCCGCAGGGCCTCGCCGGCGCCACCGAGTCGCTGAAGTCGCTGTACGGCGACGGCAACGGCGGCCCGAGCCTCGACAAGGCGAAGCAGATCCTCGAGGCCGCCGGCGTCACCACGCCCGTCACCCTCAACCTGCAGTACAACGGCGACCACTACGGCCCCTCGTCAGGTGACGAGTACGCCGCGGTCAAGAGCCAGCTCGAGAACGGCGGCCTGTTCACCGTCAACCTCGCGCAGACCGAGTGGGTGCAGTACTCCAAGGACCGCGTCGCCGACGTGTACCCGGCATACCAGCTCGGCTGGTTCCCGGACTACTCCGACGCCGACAACTACCTGACGCCGTTCTTCTCGAAGGACAACTTCCTGAAGAACCACTACGACAACGCCGAGGTGCAGGACCTGATCACGAAGCAGGCCTCCGACACCGACGCCGCGTCGCGCGCGACCGAGCTCGGCAAGATCCAGGACCTCGTGGCCCAGGACCTGTCGACCCTGCCGCTGCTGCAGGGCACGCAGACCGCGGTCGTCGGCTCCGACGTCCAGGGCGCGACGCTCGACGGTTCGTTCAAGTTCCGTTACGCGCCGCTGCACAAGTAAGCGTCGTCCAGCGCCGTGGGCCGGGGGTCTCCCCCCGGCCCACGGCGCGATCCACGTAAGGTCGTTCCCCCATGGTCACTGCCGCCGTCGATCCGGCCGCACTCGCCCCCGCCGTCTCCAAGGGCGGCGGGCTCTGGCGCTACATCCTCGTGCGCCTGCTGCTGGTCATCCCCACCGTCTTCATCCTGGTCACCGTCGTCTTCGTGCTGATGCGTCTGACCGGCGACCCCATCACCGCCGCTCTCGGCGGACGCCTCCCTCCCGATCAGCTGCAGCAGCGCATCCACGAGGCCGGCTACGACCGACCCCTCTGGGCGCAGTACCTCGACTACCTCGGCGGCATCCTGCGCGGTGACTTCGGCACCACGATCACCGACCGCCGGCCCGTGCTCGACGTGCTGCTGCAGTACGGCTCGGCGACCCTCGAGCTCGCGTTCTACGCGCTCATCGTCGCGTTCCTCATCGGCATCCCGTTCGGACTGGTCGCCGCCTACAAGCGCGACCGCTGGCCGGACGCCACCCTGCGCGTCGGGGCGATCCTCGGCTACGCGACCCCCATCTTCTTCGTCGGACTGCTGCTCAAGCTCGTCTTCTCGGTGTGGCTCGGCGTGCTCCCCACGAACGGCCGCGCCTCCACCCGCACCGAGCTGCTGCTCGGCAACCTCGACCACCCCAGCGGCATCTACCTGATCGACGCGATCCGACTCGGCAACGGCGCCGCCGTCGGCGACGTGCTGCTGCACGCGATCCTCCCCGGCGTCGCTCTCGGCATCCTGACCGCGGGCGTGTTCCTCAGGCTCGTGCGTACGAACGTGATCGGCACGCTCGGCGCGCAGTATGTGACATCCGCCCGCTCGCGAGGGGTGAGTGAGTTCCGCCTCGTCACCAAGCATGCGTACCGGCCCGCGTTGATCCCGATCATCACTGTCATCGGCCTGCAGATCGCGATGCTGCTGTCGGGGGCGGTGCTGACCGAGACGACGTTCGAGTGGAAGGGCGTCGGCTTCATGCTCTCCGAGTATCTGAAGGCGCGTGACTTCGTCGCCGTGCAGGGGATCGTCGTCATGATCGCGGTCGTCGTGGCGCTGACCAACTTCGTGGTCGACGTGATCGCCGCTCTCATCGACCCGCGAGTGAGGTACTGATGTCCACGGATGCCTCCTCCCGCCCCGCTGCGGTCAGTGATCGCACGCGTCCTCTCGCCGACCGCATCCCGGTGCTCTCGCACCTGCGCCGCAGCGTCGGGCTGCAGCGCGCGATGCTCGTCATCGGCGTCGTCATCGTCGCCGTGTTCGTGCTCGTCGCCGCCTTCGCGCCGCTCATCGCGCCGTACTCGTGGGCACAGCAGTCGGCGAACGGTGTCGACTTCGCGACCCAGCAGCCACCCAGTGCCGCCCACATCTGGGGCACGACCGTCAGCGGCTTCGACGTGTTCTCGCGAGTGATCTGGGGCGCGCAGACGGCGCTGTTCGCGATCCTCGCGGCGATCGTGTTCTCGCTGTTCATCGGTGTCGCCCTCGGCCTCCTGTCGGGCTACTTCGGCGGCTGGCTCGACCGGGTGCTCCTCGTGATCTGCGACGCGATCTACGCGTTCCCGTCGCTCCTGCTCGCGATCGTCATGTCGATCGTGATCAGCCGCGGGCAGTCGACGCTGGTCGGCGGCATCCTGGCGGCCGCGATCTCGATCACCGTCGTCTTCGTGCCGCAGTACTTCCGCGTGGTGCGCGCCGAGGTCGTGCGGGTGAAGGCGGAGCCGTTCGTCGACTCGGCGCGCGTCATCGGAGTGCCGCTCGGGCGCATCCTGGTGCGCCACGTGCTGCGCAACTCGACCCGCACGCTGCCGGTGGTCGTCACCCTCAACGCGTCCGAGGCGCTGCTCACCCTCGCGGGCCTCGGCTTCCTCGGGTTCGGCATCGAGGCGACGAAGGCCGCCGAGTGGGGCTATGACCTGAACCGGTCGGTCGCCGACGTGACGAGCGGGATCTGGTGGACCTCCATCTTCCCGGGCCTGGCGATCGTGCTCGTGGTGCTCGGCATCACGCTCGTCGGCGAGAGCCTCAACGACCTGAGCGATCCGCGACTGCGTACCCGCCGTCGCGCGGGAGGTGCCGCATGAGCGACGTCGCAGACATCCGAGACCTCACGGTCACCTTCGCGACCGACGGCGCGCCCGTCACCGCGGTGTCGGGCATCTCGCTCGCCGCGCACGCCGGCGAGGTGCTGGCGATCGTCGGTGAGTCCGGGTCGGGCAAGACGGTCACGGCGAACACGCTGCTGGGCCTGCTGCCCGAGACGGCGACGCTCTCGGGAGCCGTGATCATCCGTGGCGCCGACGGCGAGACCGATGTCGTGCACGCGACCCACGCGCAGCTGCGCGCGATGCGCGGGCGGGACGCGGCGATGGTGTTCCAGGAGCCCTCGACCGCGCTGAACCCCGTCTACACGGTGGGCTGGCAGATCGCGGAGGGCCTGCGCGCCCACCAGAAGATCAGCCGCGCCCAGGCGAAGGTGCGCGCGATCGAGATCCTGCGCACGGTCGGCATCCCCGACCCCGAGCGCCGCGTCGACGACTTCCCGCACCAGTTCTCGGGCGGTCAGAAGCAGCGCGTCGTGATCGCGATGGCGCTGGTGCTCAACGCGGGGCTGATCATCGCCGACGAGCCGACGACGGCGCTCGATGTCACCGTGCAGGCCGAGATCCTCGAGCTGCTGCGCACCTGCCGCGACGAGTTCGGGGCGACGATCGTGCTCATCACCCACAACATGGGCGTCGTCGCCGACCTCGCCGACCGCGTGATCGTGATGTACCGCGGCGACATCGTCGAGCAGGCGCCCGTGCGCGAGCTGTTCGCGTCGCCGCGCGAGCCGTACACGAAGGAGCTCCTCGCCGCCGTCCCGCGCGTGGGTGCGGGCAAGAGCCGCACGCAGGGGCAGGATGCCGCGGCATCCGCCCCGACCGAGGCGCCCGCCGACGCGGTGGTCGTCGCGAGAGCGGCCGAGATCGGCTACCCGGGACGCTTCGGTCGCGGCGGGGTCGTGGCCGTCAAGGGCGTCGACTTCTGGGTCGCGCCGGGCGAGGTCGTCGGCCTCGTGGGCGAGTCGGGGTCGGGCAAGACCACGATCGGGCGCGCCCTCGTCGGTCTCACGGAGGTCATGGGCGGGTCGCTGACCGTGCTCGGCACCGAGATGCGCGGCGCCACGAACCGGCGGCTCGCGCCGCTGCGACCCGAGATCGGGTTCGTGTTCCAGGACCCGGCGACGAGCTTCAACCCGTTGCTGACCATCGCCGAGTGCATCGCCGAGCCGCTCATCGTGCACGGCCGCGCCCGGTCGCCGCGAGCGGCGCGCGCCCGCGTCGACGAGCTGCTCGACGCGGTGCGCCTGCCGACCGCGTTCGGCGACCGGTTCCCGCATGAGCTCTCCGGCGGTCAGCGCCAGCGCGCGTCGCTCGCGCGGGCGCTGGCTCTGCAGCCGACGCTGCTCATCGCCGACGAACCCACCAGCGCGCTCGATGTGTCAGTGCAGGCGACCGTGTTGGAGCTGTTCGCGCAGCTGCAGCGGGAGCTGGGGTTCGCGTCGCTGTTCATCAGCCACGATCTGGCGGTGATCGACGAGGTCGCCGACCGTATTGTGGTGCTCAGGCACGGCGTGATCCGCGAGCAGGGCACGACCGCTCAGGTGCTCGGCGCCCCGCGCGACGACTACACGAAGCGGCTGCTCGCCTCGCTCCCCGTGCCCGATCCGGTGGCGCAGGCCGCGCGCCGGCAGGAGTGGGAGCGCACGCGCGAGGGGTGACCGGGTGACCGACGACGAGGGCGACAGCCCGCACGCACCCGGGTATGCGGCGGAGCGGTTCACCGCGTTCTCCGACGCGGTGGTCGCCATCGCGATCACGCTGCTGATCCTGCCGCTCATGGAGAGCGTCGGCGACATCAGCTCGACCGAGGGCGGCACGTGGCGGTGGCTGGGCGACCACCACGACCAGTTGGTGTCGTTCGTGCTGAGCTTCGCGATCATCGCGATGTTCTGGGTGGGCAACCACCGACAGTTCTCCCGGGTGCAGCGGGTCGATGCCGCGGTCATCTGGCTGATGATGGCGTGGCTCGTGACGATCGTCTGGCTGCCGGTCGCAACCTCCATCACGGGGGCGGCGGGGTCCGGCGATCCGGTCGCGAAGTCGATCTACATGGGCAGCATGGTGGTCACGAGCCTGCTGTCGCTCTGCACACGCCTCTATCTGCGGCAGCATCCCGGTCTGCACGACACTCCCGAGAAGGCGCTGATCCGCGGCGTCGGCAACGATCTGTCGCTGGCCGTGCTGTTCTCGCTGGCGCTCGTGATCTCACTGCTGTTCCCCGCGATCGGCTACTACTCGCTGATCCTCATGGGTGCGAACGGCGTGCTCGAGCGCACGATCACGCGGGTCTTCCTCTCCCGCGATGGACGCGTCACGGGGTGACGAGCCGTCCGATCGCATCGCCGAACAGGCTCCACAGCCAGAACCCGATGAACACGACGGCCGCGATGCCGCCGAGCACCGACGCGCGGCGGCGGAGTCTCCGACCGGCGGGAGCCACGACGGGCGGCGGCGCGACGTGGGGGGTGGATGCCGCGGCATCCGATGGTGCGCCCTGTTCGCTCTGGACGCGCTCGTCGCGCCAGCGCGCCCACTGATCGAGCTTGGCCGTGAGGGCGCCGATGGTCGCGTCGAGCCACTGCCAGGTGGCGGGATCGAGGGTGACGAGGTCGCGTTCGGCGTAGAGGAACAGTCGGTCGTCGACGATCTCGACGTCGAGGGCGGCAGCGCTGTCGATGAAGCGCGCCATGATGTCGGGCGTGAACAGGTAGAGCGCGTCGCGCTCGTAGCCGGCGGGGCAGTACAGGCGGAAGTACCGGTCGAAGTCGCCCTCGAGCGACAGGTGCTGTGAGCGCGCGAAGTCCGCCGGCAGATTGGATGCCCCGAACATGCGGTTGTTGCCGACGGCGTCGAGCACGATGTTCGGCAACGGCACGTCGAGGCGCACGGCCACGTACCCCCACCGGTGCGTGGTGCGGTCCCGGTCCGAGCCGGTCTCGTACCGGTAGTTCGCGATCTCGATGTCGCGCCCGGACGCGGTGCGCACGAAATCCAGCGACTTCCGGTTCTCGCCGGTGTCGAAGATGACGCCCGGCAGGTTCGGGTCGTCGATGCGTGTCGTGTAGGTGAGACCGTTCGCGCGCGCGAAGGCGTCGAGCCGGTACGCGTGCACGGCGGCGCTGCGCCAGGTGCGCACGGCCGCCGAGACGAAGATCGCGAGCACTCCGACGACGGCGAGCACGAAGACGAGGGCGACGGGCGAGGCTCCGTCGCCCGTGGCGAGACCCACGATGACCGATCCCAGCACGCCGATGACGATGGGCACGATGACCGCCAGGGCGAACAGCGTCACGATGCCGGCGATGACGAACCCGACGACGCGTCCCGCGGTCATGCCTTTGTCGTGGGCCTTCCGGAACGCCCGCACCGCCGCCGGGTCGACCGGTGCGACGAGGGCACCCGTGTCGAGGGCGCCGGATGCCGCCCGCCCCAGTCCGTTCATCGGTCGGCCCCGTCCCCCACCCACTCCATGCCGACACCGTAGCGGGCGGGGCGACCCGCTGTCAGGCGTTCACGGCGGCGGCTCGCAGATCGAACTTGCGCACCTTGCCGGTGGCGGTGTGGGGCAGCTCCGCCACGAAGTGGAACTCGTCGGGCACCTTGAATGCGGCGAGCAGCCCGCGCGTGTGCACCCGCAGCTCGTCGGCGCCCGCGGCATGCCCTTCGCGCAGCACCACGAAGGCGACCGGCCGCTCACCCCATCGTGCGTCGGGGCGGCCGATGACGGCGACCTCGAGCACGGCGTCGTGCGAGACGACGGCCTGCTCGACCTCGACCGTCGAGATGTTCTCGCCGCCCGAGATCACGATGTCCTTCGCGCGGTCCTTCAGCTCGATGTAGCGGTCGGGGTGCATCACGCCGAGGTCGCCGGTGTGGAACCATCCCCCGCGGAACGCCACCTTCGTGGCCCGGCTGTCGCGGAAGTACTCCAGCATGACGTTGTTGCCGCGCAGCACGATCTCGCCGATGGTCGTGCCGTCCGCGGGGACATCCTGCCCCTGCTCGTCGACGACCCGCGCGGACTCTGCCTGCACCATCCCCACCCCCTGCCGCGCGAGACGCTTGGCGCGCTCGCCGCGGTCGAGGCCGTCCCACGCGGTCTGGTACTCGCACACCGTGAACGGTCCGTACACCTCGGTGAGCCCGTAGACGTGCACGACGGTGATGCCGAGGTCCTCGAGCGTCTCGATGATGGTCGGCGACGGCGGCGCACCCGCGGTCGTGATGCGCAGTGGCCGCTCGACGAGGTGCGCGTCGGCCGACGCCGCGATCGTCGTGCACACGGTCGGCGCCCCGCAGAGATGGGTGACGGATGCCCCGTCGATGAGCTCCCAGATGCGGTCGGCCCGCACGGCGCGAAGCCCGACATGGGTGGCGCCGGCGGCGGTCACCGCCCACGGCGTACACCAGCCGTTGCAGTGGAACATCGGCAGCGTCCACAGGTAGACCGACGCGCTCGTCAGCTGCTGGTGGAACACCTCGCCGAGCGCGTTCAGGTAGGCGCCGCGGTGCGTGTAGACGACGCCCTTCGGCTTGCCGGTCGTGCCCGAGGTGTAGTTGATCGAGATGGGCGCGCGCTCATCCCTCACATGCCATGACACCGGCTCGTCGAGGTCGGCCGCGCGGCCCAGGAACTCCTCGTACGACACCTGACCGGATGCCACGTGCCCGCCCGGATGGCCGAACTCGGGATCCTGCACCTCGACGACCTCCTCGAGGGTGCCGACGCTGGCGAGCGGGTCGCCAATCGACGCGAGGATCTCGGCGTCGGCGATCAGCACCCGCGCGCCGGAGTGCAGCAGGATGTAGTCGATCTCGGCCCGGCTCAGGCGGGTGTTGATCGCGACGAGCACGCCGCCCGCGAGCGGCACCGCGAAATGGCCGATCAGCATCTCGGGGGTGTTGGGCACGAGGTAGGCGATGCGGTCGCCGGGCTCGATGCGCGCCTGCAGCACCCGCGCCAGTTGCTCGGCCTCGTGGGCGAAGCGCCGGTACGAGTAGCGGCGCGCGCCGTAGACGATCGCGTCCTTGTCGGGGAAGACCTCCGCCGCCCGCTGCAGGAACCGCAGCGGGGTGAGCGGCTCGTCGTTCGCGGCGGGGCTGAGGGGAACGGGCGAGGTGATCGTCGTGGGTTCGGCGAGGTGAGGCATCCGGGTCTCCTTCGACAGCCGGGCGGCGCTCCGTCGCGCCGCGGTGGCACGATGCAAACACGGATGCCGCGGCCCCCACACCCCCCGATGGAGGGTGTCGGCCGGCGCCGGCCGTCAGGGCAGCAGGCCGAGGCGCCGCGCCGTCGCGACGGCCTCATGGCGCGAGTGGGCGCCGAGTTTCGCCATGATCGTCTGCATGTAGCCCTTGACGGTGTCGGGCTGCAGGGTGAGCCGCCGCGCCGTCTCGGCATAGGTGCAGCCGAGCGCGACCTGCGCGAGCACGTCCGACTCCCGTGCCGACAGCTGTGGGGCATCGTGCTGCCGGGCGCCCACGAGCTGCGCGTCGATGGCGAGCAGGCGGGCGGCGAGCGTCGGATCCGTGGTCGCTGCGGCCAGCGCGGTCAGTTCGGCGTGCGCCACCCGCACCGCGTCGCGGGCGTCCCGGTCGTCGGCGCGCACCGTGGGGTCGACGCCCCGCAGCGCCGCCAGCCGGCGGTCGACCTCGTCCCGCACGTGCAGCTCTCCGCCGATCGCGCGCGCTCCGCCGAGCAGGTGCGTCGCGACCGCGTCGCCGAGGCTCCCCTCGTCGCGTGTCGCGGCGTAGAGCACCGCGCGGGTGGCACCGTCGACCGTCACCGGCACGGCGACCATCGACCGCAGCCCTTCGCGTCGCACCGCACCGTCGTGCTGGTGGGAGATCTGCGGCGCTCCCACGTAGTCGTTGACCGCCGTCGGGCGTCCGCGCGCGACGGCTCCGCCGCCGACCCCTTCGCCCGCGCGAACGAACAGCCGGTGCAGGCTGTCGGTCTCGGTGCCCACGAGCTCGGTGATCGTGAACGCGTCGTGATCGACCAGTCCTGCCATCAGCACGTAGCCGGGCGTACCGCCCGCCAGACGACGCAGGATGCCGCGCAGCAGGTCGCGGTCGTCGGGCCGCAGGGCCGCCGCGCTGATGTCCGGCATCGTCGCCTCCAGATGATTGGGCCGCATCGTAGCACCGGCCCGTGCGCGGGAAGCGCCGTCGGTTGGCGGGGGTTCGTGGCATCCGATACACTTCGAAGGTTGTCCGTGTGCGGCTCCCGCCGCGCATCGCGGACACGTGCATCAACCCTCCTGCTGTCGGGAAACGCCCGGCAGCCGTTCTAGTCCGAAGGAGGTGGGTTAGTGACGCACACGCACCAGTACGAGCTGATGGTCATCCTCGACCCCGAGCTCGACGAGCGCCAGGTCACCCCGAACCTCGACAAGTTCCTGAAGGTCATCACGAATGATGGTGGCTCGATCGACAACGTCGACGTCTGGGGCCGCCGCCGTCTCGCCTACGAGATCAAGAAGAAGTCCGAGGGCATCTACGCCGTCGTCAACTTCACCGCGACCAGCGAGACCACGCAGGAGCTCGACCGCCAGCTGAACCTCAGCGAGCTCGTGTTCCGCACCAAGGTGCTCCGCGCCGAAGAGGCCATCGCTCTCATCGCGTCCGAGCAGAAGCGCGCCGACGAGAAGGCTGCCCGCAAGGCCGCCGCCGGTGCCGCGAAGGTCGCGAAGGCGTAACGACGATGGCCGGCGAGACCGTCATCACCGTCGTGGGCAACCTCACGGCCGACCCCGAGCTGCGGTACACGCAGAACGGGCTGCCCGTCGCGAACTTCACCATCGCGTCGACCCCCCGCACGTTCGACCGTCAGGCGAACGAGTGGAAGGACGGCGAGGCCCTGTTCCTGCGGGCGTCGGTCTGGCGTGAGTTCGCCGAGCACGTGGCGGGTTCGCTGACCAAGGGAAGCCGTGTCATCGCGACCGGTCGTCTGCGTCAGCGCTCCTACCAGGACCGTGACGGCAACAACCGCACTGCGATCGAGCTGGAGGTCGACGAGATCGGCCCCTCGCTGCGCTACGCCACCGCACAGGTCACCCGTGCGGCCGGCGGTTCCGGCGCCGGCGGCGGCGGATCGCGCGCCCAGGTCGCCGACGAGCCGTGGTCGACGCCCGGCTCCTCGAACAGCAGTGCCGACGCGTGGAGCGCCCCGGGCGCCTACGGCGACGACACTCCGTTCTGAATCTCGAATCACGGATGCCGCGGCCCCGCGCCTGAGGCATCCGCTCACACACACGAAGGAACACCATGGCTGGAAAGGCAAGCGGCGACCGCCGCAAGCCGCGGAAGGGCGCGAAGGTCGCCGCTCCCGCGAAGGCGATCCGCGTGGGCGTCATCGACTACAAGGATGTCGCCACGCTTCGCAAGTTCATCTCGGAGCGCGGCAAGATCCGCGCCCGTCGTATCACCGGTGTCTCGGTGCAGGAGCAGCGTCTGATCGCCAAGGCGATCAAGAACGCGCGCGAGATGGCGCTCCTGCCCTACGCCGGCGCAGGCCGCTAAGGAGCACCCATGTCGAAGCTGATTCTCACCAATGAGGTCGCGGGGCTCGGTAGCGCCGGCGACGTCGTCGAGGTCAAGAACGGGTACGCCCGCAACTACCTCATCCCCCAGGGCTTCGCTGTCGCGTGGACGCGCGGTGGCGAGAAGCAGGTCGCGTCGATCCGCGCGGCCCGTGAGGCCCGTGCCATCCACGACCACGAAGAGGCGCTCGCGCTGAAGGCGAACATCGAGCAGTCCTCCGTCAAGCTCGCGGTCAAGGCCGGCGCCGAGGGGCGTCTGTTCGGTTCCGTCAAGAACGACGACGTGGCCGACGCCGTCAAGGCCGCCGGTCTCGGTGACCTCGACAAGCGCAAGATCCACATCACGTCGCCGATCAAGTCGGTCGGCACCCACGAGGCGACGGTCCGTCTGCGCGACGACGTCACCGCCGTGATCACGCTGCAGGTCGTCGCCGCGAAGTAATCCGGCGCGACGCACGGCTGAGGGCCCCGGGATCCTTTCGGATCCCGGGGCCCTCAGCGTTTCCGGGGGGATGCGGGTCAGGCGAAGCTGGCCACGCGGCGGCGACGGATCACCGAGTAGCCCGCGGCGCCCACACCGGCGGCGACGAGCGAGGCGCCCATGAGCATCAGCGGGAACAGGCCGGCCGCGCCGGTGAAGGCGAGGGCGCCGCTCGTGCTGGCCGCAGAACCGAAGATCGATCCGTTGGTGCCGGGGTCAACCGGGTTGGTCGGGTTCGTCGGGTTGGTGGGGTTCGTCGGGGTGGTGGGCGTGGTGTTCGTCGGGCAGTTCACCGTGTTCGGGGTGAGCAGCGCGACCGAGTTGCACGACGCCGACAGCGGCACGTTCACCGTCGCGAGCCCGGTGCCGTTGACGAGCCCGGTCACTGTCGAGACGAGCGGGTTGAGGGCGTCGTTCACCAGCGGGGAGAGCACGTCGGTGCCTCCGGTGGCCGAGGAGAGTCCCGGCACCAGGGTGTCGAGACCGGCAGGCAGGCTCGAGGTGCCGAGGCTCGGCACCAGCGTGCTCAGACCGGCGGGAAGCTGGCTCTGCAGTCCCGACAGCGCCGAGCTCAGCGGGTTGCTGCTCGACGACAGTCCGCCCAGGAGCGAGGTCAGCGGGTTGCTGCTCGCCGACGACCCGCCGCCCGCGGTGCCCGTTCCCGAGACGGCGTTGCCCAGCACGCCCACCGCGTTGCCGCCGATCGTGACGGGTGCGTTGACGCCCACGAGCCCCTTGCCGGGTGTGGTCGCGGGCGCAGACGGGGACGTCGATGTCGAGGCGTTGGCGGCGACGCCGACGGCGTTGCCGCCGATCGTCACCGGGGCGTCGACCTGAACAAGCTTCGGCACTCCGGACGATCCGGAGACGGCGTTCGGGTTGACCGTGATGACACCGTTGAGCAGGTTGCCGAGCGGGTTGCTCGACGACGATCCGCTGGAGGACGACCCGCTCGACGAACCGGGGGTGCCGGTGGCGGTGCCGGTGGCGGTGCCGCCGATGCCGATACCGCTGCCGGTGATGGTCACCGGCAGGTGCACGCCGATGAGGGCGCCGTTGTCGTTGTTGGTGTTGTCGCCCGTGGCGGCGTTGGCGGCCACCGCGCCCGTGAGGGCGAGTCCGGTGCCGATGGCGATGCCGATGACGGATCGCGTGAGGTGCGTGCGCATGATGGTGTTCCTTCCAGGGAGATGACGGTTGGTGGCCGAGGCCACCCGGCGCTCCGCGCGGGTGCGCGGTGAGGGATATGCAGTTGTGGGGAGAGAGGTCTGAAGGTGTGCGTCCCGGGTCGACGCCGCGTCGAGGAGGTGCGATGTCGACCCGGGACGGTTGCGGCGACCCGCGCTCTCGCGAGGAGCGGGGACGTCGCCCATCTCGGTCGTCGCCCGCTGGCCGATCGGCCGACGACGAGCGCCGGACACGCCGAGGGCGACCAGCCGGCTGTCGACTGCATCGACGTGGCCGAGCCGGGGCGCCGCTGCCGCGATGAACGCGGCGGGGGCCGAGGCATCCGATGCGCACCCAGGGGTCCCCGACACAGGAAGAGTCGGCGAAGTGCGGATCGTGGCGGACGTCGCGTCAGCGAGGGAGCGGAGCTGGGCGGTGGGGTCGTCGACGACCGAGGCCGTGCGATCACCCCCGACCGAGGTGGATGGCCCGCCGGTGGCCGCGGGGGCGGCCACCGGGGAGTGAGTGGGCATGCCACCTCGCGGGCCGGTCGGCCCGCTGATCGGCGACGTCGCGACGATCGCCGTCGCGGATTCCGCGGGGCGCACCGGGGCGTGCGAATCGAAGGTGTGCATGGTCTGTTCCCATGTGAGGGTCGCGAGGGCGCGACGGATCGTCTGGCGAGCGGTCGCTCGTCAGGTGTGCGGTGGGGTGTCAGCGGCGCCGGAGGTCCGGTGGCGGATCGGGTGGCTGCCCGAGCGGCCCGGGTGGGCCGGCGGAACGACGGTGTGGGGCGGCGCCGGCGGGAACCCCGAGAGTGCCGAGCGTGGGGCTCGCCATCATCGGGTTGCCCGACCCGCTGGCGCCGCCCGGCGCCAGGGTCCCCGTGGGGAGGGTGGGGTGCACCTGGCCCGACGCGTCGGAGGCGCCGGAGCGGTGGGGGGTGGGGCGCAGGCCCGGGGGGAGGGCCGTCGACGCGGTGCGTGCGTGGTGCCCGGGGGCGGATGCGACGCCGGCGCGGCGCGTCTGCACGGGGGCGGACGGGCGGACCCGTGACATCCGGCGATGCGTTGTGGTGATGAGGTTCATCCGTCTCACCTCCTCCTCAGGTAAGTGCCGCTGCTGCGGTGATGCGGCGAGTGTATGCACGTCGTTCGAGTGGACGGAAGCGGGTTCATGTCCGGAAATTCCGGCCTCTCACGGCCCTCTTTCGCCCCCTCCACGGTCCGGAATTCTGCACAGTTCGTCACGTCGAACGCACAACCTTCAACCCGCCCTTCAACCAGGGACTTATTCACACCCGTGGATAGTGTTAATACCTGATCAGATGGAAAAAAATAGCGGAAAATCGTTGCGGGGGACACGGCTGTCCACAAGCTGTTCCCACAGGATCGGCGGCGTGTTTCCGCATTTCTCCACAGAGTTATCCACAGGGGTGTTTGCGTGGGGATAACCCCGTGTCTAACGTGAAGCGGGCGTCTCGCGGAGGGTCGCGAGAGCGGTGTCGGCGCCCGGTGTTCCAATGGGGGAACTCGGGTGGAAACGACTCACGCGAACCACCGAGACGATGGAATGACGGGGATGCCGCGGCATCCCGAACTGCTGGAGGGGAGCCCGGATGACGCTGGCCGACATCTCGGATGAGCGCTGGGGCGGACCACGCCAGAACGAGCGCACGCCCCCGCATGACGCGCTGGCGGAACAGAGCACCCTCGGCGGCATGATGCTCTCCAAGGACGCGGTCGCCGACGTCATCGAGACACTGCGCGGTGTCGACTTCTACGTGCCGAAGCACGAGCTGATCTTCGACGCGATCCACTCGCTCTACGCGCACGGCGAGCCGACCGACGTCGTCGCCGTCACCGACGAGCTCATCAAGAGCGGCGACCTGCAGCGCGCCGGCGGCGCCGACTACCTGCACAGCCTGACCTCGATCGTGCCGACCGCGGCCAACGCCGGCTACTACGCGGGCATCGTCTCGGAGCGGGCGCTGCTGCGCCGCCTCGTCGAGGCCGGAACCCGCATCGTGCAGATGGGCTACTCGGGGCAGGGCGAGGCCGTCGACCTCGTCAACAGTGCGCAGGCCGAGATCTACTCGGTGACCGGTGCCCAGGAGGCGGAGGACTACGTCGCGCTGACGTTCGCCGTCGACGCGGCCGTCGAGGAGATCGAGGCGGCCCGTGGCCGCGACGGTCAGATGACCGGCATCCCGACCGGGTTCCAGTCGCTCGACGAACTCACCAACGGCCTCCACGGCGGTCAGATGATCGTCGTCGCCGCCCGTCCCGCCATGGGCAAGTCGACGCTCGCGCTCGACTTCGCGCGGGCCGCGGCCATCAAGCATGACATGCCGACGATCTTCTTCTCACTCGAGATGGGGCGCAGCGAGATCGCGATGCGTCTGCTCAGCGCGGAAGGATCGGTGCCGCTGCAGAACATGCGCAAGGGCACGCTCGACTCGCGCGACTGGACGACGATCGCCGCCACCCGTGGCCGCATCAACGATGCACCCCTCTACATCGACGACAGCCCGAACATGACGCTCGTCGAGATCCGCGCGAAGTGCCGGCGGCTCAAGCAGCGCGCGGGGCTGAAGATGGTCATCATCGACTACCTGCAGCTCATGACCAGCGGCAAGCGGGTCGAGAGCCGCCAGCAGGAGGTCAGCGAGTTCTCGCGGGCGCTCAAGCTCCTGGCGAAGGAGCTGCAGGTGCCGGTCATCGCGCTGTCGCAGCTGAACCGTGGTTCCGAGCAGCGCCAGGACAAGCGTCCCCAGGTGAGCGACCTGCGTGAATCAGGCTCCATCGAGCAGGACGCCGACATGGTGATCCTGCTGCACCGCGACTCCGTCTACGACAAGGACACCCGCCCGGGCGAGGCGGACCTCATCGTCGCCAAGCACCGCAACGGCCCGACCGCGACGCTCGAGATCGCGTTCCAGGGTCACTACTCGCGGTTCACCGATATGGCCGCGGGGGTCTGACGGGGCTTGTAGGTTCTCGGCGAAGATGGCGGATTCTCAGATGAAGTGGCGGACAAGTGGCGGATCCGTCATGTTCTTGAGAACGACGTCTGTAGACGGACGCGAGGCGCCGTATGTGCCGGGCGGAGGTTTCGGTCCTCGATTGGCCCCGCAAACTCCGCGACGTCCGTCGAGCGAGTTGCGAATTTCGCGACGTCACGGGGGGCGACGATTCGATCGCCTGGTTCTCGCGAACCGAGTGAGTGTCGGTGGAACGGCGTATCATAATTACACGTATGTAATTCCACCAACACCACGCCGGCGGTGAACGAGATGACTGATGGCTCTTCTGATGCGGCTGGGCGTGGGGCTGACGTGGTTTGGGCCGGTCGCCTGCAGGTCCTCGCCTTGGACGGTGGCGGCGCGAAGGCGTTGTTCACTGCCCACGTGTTGGCCCAGCTCGAGGAGGACCTCGGTGTTGTTGTTGCGGACTCGTTCGACCTGATCGCCGGTACGTCTGCGGGTGGAATCATCGCGCTCGCACTAGGCGCCGGGCTTCGTCCCGCGGAGATCGTCGAGCACTACGAGCTGCTGATCGAACGGGTCTTCCCGCATTCGCGTCGCCGTGTGTGGCGTCGCGGCCGTCAGTTGTTCCGGCCGGTGTACGACGCCGACGCGCTGCGCGCCGCTCTGGCCGGAGTGTTCGGCGATCTTCGGGTCGGCGACAGCGGGAAGCGCCTGGTGGTGCCGTCGTGGGATGTGCAGTGGGGAGGTGTGCACGTCTTCAAGACGCCGCACCATGATCGGCTCCGACGCGATTGGCGGACTTCGATGGTGGATGTCGCGAACGCGACCGCTGCGGCCCCGCTGTACTTCCCGGCTGCGCGGGTGGGTGGGCTGCGTTTGATCGATGGTGGCGTGTGGGCGAACAACCCGTCGGTGGTTGCGATCGCGGAAGCGACGAGCATGCTCGGCGCGTCGATCGGCAACGTCCGTGTTCTCAACGTCGGCACGATGGAGCCGGATGCCTCACACGGGAAGCATCTCGACGAGGCTGGTCTGCTCGGGTGGGCGAAGCCGGCCGCGTCCATGATCTTGAACGCGAGCAGCCGGGGCGGTCAAGGGATCGCCGAACACCTCGTCGGTAAGCAGAACTACGTACGCTTCGACGCCCCGACTCCGAGGGGTGCGTTCGCGCTTGACGCGGTGGACCGCGACGACGTGGTCGGGTTGGCGGCGTCGGCCAGCCGGATTCTCAGCCCGACGTACCAGGCGCAGTTCGCCGCGCACCGCGCCGCGGCTTACACACCTGCCTTCTCGATCCCTACCCGAACGGGATCGACATCCGAGAATCAACCGGAGGCCCACTGATGCAGCTCGCCGACCACTTCGATGTCCTTCTAAAGGACACCGTCAACCTCAGCCAGTTCAAGCTGGAGACTCTCGAGACGAGGGTGGACGCGATCTACGCGGCGATCGCCGCGGATGCGACGATCGGGGCGATGATCCTGGGGAAGACCCCGCAGGGATCGTGGGCACATCGCACGATCATCCAGCCCCAGAAGGGGAAGGAGTTCGACGCCGACTTCATGCTCGACATGGAGGAGAACCCGGACTGGTCCACCAGCCCGAAGACGTACATCGACGAGGTCTACTACGCCCTGAAGCGGCATCCGAAGTACGGGCAGATGCCCCTAGCCCGCAAGTGCCGGTGCGTGCGGGTCTCGTACGCGAACGACATGCATGTCGACATCGTCCCGCACGTCATCCTCTCCGGCTGGCGGGAGGTGATCGTGAACCGCGACGAGAACATCTGGGAAGACACCAACCCGCAGGGGTTCACGGACTGGATGAAGAAACAGGACCAGATCGCCGGCGGCAACCTGCGCCGCGTCATCCGCCTCATCAAGTTCCTCCGCGATCACAAGAACTCCTTCACCGGCACCCGATCGATCCTGCTCACCACACTCCTCGGAGAGCGGGTCAGCGAGCTCAGCAAGATGAGCGACCCGTCCTGCTACAGCAACCTCCCCACCGCGCTGCGCACGATCGTCACGGATCTTGACGAGTGGCTGCAGGCTCGACCTAACCGGCCGTCAATCGCCGACCCGTCAGGATCAGGAGTCACTTTCGACCACCGGTGGTCCGATGAGACGTACTCGTACTTCCGGGACCGCATCCACGTCCACGCGGCCGAGATCGAGGACGCCTACGCCGAGCCGGACAAGGACCGCAGCGTCCAGAAGTGGCAGGCGCTGTTCGGCGACGGCTTCAAGGCACCAGCCGGCAGCGGCCCTGCGAAGTTCGCCCCGGCCGCCCCGACGAAGGAGACCACAACGGGGAGGTCGGGGCGCGCGGGATGACCAAGCGAAAGCAGCCGACCTTCGCGCCCTGGCAGGTGACCCAGCTGCAGGAACTACGGGCACTCGCCAGAGCACGCCCGCACGAGTTGCGCTGCGGTGCGGCGAGCGAGGGACCTGAAGGTGATGCCTGCGTCCCGATCGAGCTGAACACCGACACGATCGAGCACGCCGCGAACGGGTTGCAGCTGCATGGCTGGGAGCCTTTCGTGCTGCGCATCCCGACCAGCCCCTTCTCCCCCCCGACCGTGGAAGTCACCCATACCCGCTTCCTCGGGTTCCCGCACGTGTTGCAGGGGCGTCGACTGTGCATCTACCTGGACCCGTCCCGCGAGTGGCACCCACAGAGCGGGGTCAGCGCGACCTTGAACCGGCTCTGGGGGTGGCTTGCCGAGGCCGCCGCGGCACTGTTCGATCCGTCCACGGCCATGTACCACGCCGTTGGCGGGGTGCTGCACCGCACCCAGGGCACACCGACGATCGTCGCCCGCGATGATCTCCCGGCGCTGCGCGTGACGACCGCGACGCTGCACCGACGAACCGACGCACGGTTGGATCTCACCTGGCGTAACCGTGGCGAGATGATCGTGCCGGTGGTGCGACTGCTCTCCGACCTGCCGTTTGGTGCGACCGAGTCGTTGGTGCCGTTGCTATACCTGATTGACTACCCGACCGCGGACGTCGCGACACCCCGCGCGTTCGGACCGGTGCGCCGCCATGCCCCGCTCGGTCCGGCGTTCACGACGATGCTGATCGCCGCCGCTCTGCGCAGCCCCGCGGATTCGCCTCAGTACTTCGTCCTCGCCGTCCCGCACGGTGCGGGCGGGCCACCGCATCTGCTCTGCGGCCGGCTCACACCCGCTGTCGCGAACGCGCTGCGCAAAGTCGGCCGGACGCGGGGCACGGCGCTGGACCTGAATCCCACCCTCCTCGACGTCGAGGTGCCGATCGAATGGTGCAACATGTCTGATGAACGAGAAGCCGTCACCACGCGACGCGACGTGGACCGTCCCGTCAACGGGTTCGCAGGAAAGTCCGTGCACGTGTGGGGGTGCGGAGGTCTCGGATCCTGGATCGCCGAGTTCGTCGTCCGGGCAGGGGCCCGAGAGATCACGATTTGCGACCCGGGTGTCGTGACCGGTGGGTTGCTGGTACGGCAGAACTACACCGAGACGAGCATCGGCGAGACCAAGGCCCAAGCTCTCGCCACACGGCTGCGGTCGCTTCGTGACGACATCGTCGTCCATGTCGCCGCCGGCGCGATCCCCGAAGACCTCAGCGCCGCGCTCGACGCGGACATCGTCATCGACGCGACGGTCAGCAACGCCGTGACGACCCTCCTGGACGCCACCGCAGAGGTGCCGGACCGTCGGGCGGTGATCGCCCAAGTCGCCACCGATGTCGCGTCCGGCACCCTTGGGTTGGTCACGATCTGCCCGTCCCGCGCTGGGTCGCCGTCGTCTGTGGACGACCGGGTGGGTCGGGTCGTGGGCGCCGATCCGGCGCTCGAGCTGTACCACGGGTTGTGGCGGGACCCTCTGGCCGGTGATGAGATCGTCCCCACCCGGGGATGTTCGGTGCCGACCTTTCATGGTTCCGCTGCGGACTTGGCCGCCGTGGCCGGAGTCCTCACCAGCCTGATCGGCACACACCTCGCCGCAGACTCCTCCACCGCCGGCGCACACCTGATCGCGTTGCCGCACGCCTCAGCAGGACCCCGACATCATTTCGTCCCCGTGACTGCCGCGGACATCAGCGAGGGGCTCGCTGCCTGACCGGAGCTAGTCTCAGGTTGCGTTTTGCCGCGTCGGCGCGGATGACTCTCCTGTCGGAGATCCATCTGCAGCGATCGCACCGGCGATGTTTGCGCGGGCGTGGATGACTAGGGCCCGAGGTCGTGGGCTTTCGTGTTGCGGCGTTGGGGTTGCCGACGCTCTTACGGCAACGAGGGGCGGCGCCGCGACATGCGGACGGCGGGCGGCGGACGCTTAGGAGGCCGCGCGCTCCGTTGTCGCCTGTCGATCCGCGGCGTAGCGTCGTGCCGCTTCCCACCAGTAGTTGTCGCGGATCCGGTAGAGCAGGGTCCGCTCCCCCGGAACGCGGCCAACGAATTCGAGGAAGTGTGCGTCGCGGAGCTTGTGGATCAGCGGGTGAACGATGCTCCCCAGCAACCCGGTCGCTTCGACGATCTGCTTGGGTGAGAAGGTTTCGCCTTCGAGTGCGGCGATCTCGATGACGACGGCGTTCATGTAGCTGTTGCCGAAGAACAGACGGGACTCCTCCGGTGCGATCGGCTCCACTATCGTCATGCCCCGAGTTTCGCATAGGTCGCCGACGCCCGGCACCTACGCGAAGGTGATTCTGAGGCATTCTCCTTCCGGTGTTGTCTACCTGACCTACACAACTTGACTCCGCTGGTTTCGAGCGTACAGTGAATGTGACATTCACTGAAACGTATGTCACGTACTACGTAAACGCCGTTGCCACAAGTGCGATTCGGTACGACGTGACTTACGTAATTGCGTGGGATTCGTTCATGGTTGCTTGTGTCGATAGGCCTCCAGGATGGCCGTATGTCCACAGATCGGTCTCCCGCGAGTGGTAGTTCGGGTGAGGTCTCGCGCCGGGTAGTCCTCGGCTCGTGACGGGGGCAGAGGCAACCATTCGGATCCGCAGGTCCGACGATCGCGTCGACGTCAGTGACCTGCGTGATCTTCGTGTTCGTCAGTTCGACACGGCGGTGCCGTGGCGGGAGTTTCGCTGGTACCGCAAGCAACGGCACTTCTCTGGCTCCTACTGGTCGGCGACGATGGAGGCGCCGGTCGGGTACGAATCGCGGCTCGAGTACGCGAACCTCTTGTTGGCGGACTTCGACCCGCGGGTGGTGTGGATCTTGTCACAGCCATTCTTGGTCGACGGAGATGACCGAGGCACGGCGCGGAGGCACGTTCCGGATTACCTGCTTATTCACGCCGATGACTCGGCGTGCGTGGTCGACGTGAAGCCCGCCGAGAAGCTGTCGCGACCAAAGGTTCACAACTCGTTGGCGTGGTCCCGGCGAGTCATCGAGGGGCACGGCTGGGAATACCGGGTGCAATCCGAACCCAACCCCGTGATGCTTGCCAACGTGCAGTTCCTCGCGGGCTACCGGCGCCGATTCCAGTTTCCGGACGCCGAGGTTGCCGCCGCGACCGGCACTCTCCACACTCCTCTCACCCTTGGAGAGGCGGTGCGAGCCGTAGCTCCTATAGAGGGTGACATCAGGTTCGCGCGTTCCCTCGTCTTGCATCTGCTGTGGGTGCGGCATCTGAACGCCGACCTGACTCGGCCCCTGTCGACCGCCAGCCTTTTGACGCCATCTTCCAGAGAGGACCAGTCGGGATGAAGAAGACATGGACGGTTGCCCCGGGCGCACAGCTCGTCTACGACGGCGAAATGTGCACCGTCGCGGAGATCGGGGATGGAGCGGTCATCGTCCGCACCGCGGACGGGAGTACTCGCCGGCTGCGGATGCTCGACGTGCTGCGGCCTGCTTCGGAGGGCGGTACCGCGCACGTCCCGGGAAGACTTCCCGATGACGAAGAGTCGCAGCCGTTGATGCTCGTCTGGTCTGATGCGACCGAGTCCGCCCAGGCGGCCGCCCATGAGCGCGCCGATCATGTCCGCGAGGTACTCACCGGATACAGATCGGGAAGTCGAGAGATCGCCCGTGAGGGAGAACCGCGCTTTGAGTACCACCCACAACGTTCATTGGGAGAACGGCAGACCGCGAAGGCCAAGGAGCTCGGCATCGGGACGCGGACACTGGAACGCTGGGTATCCCGCTACCGCGACACCGGCGAGGCGGGCCTGATCGACACCCGCAGGTCTCGGACGGGCGCGGCCCTGACGAACTTCGATCCGCGCTGGGTCGACGCCGCCCGGACCGTGATCGATGAACAGGGCAACCAGTCCAAGGTGCAGAAGAAGATCATCCTCGCCCGCATCGCCGCCCGCGTCGAGCGCGTCCACGGACCCGAGGTCGTCACCCTCCCGTCGACCGCCAGCGGATACCGGGCATTGGACGAGCTCTCCCGAGGCCGAGCAACGTTCTCCGGGTCCACGAAAGCCAAACGATCAATAGCGAACCGGCCCTCCGCCCCCTACGGCCGCCTGACAGCGACCCGCCCGGGCGAGTTCGTCCTTCTGGACACCACCCCGCTGAACGTGTTCGCCGTCGCACCGGTCACCGGAAAGTGGGTGTGCGCGGACCTCACCGTCGCGATCGACCTCTACTCGAGGTGCATCCTCGGACTGAGACTCACGCCGGGTTCCACGAAGTCCATCGACGTGTCCGGCGTCCTCGCCGAAGCTATGCAGCCCTTCGAGATCCCGAAGAGCTGGGGCACGCCAGCTCGTTGGCCGTACCACGGGCTCCCCGACACGGTGCTCGTCGACCCCGCCCGCACCGGTGTTGCCCGGTTCACTCGGGCGGGCATCCTGCCGGAAACGATCGTGATCGATCACGGCCGCCCGTTCCTGTCCGAACACGTCACCACGGCATGCGCTCGGCTAGGAATCTCGATCCAGCCCGCCCGCATCTACCAGCCGACCGACAAGAGCCCGGTCGAACGGTTCTTCCGCACCCTCGACTCACTCCTCCAAGAGCTCCCTGGCTACAAGGGCGCTGACGTGTCCGGTCGCGGCGACGACATCGAGGCTGAGGCGGTGTACACGGTCCCGCAGTTGGAGCAGATCATCCGCGAGTGGATCGCGACGGTTTATCACCTCCGGCCGCACGATTCCCTCGTCGACCCTGGGTTGCCCGGTGTGAAGATGAGCCCTGCACAACGGTACGACCAGGGCCTCGCGGTGGCGGGGGCGCTGCGGATGCCGGCAGACCGGAACGTGCTCCTGGAACTGTTGCCGGTGGTGAAGCGGCAGTTCAATCACTACGGGGTAGAGATCCACAAGCTGCGCTACACCGGTGATTCCGTCGCGAAGTACCGCAACCGTGCCCGGTCGATCCACCGTGACAAGGGCACGGAGTGGCCGTTCGTGGTGAACCCGGACGACCTCACCAAGATCTACTTTCACGACCCGGAGGATCACACCTGGCACACCCTCGAGTGGGAGCATAAAGGCAGCTTCGACACGCCCTTCAGCCTTGACGCTTTGGAGTACGCGAAGAAGATCGCGGTTCGCCAGGGTCGTCCCTCACGGGTCGACGATGTCGCGGCGCAGCTGCTGGAGGACTGGGGCGCCGGGCGTGGGTTGACCCCTTCGGAGCGGCGTATGAGCGCCCGGATGGCCGCCCAGCTGAATGAGCGGGAGCCCGACCCAGACGGGGTGTGGTCGCTGCGCACGGTCCAGCGGCTGCTGGACGCGGAACTGTCGAGCTCATCTGATCTCGCCACCGAGCTCAGCGGCCCCATGCAGGACCCCGGTCGTCGGGTGGCCTCGCCGGACACCGGCGATGACGACGATGAGGACGACATCGACGAACCAACCATCCGCGCCGATTATCACTTCGAACCGATGGAGATGCTCCGATGACGTCCCCAAGTGCGCAGACGCAGCTGCCGCCCCGTCAGCGCAGCCTGTCCACCTACGAGGGCTGGACGGACTTCGCTGACCGTCCACCCCGCACTCGCCCCATGAAGCTCACCCGCCTACAGCTGGATTCGTTGCCGGCTCGCGAACGCGCGGCGTACGACCTGGAGCGGCGAGTTTGGCATGCGAACATCCTGCTGCGCACCCGGCAGGTGGAGGACATCGAGGTGCAATTGGCGGACATCCTCGACTCGAACCTGCAGGACTCCGACCGGGTCAAGTCCGCCGCAGCGATTGACGCGCCGCCAGCGTTGGGGAAGTCGACCGTGGTGAACAACTTCGGCCGGATGTTCCATCAGCAGCGGAACGCGGAGGTCGGGGACTGGTTGGACCCGGACAGGGATATTCGGCACTTGCCGGTGTGCCACGTCACGTTGACCGGGCGGCTGACGATCAAAGGGCTGCACATGATGATCCTCGGCTTCTACGCCCACCCCGCCACCGCCGGCATCCTGCACCGGTCGATGGCCGGCCGTGACCTGGCGCGGGCGGCAGCGGAATGCATCGAACGACACGACACCCGGCTGGTGATCATCGACGACCTGCACTTCCTGAACATGCGCACCCGTGACGGAGTCGAGGTCGCCAACCAGCTCAAGTGGCTCGCCAACGAGTACAACGCCACCTTCCTGTTCGCCGGCGTCGCCCTGCGCGCCCGCGGCCTGGTAGGTGAAGGTGAGACCGGGAGGGAAGCGGCGATGGCACAGACATTCCGCCGGTGGACGGTGCTCGGGTTGAGCCCGTTCACTCTCGCCCACAAACGCGGCAGGGAGGAATGGGGCCGGTTGCTATTCGGCATCGAACAATCCCTCGTCCTCACCGACGCTCGCCCTGGGATGCTGGTGGACCTATCGCGGTACCTGTTCGCCCGCACCACTGGAAACATCGGCTCCCTGATGGACCTGATCCGCCGCGGCGCATCTCGCGCAATCCGCACCGGCCGGGAATCCATCGACCGCGAACTGCTCGACGACATCCGCATCGACGAAGGCGCCGAAACCGAACGACGCGAGCTTGAGGCCAAGCTCGAACAGCAATCGCGAACCCAGAAAGCACACCGCCGCCGCAAGAATCAGGACGCAGAGGCGGCGACCGCATGACCACGACGACGGCAACGCCCTCGGATCAGGTGCGGGTACTGCCGTTCCGAGTGCGGCCGCTGCCGGATGAGCCGTTCGACTCCTGGCTGGAGAAGATGGCGGCCACCTACGGGGCAACGATGAACGAGATGGCTTGCGCACTCGGCCTCATCGAGCAGCAGAAAGGATTGGCGGTCTCCGCGACTGCATGGATGGCGGACATGTGGGCCACTACCCTCACCGCCGACCAGGCCTCCCGACTCGAAGCGTCGACGGGCATCCCCACAGATCAGTTCCATGAGATGACCAGGATGAGGTTTGCACGCCACGCGATCCGTTTCACCCGGCAGGGGCGGATAAGCGCGCAATGCCCGGCTGCGGGAACTACGGGACGATACTGCCCCGAGTGCCTGGTCGACTCAGGTGGGCGATGGCGGATGTCGTGGCAGTTCCCGTTCGGGTTTGCGTGCGCCCGCCATCGTCGCCTGCTCGTAGATCGATGCCGCGCATGCGATCGTCCCGCCCGGCAACGCGCTCACCCGCTCGCCCTCGTTCCGGTTCCCGGCCGCTGCCACAACCCGATCCCGGGTCCGCAGAGAGGCCCCCAGGCCAACCGATGCCGGGCAGACCTCACCGACAACCCGACACCCGCTCCCGTCCCTCGCGCCGTGTTGGAAGCGCAGCGGGCGATGATGCGGATCATCTCCACCGGGAGCGCACGGTTCGGGATCTACGTGGGCGCACCGCAGCCAGCAGTGGCCGTGCTGGAAGACGTCCGGCTGCTGTCTCGCATCGCACGGAACGCGATGGTCGCTGACGACGGCATCGATACCGGCGCGCTCGGGGAAGATGCCGTCCAGCTGTTCCGGGCGAGCGAGGATTGGACCCCGGCCGTCCGGGCGCGACCGGAGTCCGCAGTTGGGGCGGCAGCCGGTACCACCCTCGCGCTGACGGCATTGGCCAACCCTGAGACCGTTGCTACCCTCCTGCGGGGACGCGTCGCGCAGAGCACGTCGTACACAGCCAACACCCCGCAACTACAGACGCTCATCGCCACCGCGCTGGGGCGACGCCGCCGTCCTACCGTGTTCCTGCAGTCCGCGCCACCTTCCGGGATCGGGCCGGCCGAACGCGCCCGGACGGTACCCGCACAGCTGTGGGACGAGTGGATCGCCCACCACGCGCCGCTCCGCGTGACAAACGAGATCGCGGCATCAGCACTGGCGGCGGCTGTCGTGTTCACCGGCACACGGCTCACACACTCCGCAGCCCTCGCTCTGCTCGATCCGGACGCACCGGTCCGGCAAGTCACGCACGTGATGCGTGACCTCGGCCGCAGCGCCCACGACGTCCACACGCTCCACGCGATCCTCCGGTTGGTCGCGTTCCTGGACACCCACGACGTGCCCGTGGACTACACCCGGCGCCGCTCCCTCGATTACACCGGACTGCTACCAGAAGCCGAGTGGCGGGAATCGTGCCGGGCGGTGGGCGTATCCGCGGGCGGCGGACGGCGGTGGCGGGTGGCTCGTGCGTTCCTGTACCGGACACTGTCCGGCAACCCGCTCCGCACGCTCCCGGCCGAGTGGGGAGCTACGGGAGTCAGCACACGATCCGTCGCCCGCTTCGTGAAAGCGCTGCCGCATGAGGGCCGCCTCCGGCTAGAGCAGATCGCCGCCGACTTCCTCATCGCCAACGGCATCCACGAGCCGATCACGTGGTGCCCTCCCGTCGCCGACACGGCCCGGACGGAAAGCGCGCAAACCGCCTCAACCCTGTGGCCGCCGAGCCGCCCAGCGCGAACAGCTGCCATGAAGTCCAGCTCGCCAGACGACATGGTGCGGGCGTACACGGCAGGAGCGTCGACGTCCGAGATCGCTGCAGATGCCAACGTGTCCCGGCAGACCGTGAGTCGCATACTCGCCGACGCGGGCACCCAAACCCGTCGAGGACGACCCCGCACCTTCACCCCTGATCCTGTCTGGTTGCGCGAGCAGTACGAGACGCATCAGCACACCATCGGGCAGATCGCACGCATCGCTGGATGCAGCGAAACGACAGCCAACCGCCACCTACGTGCCGCCGGCATCGACCTCAGACCACGTGGAGGACGGCATACATCATCCCAACGACGAGGAACGGGAGCGGCCGATGCTCGGATATGACGCATACGTGTACGAGATCGCGGCCGGTGTCTCCGCAGAAGACATCGGTCGGATCGCACTCGAATCGAACGAGGAAAGAACAATCCACCTGAATGCGGTGATCGCCCGCCGACTCGCGTACGTCCCATACCGGACCTGGGTCGACCATCTCCTTGAGTCAGCGAAAGATGGACGTGCGCAGATTCTCCACGACGGCGGCTACCCGTACGTGTTCTACGCGACCGGCGCCGACATCAAGATCAATTTCGCTGTGTCTGGAAACGAGGAAGTAGCGAACCTCGCAGACGCAACTCGGTACCTGGTGGAGGCGTGGGACCAGAGCTGAACCTGGCCGGGCGGGTGTCTAGCGGAATCTAGCTGTGTCTACCGTTTCCGTAGACCTGATTAGACATAGCTAGAGTTCGTCGAGATCGATCCCGAACTTCTGGGCAAGTTCGGCGAGCGGGATCTCCTCACTGTCGGCGGGACGTTCCCGGACGATGCGGGCGATCTCTTCTTCCTCCGCTGCATCCTCGGCATCCGCGATCGACTCCAGGTCGCCGACAAGTACCTCGATTGACGTGCTTTCCGCGGTCGCGCGGCGCCGGATCTCGGCGGCGGCGTGCGCGAGGGTGTACATCCGCTCCCACGGGTGCTCACCGTGCCGAAAGGTGGAGATTGTGTCGCGCGTATAGCTGCGTTCGTCTCCGGGGACGAGCCAGCGTTCGGAGCCGTCCGAGGCGAGGAAGAAGTCTACGTAGCAGTTCCCGCACGGCATCCGGTAGACGCCTGGTTCGGTGGGGGCGGACTCGGTGTTTCGTTGAATCATGTCGTCGATCGCCTGCTCCCAATCAACCCCGTGATCATCGTGTGACATGCGAAACCCTTCCTAAGCAGAACAGAGCAGTCTGTCACCCGGGCACGGCCGCGTCCACACCCTCCACCGCGACTGCAGCAGAGTCGAACTCGAGGATGTATGCGGACGTGCTGTCGCCTGCTCGTGCTACCCTAAAGTCATCACGATCAGCCCGCTCGCCTCACGGCTCGGGCTGATTTTCTTTGTACCGTGGGCATGATGGTCGAGTACACCAAGCCCTGGCTGTCGGTGGACGCCCAGACCGACAAGCTCGTCAGCCGCGGCATCGAAATCGGCGACCGCACCGAAGCGACGAAGCTGCTCCGAGCGGTGGGGTACTACCGGTTGACCGGCTATCTGTACCCGTTTCGGCGTTCCGAACGATACGAGAGCGACGACGGAAGATCCCGGGTTCGGGTGCTCAACGAGTACCTGCCCGGCACCTCCCTCGCGCATGCCGCCAAGCTGATCGACTTCGACCGCGCACTGCGGATGCTGGTGATGGATGGTGTCGAGCGAATAGAGGTGTCCCTCCGGATGGAGATCGGGTACGTACTCGGCGAGGGGTCCCCGTTCGCGCATCGTGACGCGGACACATTCGTCTCCTCGTTCACCGAACTATATGAGGACCCCGAGACCGGCGAGGAGACGAGCAAGCATCGGGAATGGTTGCGGCGAGTGGACAGTCGGCTGGGCGGGTCGGATGAGACGTTCGTCGCCCATTTCCGGGAGAAGTACGACGGTCAGATGCCGATCTGGGCGCTGACCGAGGTGTTGGAGCTCGGTCATCTCGGTCGGCTCTACGGCGGGCTTAGCAACTCGCGCGCCACGAAGATCGCGCACGCGTACGCGGTGCCTTCCAAACGAGTGATGGCCAGCTGGATTGCCAGCCTCAACTATGTGCGCAACGTCGCCGCTCACCATGCGCGATTGTTCAACCGGAAACTGGTGGTGGCTCCCAGCCGGCCGGGCGTCGGCGTGGTCCCCCTCCTGGACCATCTCCGTGACGAGGAGTCGTCGAAGGCTGTCTACGGCCTCTACAACGCCCTGGCCGTCACCGCCTATCTCCTTCGTTCGATCGACGCCAAGTCTGGGTGGCCGCGGCGACTGGTCACACTCCTGGACACCTTTCCCGCCGCGAAGAACTTCTCGGTCGACGCTCTCGGCGTGCACCCGCGATGGTCGGAGATGGATCTCTGGCGCGAATAGCGACCTCCATCGGTGGCCCGCTCACACTCCCGCTGCCGGAGCGGTGACGCGCGGACGCAGGACGAGACGGGCTGCGCGATCATCCACGCCGCGACATCTCCCCGTGCTGCGCACCCGGTTGCGGGATTCGCGAAGCTAGGCACATGCCGAACACACGACACGCACCGCTATCAGAGGGCGTGGTGACGGCGATCGCCGACGCTCTCGGCGAGACGAGCATCGGGCTGACGGGCTCGGAGATCGGGAGGATTCTGGTGCAGCTGGGTTTCGATGATCCCGGCCCCGACATGACGAAGCGGCATCGCCTCGCGGTCGCGCTGATCAACCAGCAGCGCAAGGACAACGCAAGCAACGGCATCATCCGCTTCGTGGCCGAATCCATGTCCATCGGCCGCTACCTGGGCAGGCAAGAACGATTCGAGGAACTGAGGGATGTCGTAGACCCGGCACTGTCGTTGGCTGGGCTCCGTATCCGAGACGACGGCCGCGTCGCTCGTCTCGGACGCAAGGCGACAACATTCGATGAAGTCGCCGCGCTCACGGGTCGGCTCCTCGCCGAATCACAGCGTCGTGGCGTGCACGACCAAGTCCTCGCATACTGCCGGGAGGAACTGATCCGGCAATCGACCTTCCACGCCGTCTCCGAGGCAGTAAAAGGTGCGTGCGACCGGCTTCGCACCATGACCGGGCTCATCCTGGATGGTTCGGAGCTGATCGATGCGTGCTTTTCGTCGTCCAAGGGCCGGCCGCTGGTGACGATCAACGACTGGGAGACGAAGTCGGAGGCCAGTGAACACACCGGGTTCGCGAACCTCCTCAGAGGGGTGATCGGAACATTCCGCAACCCGACCGCGCACGCACCCCGGGTGGCGTGGCCCGTCAGCGAGCCGGACGCACTCGATGTCTTCTCCACCCTGTCGTACATCCACCGGCGTCTCGACGCGGCCCGCACTCGACGACCCTGAACCGCTGCCACCTACGGTGGAATCGCGGAACTCTTCACCAAATCCAACGGGAACCTACACTGAGCTCTCGGGCGCCGTCCTTCTGCGCGACGGACCGCCAGGGTGAGGGTTCTCGATAGGAGCTGCAATTTCCACCGGCGGCGGGCGGACGGGCTATTCGTTTTGTCCGATGGGTCGTGTGTACCGGCATCTCGGGCTGTTCGTTGCGGCCACGTCACCGGCATGTCCGACCAGCTTGACGACTACATCACCCGGCCAGGGCTGGGACGTCGGTTTGATGGGTGGTGGCGGGGCGCCACCAGGCGGGCGCTCAACCTTCAAGCCGACGGGACGCGCGGTCAGCGTGTCTGCCGGGGATGGTGAGGAGGGCGACGGAGCCGATCACGATGGCGGTGCCGGTCCAGCCGAGCACGCTCTGGGTCTCCTGCAAGAGCCCGACGGACAGGACGATCCCGAAGACGGGCACGAGAATCGTCCATGTTGTGAGGATGTCGAGCCGGGACCGTTGCGTCTCCGCGTACCAGGCGACGGTGGTCGCGGCGGTGCCGGCCAGGGACATCCACAGCAGGGAGAGCACGAATCCCGGCGTCCATTCAATGACCGGCGGACCTTCGACGATCGCGGCGGCGACGAGGAGGATCCCGCCGCCGAGCAGCAGCTGCACGGTGGCGACGAGGAACGGGTCGGCGCGCACGGCGCGGCTGATGAGGGTGCCGGCGGTGACGGCGGCGGCGGCGGTGAGGGACAGCCATGCCCCGGTCCCGGCGCCGGCGGGCAGCACGATGAGCAGGAGTCCGGCGAGCCCGGTGAGCATCGCGGCCACCGATCGCAGGGAGGGACGTTCGCGGTAGAGCCACCAGGCGGGCAGCAGGATGAGGACGGGCTGGACGTTGGCCAGCACGGACGCGACGCCCGTTGTCAGGCCGATGGTGCCGCCGAACATGGCGGCGTAGGCGATGGCGACGTTCACGACGCCGAGCACGCCGATCAGCGTCCAACTGCGTACCTCGCGGGGGACGGGCGCGCGGCGGATGACAGTGAGGATCAGCAGAGCGGCACCGGCGACGAGGGCGCGCAGTGCTGCGAGCCACAGCAGCGGCGCATCTTGCAGCCCGACGCTGATCGCGACGAAGCAGGACCCCCACGCGAAGGTGATCCACAGCATCCGCCACGGGCTCGGCGCTCGCCGTCCGGTGCCGGCCGCGGTGGGGGTGCTCATGCGTCGTCGTCGGGGGGCGGGTTCGTGTGGTCGTGACGGGTCTGTTCACGGTGTCGTCCGTGGCCTCCGTGTCCGCGGTGGCTGAACAGGTGCAGTAGGGCGATCACGATGATGCCGGCGTAGGGGGCGGCCGCGGCGAGGTGGGTCCAGTGGTCGATGACCAGGTAGATGACGATCCCGGCGACGGCAAGCGCGATGATCCCCCAGATCCACACGCGTCCAGGGCGGGGCGGTCCGGCGTGCGGGGTGGTCATGACCGCTCCGCGGCGAGGAAGTCGTGTCTCATGCCGAGGGTGTTGTCGGTGAGACGGATGGAGGCGGCGGGGTCGGTGACGGTGCCGGTGAGGGCACGGATCGCGTCGATGGTTTCGGGGACGACGATCGCCTCGTTGCACACCTGGTAGGTGAGGTATGCCTCGTCGCCGTCGACGGTGACGAGGTCTTCCCAGACCGCGACTTCCCACATGTCCCCGCGGGGTCGGCCGAAGTCGCGCATCAGCTCGACCGTGGAGTTGAGGGCGACGAGCCCGTCGGACATGCGGATGAACGCGATGCGGGGGGCGGCGCGCAACGCGTCGAGGATCGGGTCGCGTGAGGCGCGGCGGGTCAGCTGCAGGGTCCAGTAGTGGTTGTGGGTATGCGTGCGCGCGCCCTTCGCGGCGATCGTGACCACGTCCAGGCCGGGAATCACGGTGCGCGCGTCCGGACCCTGGTGGGAGGGAATGACCGGTTCGGGAACCATCGTGTTCATGATGCCGCCCAGGTGCGATTCCCACGGGTCGGGGTGAGGCGGGCGGCGGATCTGATGCGCCAGTCGGTGATGGTGTCCGCGACGCCAGTCAACTGCATGTCGGGTTGGGCGTGGACGGCGTCGGCGACCCTCTTGCCGATCACGCCGTATCCGTTGACGCCGACTTTGATCCTGTCCCATCTCCCTTTCCCCTTTTCATGGTGTTCTCGAGGCCGCGCACGGGTTAGTGGCGGGGCCGGCGGCGCCGCAGAGTCCACAGCAGGTAGCCGCCGAGCGCGCCGATCGTGCCGGTCCCGGCGCCGATCAGGACGCCTTCCCGGGAGCGCCATTTCGTGTTCCCGCCGACGAGGGTGCCGATCCCGCCGATCAGCGCGGCGGCGATCATTCCCGCGACGACACGGTTGCCGACGCGTTCGGCGCGCCCGACGAGAGGTTCCAGCTCCGTCGCGCGCAGGTGCACCTCGAACCCGCCGTCTTCGAGGAGATGCCGGAGCCGGCTCAGGGTGGCGGGCAGCTCGGTGAGCAGTGCCCCGGTGTCGGCTCCCGCGCGCGCCCATCGCCGGGCCAGAGCCGGCAGGGACAGCTGGGCGCGGGTGAGCTGCTCAGCGTAGGGCTGCAGGGCGTCGAGCATCTGGAAGTCCGGATCCAGCCGCGCCGCAGTCCCTTCGGCCATCATCAGCACTTTGAACAGCAGCGCCGTCTCCTGCGGAAGGTGCAGCTGGTGCTGCTGAAGGATGCCGAGCAGCTGCTGGAGCATGATTGCGAGGCTGATCTCCGACAGCGAACGGCCCCGGTAGCGGGCCGTGAACGCGGTGATCGCCTGCCGCAGCCCTGCCCGGTCGACGACGTCGGCGGTCCGGGAGAGTTCTATCAGGGCGGTGGTGAGGGCGTCCGGGTCGTCGCGGGTGAAGGCGAGCACGATGCCGGCGAGGCCGTCCGTGGTCTGTTCGGTGAGCTCCCCGACCATCCCGAAGTCGATCAGCGCGAGCGCGCCGTCGGGCTGCACGAACATGTTCCCGGGATGGGGGTCGGCATGGAAGAACCGGTTGTCGAACACCATCGTGAGCACGATGTCGGCACCCAGCCGCGCGAGTGCGACCCGGTCGATGCCGGCGGCGTCCAGGCCCTCCAGGTCGTCGATCCGCACCCCGCTCATCCGCTCCAGGGTCAGCACGCGCGAGGTCGTGGTCTCCCCGTGCACGCGGGGAATCCGCACCCGCGCCGCGTGGGCGAACTCCTGCGCGAACCGTTCGGCGTTGCGGGCCTCCTGCAGGTAGTCCAGCTCGGCACGCAGCGTGCGGGAGAACTCCTCCACCAGCCCGGGCAGGTCGTACTGCCGGATGGCATCCCAGCGCCGGTCGGCGCGGTCGGCGAGGTTGCGGAGAATGTCCAGGTCTTCGTGCACCTGCGCGACCACGCCGGGCCGGCGCACCTTCACGACGACCTCGGTGCCGTCGTGAAGAGTTGCCGCGTACGCCTGCCCGATGGACGCCGCCGCCAGCGGCACCGGGTCGAACTGGGCGAACACGTGCTCTGGGTCGGCGCCGAGCTCTTCACGGAGCACGTCCCGAATGCCCTCCCACGGTGCCGCGGCGACGTCGTCCTGCAGTTTGGCGAACTCGGCGACCCATGCCGCGGGGAGCAGATCGTGCCGGGTGGAGAGGATCTGGCCCAGTTTCACGAACGTCGGCCCGAGCTCCTCCAACGCGACCCGCACATGCTCCGGGTTCGTGTAGGGGTCCTCCTGCCGGGCGTGTCCGAGGGCGCCGCGGTGGAACGGCACCAAGCCGCCCAGGCCCAGCACGCCGGCCAGGACGCCGAGTCCGTGCCGGCGCAGCACGGCCCCGATCTGCCGGTACCGGCTACCCCCCGCGCCCATCAGCTCACGCCCCTCTCAGCTGGCCCGTCGGCCGATGCTCGTTCCAGGATGAGTTCGACGCGCACGTCCGGGGCGAGCGCGGGGACGGTGACGACGGGGAAACCCAGCTCCTCATACACCTGCCCGAGCAGGTCGTGGATGCGCCGCTGCGCGGCGGGGTCCTCGGTGCGCGCGTAGTCGGGCGCCAGCGGGAGCAGGTCCAGCAGGAACACCGTCGCGTACCGGGTGGCGGCCAGCGCGCCCAGCAGGGCGGTGTCGGGCTCGAGGTTGAGGAAGCGGTAATAGGCGAGCGAGTCCGGCAGGGCACGGTCCAGGAACACCGTCTGTTGCGGGTCGAGGGAGTGCTCCTGCTCGATCTGCATGTCTACGACCGCGCGCTGGAACTCGCTCTGCCGTGCCCGCACCTCCGCAGTGCTGCGCCCGGTGATCCGTTGCAGGTCGATGTAGTGCCGGGCGTGCTCGATCGTGGTCGTGTACCCGCGGCCCCGCAGCAGGTTGACCGTGGTGGTCTTGCCCGAGCTGGGACCGCCCGTCACGACGTGCCAACGGGTGGGCTGTGCGGGCCGCGGCTCCTGGATGCCGGTCATGACCTCACCCTACACCCTGTACCCCTACAGGGTATGGTAGATTGTAGGTGGAGGTACGAGATGGCACACGGGTATGTGGACAACAAGCCGGCGCTGCTGGCGCGGCTGAGCCGCGCGGAGGGGCAGGTCCGCGGGATCGCGCGGATGATCGACGAGGACGTCTACTGCATCGATGTGCTGACCCAGGTGTCGGCGGCGACGAAGGCGCTGGAGTCCGTCGCGCTGGCGCTGCTGGAAGACCACCTCGCGCATTGCGTCGCGCAGGCGACCGCCGAAGGCGGCCCGGTCGCGGAGGAGAAGCTGCGTGAGGCGAACGCCGCGATCGCGCGCCTCGTGCGCTCCTAACCTCGCCCCACTCACATCGTTCAACGCTCTTGAAGGGAGCACATCATGACCGGACAGGGATTCCAGGACCTCGGACTGCAGGCGACGAGCACCGGCGCGGGGTGCGCGTGTTGCAGCCCCACCTCACACGGCGCGGCAGCCACCGACACCACCGCAGTCCCGGCGACGGGTGACGTTGTGTCGGCGCAGTTCCTGGTGGAGGGGATGACCTGCTCGCACTGCGTGCGCAGCGTGACCGAGGAGGTCTCCGCGATCGACGGTGTCTCCGACGTCGCCGTCGATCTGCGCGCCGGTGGCGTGTCCACGGTGACGGTGTCCAGCGCGACGCCGGTGGATGCGGCGCGGGTGCGGGAGGCGGTGGAGGAGGCCGGCTACAGCCTCGCCTCAGTGTCATGACCACGACGACGACGGATGTTGATCTCGACATCACCGGGATGACCTGCGCGTCGTGCGCGACCAGGGTGGAGCGGAAGCTGAATAAACTGCCGGGGGTGGCGGCGACGGTCAATTTCGCCACCGAGAAAGCCCGCGTGCACGCCGAGTCCCCGGTGCCGCTGGAGGAGCTGATCTCGGCGGTCGAGCAGGCCGGGTACGGGGCCTCCGTCCCCGCCCCACCGGCCACCGAAGCCCCCGATGAACAGGCCACGGTGCCGCGGGATGCGGAGTTGGTGTCGTTGCGGCAGCGGCTGATCGTCTCGACGGTCCTGGCGGTGCCGGTGGCGGTGTTGTCGATGATCCCGGTGCTGCAGTTCACCTACTGGCAGTGGCTGACCCTGACCCTTGCGGCGCCGGTGGTGGTGTGGGGGGCGTGGCCGTTCCACCGTGCCGCGGCGATCAACGCCCGCCACGGTGCGGCGACGATGGACACCCTGATCAGCCTCGGCGTGCTGGCCGCGTTCGGCTGGTCCCTCTACGCCCTGTTCTTCGGCGGTGCCGGGATGCCCGGGATGCGGATGAGCGTGACCTTCGTCGGCACCCCGCAGTCCGGCGGCCACGAGGTGTATCTGGAGGTCGCCGCCCTGGTGACGGTGTTCATCCTCCTCGGCCGCTACCTGGAGACCCGCGCGAAGCGGCAATCCGGGGAGGCTCTGCGCGCCCTGCTGGAGCTGGGTGCGAAAGACGCCGTCGTCCTCCGCACAGGTAGCGAACAGCGCGTCCCCGTCGCCCAGCTGGTGCCCGGCGACATCGTGGTGGTGCGGCCCGGGGAGAAGATCCCCGCCGACGGTGTCGTCACCGAGGGTGTCTCCGCGGTGGACGAGTCGATGCTGACCGGCGAGTCCGTCCCCGTCGAAGTCGCCCCCGGCTCGAAGGTGGTCGGAGCGACCGTGAACACCGGCGGCCGACTGCTGGTAGAGCTCACCCGGGTCGGCGCGGACACGGAGCTGGCCCGGATGGCCAGGCTGGTGGAGGAGGCGCAGACCGGGAAGGCGCAGGTGCAGCGCCTCGCCGACCGGGTCTCCGCGATCTTCGTCCCCATCGTCATCGCCCTCGCCATCGTCGCGTTCACGGTGTGGCTGCTGGTCGGCGCCTCCCCGGAGGTCGCGTTCACCGCCGCGGTGACGACGCTGATCATCGCGTGCCCCTGCGCGCTCGGGCTCGCGACCCCGACCGCGCTGCTGGTCGGCACCGGGCGAGGCGCGCAGCTGGGCATCCTCATCCGCGGACCGCAGGTGCTGGAGCAGACCCGCCGCATCGACACCGTGGTGCTGGACAAGACCGGCACCATCACCGCCGGCACCATGACCGTGACCGCCACCCACCCCGCCGCAGGGACCGACGAGACGGAGCTGGTGCAGGTCGCCGGGGCGCTCGAGCACGGCTCCGAACACCCCATCGGCCGCGCCATCACCAACGCGGCCAGCGGCCCGCTCGCGGCAGTGGAATCGTTCGCCGCGGTGGCCGGGCAGGGCGTGCAGGGCATCGTCGACGGCCGCCTGGTCGCCGCCGGCCGCGCCTCCTGGATCACCACCCAATGGGCGCTCCCCATCCCCGCCGAGCTCGCCGACACCATCGCGGCGGACGAGGCGGCGGGAGCGACGGTCACGGTGGTGGCGTGGGACGGGCAGGTGCGCGGGGCGATCAGCGTCGCCGACACCATCAAACCCACCAGCCGTGAGG
>NZ_MKSL01000008.1:403008-471577 GCF_001897265.1 Microbacterium sp. 71-23
ACCGCCGCGGACCTGACCATCGTCTCCGGCGACCTGATGCTGGTCCCGGACGCGATCCGGCTGGCCCGCCGCACCCTGGGCACGATCAAGGGGAACCTTTTCTGGGCGTTCGCGTACAACGTCGCCGCGATCCCGGTCGCGATGCTCGCCCTGCTCAACCCCATCCTCGCCGCCGCGGCAATGGCGTTCAGCAGCGTGTTCGTCGTCACCAACAGCCTCCGCCTGCGCCGCTTCCGCCCCCTGCCCACCCCGACCCGTGCCGGCGCCCCCGCCACCCGAGAGCCCGCGCCCGTCCAGGCCTAACCATCGCTCGAGAAGGAGACACACCATGTCCCACGACCACGACCACTCCGGGCACGACCCACGCACGGGCACGACCGTGGAGGACACGAGCATGGTGCGCACGAGCATCACCATCACGAGCCGCCGGCGGGGGCGACGAACCTGGTGACCTGTCCGGTGATGCCCGGCAACCAGGTCGACCCGGCCTGGGCCGAGCAGCGCGGCCTGTTCCGCGACTACCAGGGCAGCCGGTACTGGTTCTGCTGCGCCGAGTGCGGGCCGCTGTTCGACGCCGACCCGGCCCGCTACGCGCACGCCGCCTGACCGGCCAGATAACCCGGTCGGAGATAGAGGGTGGACACGGCGGTCGGGCTGGTGCAGGCGTACCTGCGGGTCAACGGCTACTTCACCGTCGCCGAATACCCCGTGCTGGACGCCACCGGTCCCGGCGGTCCCCGCACCATCACCGACCTGGACATCCTCGCCGTACGGCTGCACCGCGCACCGGGAGCGTCCGGGACCGTCGACGCACCGCTGGACCCGGCCCTGGGCGCCGGGGGCGGAGCGGACATGATCCTCGGCGAGGTCAAGGAAGGCCGCCCGCACCCCAACCCGGCGATGCGGGACCCGGCCGTGCTGGAAGCCGCGTTCACCCGGTTCGGGTGCTGCGCCCCGACCGATGCCGCCCGGCTGGTCGCCGAACTGCTGGAAACGGGACGGACGGTGGCGCCGGAAGGGCACACGATCCGCACGGTCGTGTTCGGCAACCCCACCTCCCCGCCCGGGGCGGGGGCGCCGTGGCACACCGTCCCGTTCGCCCGGGTGCTGCGCTACCTCGAAGACCACCTGAGCGCGCACTGGGGCATCCTCGGCCGCACCCAGATCAAGGACGACACCCTCGCCCTGCTGGCCTTGCGGGAGAAGGCCCACCGCGCCGCGACCGGCGCCTCCCGCCAGGGCACGGACCGGTAGGGCGGGTCATGGCGGGGGAGCGTGTGCACACGCAGGGGGAGCCGGTGTGGGTGCGCACCCGTGACGAGCGCGCCCTGTATACGATGGTGCTGCCCGCCCCGGCCGGGACCCCCGGGGCGCCGACGGTGGTGTTCGAGGCGGGATGGGCGGCGACCCGCTCCACCTGGGCGTTGCTGCAGACCCGGGTCGCCGCGTTCACGCGGGCCGTGGTGTATGACCGGGCAGGGCTGGGCCGGTCCGCCCCGGATAGTGCAGGGCGCACCCTGGACCGGATGGCCGACGACCTGAACGATTTGCTGGACGGCCTCGAGCCGAGCAGCGGGTTCGTGCAGGTGGGGCATTCCGCGGGCGGCCCGATCGTGCGGCAGGCAGCAGACCGGCCGCCCGGACCGGGAGGCCGGTCTGGTGCTGGTGGATCCGACCGACGAGGCAGCGACCCAGCAGTTCGGTGTGCCGTTCCGGGTCGGGGAGAAGATCGTGATCGCCGTGGAGTGGGTGCTGGCACGGGTGGGGTTGCTGGAGCGGTTCTTCCGGTTCCTCGGGGAGGGGATGCCCGAGGATGTGCGGGCGGATCTTCACCGGGAGGCGTTCCGGCCCGCGGTGGTGGTCACCCAGGGTCGGCAGGCGCGCACGTTCCTCACCGAGCTGCACGCCTGGCGCGGCGACCCGCCGGTGCTGCCCGATGTCCCGGTCACCGTCATCTCCGGCAGTCTCGCGGACGGGATGCCGCGACGGGTCCGGGATGCCGCGACCGCCGCCGGGCGGTATCGGGCCGCACAGTCCCGGCAGGGCCGGCACGTGGTCGCTGCCCGCTCCGGCCACTACATCCCCGCCACAGAATCGGACCTGATCGCTGCGGAGATCCGCCGCCTCGTCCTCCCGCCCGTCGGATAGCCCGGGTTGTCTGGCGGGCATGCCTGGTCAGGCCACGGCAGGGGGGCGTCGCCGCCGGGCGATCGCACCGGTGAGGGCGAGACCACCCAGCCCACCCCATAGGGTGACAGTGGAAACGCCTTGCCCGATGAGGACGGCGGGGGTGAGCCCGGCGCGCAGGTCGGTGTCGGCGATCATCGCCCCGGCCTGTCCGGCGGGCAGACCGGTGAGGGTGCTGCCGTCGGGGCGGATGATCTGGCTGGCGCCGACGGTGGAGACGTTCACCACGGTGCGGCCGGTCTCCACCGCGCGGATTCTGGCGACCGCGAGCTGCTGCAGGTTCTCGTCCGTGCCGCGGAAGTCGGCATTGTTGGTCTGGAACACCAGCAGCTCCGCGCCGGCGGTGACGCTCTCGGCGATGACTTCGTCGTAGATCACGTCGAAGCAGATCGCCAACCCCACCGGCACGTCGCCGACGGTGACCATGGGCAGGTCGGTGCCGTGCGCGTAGTCGCGTTGCAGCAGCCCGACCAGGTCGGGAGCGAGCAGGGTGTAGAACGCCCGATCGGGCACGTACTCGCCGAACGGCACCGGGTGGCGTTTCGCGTGCGTCTGCACCTGCTCCCGCTGCGGCGTGGCACCGGTGGTGGCCGGGTCCCACAGGAACGACGTGTTGTAGATGTTGCCGCCCGCCGTGGTGGCCGCGTTCGCCAGCAGCGGGGCACCTGCCCGGGTGCTGATGCCGGTGAGATGCTCGGCCAGCCACGGGGTCTGGAACGGGTCAGCATCCAGCCCTTCCGGCCACACCACCAGATCCACATCCGCGTCGAGCACCGGGCCGGTCGCGTCCCCCTGCGCCCGGGCGATCGCCCCCACGGTGCGCTGGTCGAAGTACCCGGACGGGCCGTTGCCTTGCACCGCCCCGACCCGCATCGTCCCGGCCGGTGTGGTGGGAAACGCCGGGACCAGGACCAGCATCAGGGTGGTGACGGCGGGTACGGCGGCGGGGAACGGGCGACGCCACCGGCCGGTCCGGATGGTTTCGATCGCGGCGGCGACGGTGAAGACCATCAGGAAGGTGAGCCCGCTCACCCCGACCCAGGACACCGTCTGAACGAGGGGGCTGTCGGCTTGGGTGATCCCGAGCCGCGCCCACGGCAGCCCCCCGTACGGCCAGGCGCCCAGCAGCACCTCCCGGCCCGTCCACAACGCGGCCACCAGGCCCGGCAGCAGGAGCAGGCGTCCGACCGGGCCGGGGGCGGCGCGCGGCACCCACCGGTAGGCGAGTGCCAGCGGGATGATCCCGACCGCGGTCAGGGTCCCTTCCACCACGGTCAGTGCCGCCCACGGCACCGGCCCGAGATACCGGGTCGTCCAGGACACCAGCAGCCCGAAGAACAGCAACCCGAACACCGCCCCGACCGCCACCGCCCCCCACACGCTCCGGCCGATCAGGGCGAGAAGCAGCAGCCCGGTCGCGGCGAACGCGGCCGGCCAGAATCCCACCTCCGGGTAGGCGAGATCCATCAGCACCGCCGCGGCTGCCGCGACCGGCAACGCCATCGCCAACGGCATCACCGCCCGGGCGCGGCGGTTCGGCGGGGTGGGTTGGGGGCGTCCGTGCGGGTCCTGGAGGGTCGTCGGGGTGGCGGTCATGGCCGGTCCGCGATGGTGCGGGCGATTACGGCGGCGTCCCGGGACACCCCGGCGAGGGTGTCCGCTCCGGGGCGGCTGTGGGCGGGGATCCCGGCGACGAACAAGCCCGGCAGCCCGGTCATCGCCGGGCGGGACCGGGCTGCGGTCGCCTCGGCGGGGAGCCAGTCGTCGCCGGGGTCGTACCCGGTGGCGAGGATTACCGAGTCCGGGGCGAGGGTGCTGCCATCGGCGAACGTGACCTGCCCGCCGTCCGCGCCGGTCACCGCCGGGGCGACCGCCACACCCGCGTGACGCAGCGCATGGTAGCTGTCGCCGAACACCGGCTGCACGGCGGGTGGGCGACCCAGCCAGGACGAGCCTGCCCGGGCGTGGACGGGGAAGGTACGGGCGGGTCGGTGCGGCCGTCGGGTGCGGACCGCGAGGGTGACCTCGTGGGAGGCGGACAGCTCTCGCGCCAGCTGCACCCCGCTGTTCCCTCCGCCGACGATCAGCACCCGCCCGGTGGGCACCTGCCGGGGGAACTGGTAGTGGGCACTGTGCAGCACCACCCCGGGCACCCGCAGCTGCTGCGCCCACGCAGGGATGCGGGGGTGGGTGGCGGCGCCGGTCGCGCACACCACGTTGCGGGTCTGCACGTCGCCCTCCGCGGTCTGCAGCTGCAGCACCGACCCGTGACCGCGGCGTTCCACCCCGACCACACGCAACCCCCAGAACGGGTCCACCCCCAGGGTGTGCTGCACCTGGTCCAGGTAGTTCGCGATCTCATCGGCCCGGGGATGCTCGTGCGGGTCCAGCGGCAGCGGCCGGAGCGGAAGCGTGCTGTGGCGGGCGTCGGACAGCAGCCGCATCGAATGCCACCGGGACGCCCAACTGCGTTGCCGGTCCGTGGCGGCGTCGACGACCACGAACTCCTGCTGCGGCCGGAACCCCAACCCGATCAGCGCGGCGGCCACCGCGAGCCCGGCCTGCCCGGCCCCGACGATGATCGCCCGCCGATGCGTCAACCCCGACCGCATCACCACCCCCTCCCCGCACAAGAGGGCCGGGGCGGGAACGGACGGAGGATGATCGCGCCGGCGCCGCGGCGGGACGGGGCCGGACGGGGCCGAGCGGGGCCGGGTGGGCGGTGACCGGCCGCAGCCGTCGGCACTGGACCGGCGACGGGGGCCGCCGTGATACGGGTCGTCAAGACATTCTCCAAACCTAGAAATCGGCATCACACAGCGCCCGCACACGGGCGGGCGGGAAGACGCCGCCCATGGGTGGGCGGCATGCCGGATCTCAGGTTCGGGAAATCGACAACAGCAGCAGTGAGGGCGCGGCCGGACGCCGCGACACGGGCACCGGCACCAGCAGCGGCGCGCGCACCGGACGGGATACCCGCAGTATCCGCAGCCGGCTCTGTAACCGCAACCCCGTCACGGCCGCCAGTACCAGCAGCGTGCACACCACCCCGATCAGGCACCCCCACGCCCCGGACGCATCGACGGACACCCCCGCAGAGGACGACGCCGTCCGGCCCTCCACCGGTGCCCCCGAGTCTGGGGTAGAGCCGGTCGCGACGGGGGAGCCCGCACTGGTGTCGGCGTGCGCGTCAGCCGTGGTGTGGGAGGTGGTCCAGCCGCCGATGATGAGCACAAGTGCCAGGCCCAGGATGGTCAGCAGCCGCCCCGACCACCACCCCGCCGCGATGACCCGGTCGGGCCGGGATCGGGGGTCGCGGGGCATAGTCCCTCACTGTACCAATCCGACCTTTGCGTCTCCCGGATCCCGCCCGGCCGCAGGCCCTCCACGCCTTCGCCGACAGAGCAGCCACATCGCGTCCACCGGCACGTCGTTCTCGATTATCGCCGAACGACGTCCGTCTCCTGAGCGGAAGGATCAGTGCCCTCGGGGTGCGGTGGTGTCGGTGAAGGCGGGCAGCAGGATCGCCGTGATGCCGTCGGGGTCGAGTCTGCCGGTGCGGACTTCTTCGGCGGCGCCGTTGAGGACGGCACGGGTCGCTGAACTCCGCCGCGATCGTCTCGGCTGCGTCAGGTTCGCCCCACCGGGCACGTGCACCCGTCGGCACCCGAGGCGGCGCCGATTGAAAGAATACCTATAGGGGGTATAAGGTGTGGGGGAGTCGTGTGCGAGGGAGAGGCGGGCGAGGTTGATTCAACCGATCGACTATTTCCTGGTCGCCTGGTTCGTGCTGGTCGCGATCAGCACGATCTGGGTCGGGGTGGACCAGTTCCGTCACAACCCGGAGCCGGCGGTGATGAAGTGGGGCTTCATCCTGGTCACCCTTTACCTGGGGCCGATCGGGGCGCTGCTGTATGTGCTCGCGGACAAGGAGCCACGGCCGGGAGAGCATGAGGAGTTCACCCGGCCGCTGTGGAAGCAGGGCATCGGCTCGACCATCCACTGCGTCGCGGGCGATGCCACCGGCATCATCGTCGCCGCCGTCGTCGTCGCGTCGCTGGGCCTGCCGATGTGGCTGGATCTGATCATCGAGTACGCCGCCGGGTTCGCGTTCGGGTTGTTCGTGTTCCAGGCCCTGTTCATGAAAAACATGATGGGCGGCAGCTACTGGCAGAACGTGCGCCGCTCGTTCCTGCCCGAGTTCATCAGCATGAACCTGATGATGGCGGGCATGGCGCCGGTGATGTCGCTGCTGATGATGGGCCGCGACATGCGGGCCATGCTGCCCACCGAGTTGCTGTTCTGGGCGGTGATGAGTTTCGGGATCGCGGTCGGGTTCGTGCTCGCCTACCCCGTGAACGTGTGGATGGTGAAGAAGGGCCTCAAGCACGGTCTGATGACCGTCCGCCCCCAGCCCGCCACCCACCCCCAGGAGCATGACGCGCACGCGCAGCACAACCCGCAGCCGCCGGAGGCGCACGCCGGCCACGACCAGGCGGCGGGCGCTGCGTCGTCGCCGGGGTCGGGGCATGAGGCGCACCAGCCTTCTGGCGCCGGAGCGGTGACCGTGCCGCAGCTGACCGTGGTCGGCGCGTTCTCCGCGATCGCGCTCGTGGTCGGGATGGTCGCCCCCGCGAACGCCGTCAACATGACTCTCAGCGCGCACGACGTCGGTGGGCTGATCATGCCGCCCGGGATGATCATGACCCGTGACACCCCCGCCGAGGCGATGCGGGACATGGCCGCCGTCGACCCGCGGGCCGCGACCGCCGCGTACGACGTGGACACCCGCGGTGATGAGGTGCTGGAACCTGCCCGCGTCGAGGACGGGGTGAGGGTGTTCGAGCTGACCGTGTCGCAGATCCGCTGGGAGATCCTCCCCGGCGTCACCGTCGACGCGTACGCGTACAACGGGCAGATCCCGGGGCCTCGGCTGCAGGTCACCCAGGGCGACCGGATCCGCATCGACGTGACCAACGAGCTCGACGAGTCCACGACCGTGCACTGGCACGGCCTGGACGTGCCCAACGAGATGGACGGGCCCGCCGGGATCACCCAGGATCCCATCCAACCCGGCGACACCTACCGGTACGAGTACACGGTGAAGCAGTGGGGCACGTTCTTCTACCACTCCCACGATCACGCCGACCGGCAGCAGGCCCTCGGCCTGTACGGGGCGCTGATCATCGACCCCGCCGACCCTGGCCTGCAGCCGCCTGCCGATCGCGAGTACACGATTCAGCTGCAGGAGTGGCTGTCTCGGGAGGGGCTGACCTATCCGGCGATGCCGATGGAAGGGGGCATGCCGAACTACTTCACCATCAACGGGAAGGCGTACCCGGCCACCGAGACCATCGACATGAAGGTGGGGGAGACCCTCCGGGTGCGGTTCATCGGCTCGAACACCATCGACATCCATCCGATGCACATCCACGGCGGCCCGTTCACCGTCGTCGCCCGCGACGGTGCGGCCCTCACCACGGCGCAGCAGTTCCAGGCCGACACGATCAACGTCGGGCCGGGACAACGCTACGACGTGCTCTGGAACGCGCTCGAGCCCGGCCAGTGGCTCATCCACTGCCACATCAACCACCACACCACCAACAACAACGTCGAAACCGACGGCGCCGGCGGCCTGACCATGATCATCAACGTCACCGAATAACCCCACGAACCGAAGAACCGCCGCCGTTGTGGTCGCCGTTGCCGCGTCGAGTCACGTCCGCGCCCTCCGGCAGCACAGCAGGCGGATGCAAGAGGTGCTCAGCTCATCGTGCCCGACCGTTTCGGTTGCCGGAGGCCGAGATCGCCCGCCCGCCCGCAACGGGGCGCGGTGACCTCGCCGTGGTCAGGTGGTCGCGGGAGGGAGGACGCGTCGGCGGCGGGCGACGGTGACGGCCGCGGCGACCGTGAGCGCCGCCGAGACGGCGAGGAGCACGGCGCCGAGGAGGATCTGCCCCGGTGGCGGGGTGGCAGCGGTGACGGGCTGGTAGAGGTTGCGCTGCTGGCTTTGCGGGCCGGTGAGTTGCTGATCGACGGGCACCCACACCTCGAGGGTGCGTTCGCCGGTGGCGAACTGGGCGTACATGAACCACAGCCCCGGTGACGGCAGTGCCAGTTCCCCGGTGAAGGTACCGGGAGGCGGGGTGCCGGGTTGTGCGCGCAGCGGCGCGGTGAGGTCCTCTCCGGCGCGGCGGGCGACCAGACGGGACGGGGTGAGGTCGGTGTCGTCGGTGAGGCGGATGCCGGTGATGGTGACGGTCAGCTGCCCGGTGCCGTCGCCGGTGACGGTCATCTGTGCGGTGCCGTAGGCGGTGCCCTGGCCGGGGTCGTGCGCCTGCGCGGGTGGGGGCGGGGCGAGGGCGACCAGCAGAAGGGTGAGGGCCGCGGCCGCGGCCCCGGATCGGAGGCGAGTCCCCGGCCGCACGGTGAGGGCGATCATGCTGACGATGATCACCGTGGTGGTGCCGACGGCGGACCAGGCGACGGGGGTGGGTGGGACGCTGCTGATCCCGGTCCCGGAGGCCAGCAGTTGCAGGGTGGTCACGGCGAGGGCGGCCACCGGCCACCGCCACCGGGGGACGGGCAGGGCCAGCAGGAAGAGCCCGGCCACCGCGACCGGCAGGTCGGGGGCGAGCCACCCAGAGGTGGTGAGCAGCACCCACAGCACCACCCGGAACACCAGGTACACGGCGACGACGAGGACAAGGCGGGTGCGGCCGGGGACCAGGGTGGTGATCACCCATGCCGCGCCGAGCGTGGTCGCCAGCAGCAGCGGCAGGTACAGGGTCTCGGTGAACTGGGGCACGTCGGTGTCGTATTCCATCACGATGATCAGCGCCGCCCCCAGCACGCCTGCGGCCAGGGCGATCCGCGGCGGGGCAGGCACGAGCCGGTCGGTGCCGGTGAGCAGGCCGATCAGCACGCACAGGGTGCCGATCACCGACAGCAGGTGCGGGGGCGACCAGAGCACCGCGTCACGCCCGAACGCGGTGTGCCAGAACGCGTCGGCGGGCGCGGCCGCCGCGGTCGCGACCGCCGCAGCGACCGCGACCGCGAACCCGGGCGTGCGGAACACGGCGGCCACGGATCGTGTCGCGGCCAGCCGCCGCCACCCCCAGCCGGCGATCACGACCCCGACGGTGAGGATCGACGCATACAGCAGCAGGTGCGGAGGGATGAAGGTGCTGTCCCGGCCGAGGGTGGTGTGCCGGGAGTCGTCCCAATACGCCGACCCAACCCCGGCGGCCGCGGCCGCTGCGGCGACCCAGACGCCCCCGGCCCCCAGCGCCGGGGAACCGCGGGCCGGGTCCGGCTCGGACGGGATGGGGGCGCGGTCACGGCTGCCGTGTGGTCGCATGGTCTGTCCTTTCTGTGATGCGGCAGGGAGCCGGTCCGCCCCTGCCAGGCGGCTTACGCCATGGCCCCGCTCCCGGCGGCAGCGGGGTGTTAGAGGTGTGTTAGAGGGGGAGCACGGTGGCTCCGATGAGGTTCTGGATGCTGGAGGTGAGGAGTGTCCAGGCTCCGCTGATCATCGCGATGCCGGTGGCGATCATGAGGACCCCGCCGGTGATGTTGATGGTGCGGATGTGGCGGCGCAGGAACGTGATGCTTCCGGTGGCCCAGTTCAGGCCGGCGGCGGCGGCGATGAAGGGCAACCCCAGGCCCAGGCAGTAGGTGACGGCGAGGAGGGCGCCGCGGGCGGGGTTGCCGGTGGTGAGGCTGAGGGCGGAGATCGCGGCGAGGGTGGGGCCCAGGCACGGGGTCCAGCCGAGCCCGAACGCGATGCCGAGCAGGGGAGCTCCGGCCAGCCCGCTGGGTGGGTGGATGGCGGGTTTCGCGGTGCGTTGGAAGAGCCGGAACACGCCGAGGAACACGAGCCCCATCAGCAGGACCACGATCCCGAGGATGCGGGTGAGGAGATCTTGCCAGCGGATGAGCCAGGCCCCGAGGGCGCCGAACGCGGCCCCGTAGCCGATGAACAGGACGGAGAAGCCGAGGGTGAACAGTCCGGTCCCGGCCAGCGCCCGCCACCGGGAGACCCCCGCGGTGGTGGTGGTGCCGGTGAGGTAGCCGAGGTAGCCGGGCACGAGGGGGAGCACGCAGGGGGAGGCGAAGGACACCAGCCCGGCGAGGAGGGCTAGGGGGAGGGCGGCCCAGATGCTGCCGGCGGTGATGATCTCCCCCATCAGGGGCTCGTCTCGGCGAGGACGGTGTCGATGAGGGCGGCGAGGGTGGTGCGGGTGGGCAGTTGCCCGATGATGCGGGCGGCCATCCGGCCGGTGCGGTCCAGGACGATGGTGGTGGGCACGGCGCCGGGGGCGGCTTTCCCGGCGAACGCGGCTTGCACCGTGCCGGTGGTGGCGTCCAGGATCGACGGGTAGGTGATGCCGAACTGGTTCTCGAACGCGGCGGCGGTGTCGGCGCTGTCGCGCACGTTGACGCCGATGAACACGACACCGTCGGGCTGGTAGGTCTGGGCGAGGGCTTCCAGGTCGGGCGCTTCGGCACGGCAGGGCGGGCAGGCGGCGTACCAGAAGTTCACCACAACGACCGAACCCGCCCACGCGGTGGAATCCGCCTGCTCCCCGGTGTCGGTGGTGCCGGTGAAGGTGACCGGGTCGTCGCGCTGGTCGGCGGGGATCTCCCGCACGGTCTCGTCCGCGGACAGATACCCCGGGGACGGGGAGGAGGACAACAGGCCGGGCGTCTGGGCGGTGCACCCGGCCAGAAGCAGGACGAGCGCGCCGAACACGGCGACCGCGGCGGCGGTGACGGCGCGGCGGGGTGGGCGTGTCAGGGTGGTGGGGGTGCGCATGCGGGATCACTCCGGTCGGTCAGGTGTTCGTGCTCTTGCTGGTGGGGCGGCGGCGGCCGGCGAGGATGGCGCCGGTGATCAGCAGCAGCGCCCCGGTCGGGTACCCGGCGACCAGGTCGAGCCAGCCGGAGGGCTGGCCGGGGCCGAACACTTCCAGGTGCGCGAGCCAGTGGATGATCGCGACGATCGCGCCGGCGGCCATCAGGGCCTGGCCGACCCGGACGAGCAGGCGGTGTCGCCGCCAGGCGCGTTGTGGGTCCTCAGCTGGGGCGGGGCGGGGGGTGGTGCGGGTCATGAGCGGTCCTTTCGCAGGGGGCGGGTCACAGTCCGGAGTAGGAGTGCAGCCCGGTGAAGAAGACGTTGACGACGCCGAAGTTGAACAGCACGGCGGCGAAGCCGACGATGCACAGCCAGGCGGCGCGGGTGCCGGCCCAGCCGCGGGTGGCGGTGGCGTGCAGGTATCCGGCGTAGAGCACCCAGATGATGAACGTCCACACCTCTTTCACGTCCCACCCCCAGAACCTGCCCCAGGCGCGGCCGGCCCAGATCGCCCCGGCGATCAGGGTGAAGGTCCACAGGATGAACCCGACGATCGTCAGCCGGTATGCGAGTCGGTCCAGATCCTCCGGCCCGGGCAGACTGTCCCGCAGCCGGGTGAGCCGGGAGGGGAGGCCGCGGCGGCGGGTGGTGAGCAGGTAGGTGAGGGAGACGAGGAACGCGAGCCCGAAGAACGCGGTCGCCAGCAGCGCGACCAGCACGTGGATGACCAGCCACCCGGACTGCAGGGCGGGCATCAGGGGGGCGACGGGGACGTAGAAGCTAACCGTCGCGACGCCGAGCAGCAGCACGGTCAGCCCGAGCACGGCGCTGCCCAGGTACGCCAGCCGCACCCGCAGCGACACGGCCAGGAAGGTGGCGATGATCAGGGCGGTGCCGGTGAGGGAGAACTCGAACATGTTCGCCCACGGCACCCGGTCCGCGGCGACCCCGCGCAGCACCACCCCGGCAAGATGGAACACCCAGCCCAGCACGGTCAACACGAACCCGACCCGCGCCGCCTTCCCCGCCCCCCGTCCGCCCCCCGGGGCAGCGGCGGCACCGGGTGCGGTGTCGGGGGCGGGGGCGGTGGGTGTGCCTGCCAGGTCCGGGTCGGTGGTGCTGGTGGCGCCGGCGGTGACCGGCACCCGGACGGTGACCGGGACGGCAGGGGTGCTGGCGCGGCGGGCGAGGTGAAGGGTGTAGGCGACGAATGCGGCGGCGTAGATCGCGATCGCCGAGTACACCAGCAGCAGGGACAGGGCGTCAAGGAACGGGGTCATCAGAGCCTCCTCGAAGGGGTGCGGGGGAAGGGGTGAGGCGGGTGGCGAGGGTGTCGACGGTGGGTTGCAGGCGGGGGTCGTCGCCGCGGGCGAGCCCGGCGACCTCAAGCACCGTGCCGCCGTCCCGGCCGGTGGTTGCGCGGACCCAAAGGCGGCGGCGGGGCACGAACAGGGACAGGGCCAACCCGGCCATCGCGACGACCGCGGCGATCAGAGTGGGGGTTTGGGTGGGGTCGGCGGCGATCTCCAGCGACGCGAATCGGGGGATCGGGCCGAGCTCGATCGTGCCCAGCTCGTCCGGCAGCGGAACCGGGGTGCCGGGGACCAACTGCAGGGCGGGGGTGGGGGTGCCCCGCCCGGCGATCTGGGTGAGGGTGCTGGTGTCCAGTGCGTACACCGACACCGGGACCCCGGTGTTCAGGCCCAGGTCGCCGACGTACACGTTGAAGGTGACGACCGGGTCCAGCAGGTCCGGGTAGCTGGACGCGAACGCCCCAGAGGCGGTGGTCGCGCGGGTGGGGTACAGCATCCCGACCAGGCCGACCTGCTCGGCCAGCCCGTCGGGAACCTTCACGATGCCCAAGCTGGTCAAATTCGCGTCCTGCGGCAGGAACGGGACCGTGTCACGGAACACGATCTTCCCGGCCGGGTTTCGGACGGTGAGGGTGGGGGCGTACCCGTTGCCGAGCAGATAGATGTCGGTGCCAGCCACCGGCAGCGGCTCGTTGACCTGGATGCTGGAGGCCTGCCGGGTGCCGCCAGTGGTGGTCGTGACCTGCGCGTCGAACGTCTTCGGCATGCCGAGCGCGTTGACGTTGTCCAGGACGTAGTCGACGCGGAACCGGTCCAGGGTGAGGGAGAACGCCGGGATCTGCGTGTCAGTGATGAACCGGCCGGCGGTGAACGAGTCGTACGCGATCCGGGTGGACGCGAACGTCTGCCCCTCCACCAGCACCCGCTGCCCGGTGAACCGGAACCCGCCGCCGACGCCGACCACGACCAGCACCGCCAGCAGCGCCACGTGGAACAGCAGGTTCCCGGTCTCCCGCAGGTAGCCGCGCTCGGCTGCGACCGAGTCCCGTCCGTCGTCGCCGCGGACCCGGCGGGTGCGGTACCGCTGCCGACGCAGCGCCTTCTCGGCCGCGTCCAAGACCGCACCGGGGGGCGTGTCGGGGAGGACGCGGCGGGTGTGGGCGGGCAGGCGGGACAGGTTGCGGGGGGTGGCCGGGGGCGGGGCGAGCAGCGCGGTCAGGTGGTGGCGGATGCGGGGGATGACGCAGCCGATCAGCGACGCGAACAACAGCAGGTAGATCGCGGAGAACCACACCGACCCGAACACGTCGTGCAGCTGCAGCAGGTCCACCGCCCACATCCAGCCCGGGTTGGTCTTGTCGAACTGGATCACCCCGTTCGGGTCGGAGGAGCGTTGCGGGATCAACGACCCGGGGATCGCGGCCACCGCGAGCAGCAGCAACAACACCAGGGCGGTGCGCATGCTGGTCAGCTGCCGCCACGCCCACCGCGCCCACCCCGACACGCTCAGGCGCGGATTCGTGCGCTCCTCCACCGGCCGGTCGACGTGATCGGCGGGCAGCTGCGGGGCCTGCTCATTGCGGATCGACACGCGCATCCCCCCTCCCCCGGACGGGTGCGCGGCGGCGGGCGCGCCAGGAGGCGTGGGCGAGCAGCCCGACCCCCAGTACGGCGGCCACCAGGGCGGTGAGCACGTTCGCTTTCAGCCCGCCGGCGAGCAGCTCGGTGGGATCCAGCCGGATGGACTCCAGCACCGCCCGCCCCGCCCCGTACCACAGCAGGTACACGCCCAGACTCCGCCCGGCGCCCAGCGTGATCCGGCCGTGCCGGCGGCGGTGCTGCTCGAGCAGCACGATCACGGCGGCACCGGCCAGGTTCCACAGCAGCTCGTACAGGAACAGCGGATGAAACAGGGTCCCCGCCGGGGTCCCCGGCGGGATCGCGGGGGCTGAGGGGTCGATCTGCAGCCCCCACGGTAAGGTGGTGGGCGGGCCGAACAGCTCCTGGTTGAAGTAGTTCCCCAGCCGTCCCACCGCCTGGGCGACCAGCATCCCCGGCGCGAGCGCGTCCAGGAACAGCAGCACCGGGATCCCGGCGCGACGGGTGCCGATCACAATCCCGACCAGCCCGCCCAGGATCGCACCGAAGATTGCGATCCCGCCTTCCCAGATGTAGAGCACCCGCCACAGGTCCGCGCCAGGGAAGAAGTAGTCGCCGGGATGGGTGAGCACATGGTAGATCCGGGCGCCGAGGATCCCGAACGGCACCGCCCACATCGCCACATCCACCACGACCCCGGCCGGGTGCCCGACCGCCCGCAGCCGACGGCCGGTGATCAGCACCGCCAGCACGATCCCGGCCAGGATCGCCAGCGCGTAGAACCGGATCTGGAACGGACCGACCTGAACGAAGCTGATCCCCGGGCTCGGGATCAGCGCCGGAGCCACAATGAGGAGTGCGTCCATCAGGGCCTCACCCTCGCCGGAAGCCACGCCAGCGGGTCCACCGCTTCGCCTCCGGTGCGGATCTCGAAGTGCAGGTGTGCGCCGAAGCTGCGTCCACTGTCCCCGACCCGGCCGACCATCTGCCCCACCCGCACGGTCTGTCCCGGGGTCAGGGCGAGGGACCCTTCCCGCATGTGCGCGTACGCGCTTTCCACGACCTGCCCGTCGATCTCGTGCCGGATCACCACGTACACCCCGTACGCGCCGCCCTGCTCCGTCGCGGTGGTGACCACCCCGTCGGCGATCGCCTGGATCGGGGTGCCGATCCCGGGGGTCATGTCCAGTCCGGCATGGAAATTTGAGCAGGACGGGCATGGCGGGGGGCGGTACCCGAACGTGCTGCTGATCGGCACTCCCACGGTGAACGGCCACTGCACCGCCGATGCCGGGTCGTTGGTGAATGTGTCCGCGGTGTGCGCGTACGACTCGGTCCCGACGGGGGCGGTCACCGCCACCGTGTAGTCCCCGCGCACCATCACCGTCCCGGTGACGGTGTCGGGGGTGGTGAACGACTGGGCGCGCACCGGGGTGCGGGTCGCCTCGACGGCGAACACCGGCTCCGGCGTCAACGGGATCAGCAACGGCAGTCCGGCGATCGACGCGACCGGGAGCATCACCGCGCCGGCGAGCATCCGGGATCGGGTGAGCGTGCGGCGCGGCGCGTGTCGAGGTGTCCGGGCGGCACGGGTGGGCCGACGGCGTCGATCGCGTCGCGTCTGGACGGGTGGGGAAGACAGGGCGGCTCTCGCCGCACGGCGCGTTCCGGTACCGGGAGTCGGGGTGGAGGGGGCGGGTTCGGGCATACAAGACTTTCCTGGATGAGGGGGACGATGAAGGTGCGCACGGTCGCCGTCACACGGTCCAACCGGGAGCCGCGGCCCGGAGTGCACGGCGAGAATCCGGGATCGGATCACCCATGGCGCTGCCGCAGACGGGTCGCGCTCGCCTGCGGGCCGCACATCGTGGACCGTCGGCGACATCACGCGCCGGCGGCGGCTCAGGCGGCGGGCGCGGGCGGGGTGCTGATCAGGTGCGGCTGATCGACAGCACGATCAGGGAGGGCCGCAGAAGAGGCGACCCGGACGTGAACGAGCTCGACCTGCCGGGGAGGGATCGCAGCCACGCCAGCAGCGACATCCACCCGTCCCGGGCCGGGAGCACCAGGATGAGCAGGGTCAGCAACGCGAGCAGACACGTCACGGCAGCGAAAGCATGAGACGTCCCGCAGACCGTCTCATCGCACGAGGGCGTCACCACCCCGCTGACCAGGACATCAGCGGCGGCATCGGGGGCCGCAACGACTGCGGAGGCGGACACGACAGTGCCCGCCTGGTCCTCTTCCAGACTCAGCGAATGCATCGCAAGCAGCCCCGCGATGATCGCGGTCACCGCGGCCAGGTAGAACCACAGGGCACGCCGGGACCCGAGTGCCCGCCGTCGCGCCACCACCTGGTTCACCGTCGACGCCCCTTCCTCGATCACGCCCAGCATACCCCGGGCGGGTAGCCATCCCCGAAGCGATACCCATCCTGGATACCCCGGATGGGTATATGCTGAGTGGTAGGGGGCACCCGCTCCCGTGCGTGGTGTTCTGACCGTGTCGCGGAGGCAAGGCACCGCTACCCTGGACGGGAAGGAGGTCGGTCGTGAACGTGATTCGCTCGCACGCGCGTCTGACCCCCGGGGTGCGACGGCTCCTGCTGGCCGGTCCGATCGCCCTGGCGATCATCACCGGGCTGCTGTCCATGCACGTCCTGACCGGTTCCCACCAGCCCGCCCTGGCATCAGAGACCAGCGCGATGAGCACGCACAGCCAGGTCGGCTCCGCACCAGCCGCCGCCGACGATACGCCGATGACCGCAGCTGCGGTGGAGGGCGCTGGAGGGCATTGCCAGGACGGGTGCGGCAGCCCTGCGGGGATGCCGGATCACTCGATGCTGATGATGGTGTGCGTGCTGGCGCTGCTGGCCGCGGTGATCGTCCTGCTCGCCCCGACGTCCCGTGCCCTTCTCACATACGCCGTAGCCCGCTCGCGCTCCCATACCCGGACTCTGCTGGTCGGATTGCCGCATCCCCGCCCGCCTTCACTGCTTGTCCTGTCCATCAGTCGCACCTGATTCCGCCTGAACCCCGGCGACCCTTGCCGGGGATGCTGCACCCTGCCCTCCCGGGCACTGAATCAGACCCTCACCGACTGAATAGACAAGGACACCCCTGATGCGTTTTCGTACTCTCACGCTGACCGCCGGCGCCCTGGCCACCGTGCTCGTGCTCGCCGGCTGCGCCCCCACCGACGGCACCATGCCCGGCATGGACCACGGACCCGGGGGGATGACCAGCACCGCCCCCTCCCAGTCCGCCGCCGCGTTCAACGCCGCGGACGAGATGTTCGTGACCATGATGATCCCGCACCACCAGCAGGCCATCGAGATGGCCGATCAGATCCTCGCGAAAGACGGCATCGACGAGCGAGTCGTCTCCCTCGCCGAGCAGATCAAGGCCGCACAGGACCCGGAGATCCAGACCATGAAGGGCTGGCTGGAGGAGTGGGGCGTCCCGTACGACGACTCCATGTCCGGGATGGACGGCATGGACATGGGCGGCGGGATGATGTCGGAGGACGACATGGCCGCTCTGGATGCCGCGACCGGGGTCGAGGCGACCCGCCTGTTCCTGAACGGCATGATCGCTCACCACCAGGGCGCCGTGACGATGGCGCAGTCGGTGCTCACCGACGGACAGAACCCGGACGTGGCCGCCCTCGCGCAGCAGATCATCGACGGGCAGACCGCCGAGATCACCACGATGCAGGACATCCTCGCCAGCCTCTGACCCGGTACCCCTCGGACGGGACCCGCGCTCCCGATGCCGGTCCCGTCCGAGGCCCCACCCTCGACCCCTGTGCGGTCACCGGTATCCGGCGTACCCGCACGGAAAGGACCTCCGTTCATGATCTCTCCCACCACCCGCAGACTGGCGATCACGGCCACCGTCACCGTCGCGCTGCTGCTCACGGGCTGCAGCACCACCCCTGCGGAGCCCGATGCCCCCGCGGGCACCGCGGCCGGGTTCGGGCATGTGCACGGCATCGTCGACGCCGGTGACAGCACCGTGCTGCTGGGCACCCACACCGGCCTGTACACGCTGGGCGAGGACGGCACCGTCACCGGCCCGGTCGGTGGCATCGACCTGGACGCGATGGGACTGACCGCTACCGGTGACACCCTCTACGCGTCCGGGCACCCCGGCCCGTCCACCCCGGCGGAGCTCGGCGCCCCCAACCTCGGCATCATCCGCAGCCTCGACGCCGGCGCCTCGTGGGAACCGGTCGCGTTCACCGGGGAAGAGGACTTCCACGTCCTCACCGTCACCGGCGACGGCACCCTGTACGGGATCGGATCCTCCCGGCTGCTGCTGCGCACCAGCAGCGACGGCGGGCAGAGTTGGGCGGACGGTGCCGAGCTGCCCGCCGTCGACCTGGCCGCCGCGACCGACGGCACCCTGTACGCCGCCACCCAGGACGGGCTGCAGCACAGCACCGACGGTGGCGCCACCTTCACCCCGGCGCCGGACGCGCCAGTGCTGTACCTGGTGGAGACCGACCCAACCGGTGGGGTGGTCGGAGTGGACACCGACGGGACGTTGCGACGCCTAGTCGGCACCGGCTGGGAGAACGTCGGCACCACCACGGGAACCGTCCAAGCCCTCGGGGTCACCGGGGACGGTGCGATCGTCCTGGTCGATGACCGCGGCGTGGTCTGGATCCGCGACAACACCGCCACCGTTCTCATCCCGGCGGCAACACCATGACCACCGTCATTCGCACCTGGCGCGACCCGAGCGGTCGCGGATCGGAAGGAGACCGACCATGACCCCCACACCGGCACCCCCCGCGTGGGCGCACCGCACCACTGATGCCACCGCCGAGCAGTTGGCGGCGGTGGATGCGTGGTGGCGGGCGGCGAACTATCTGAGCATCGGGCAGATCTACCTGCAGGGTAACCCGCTGCTGCGCCACCGCCTCAGCCGGGACGACATCAAGCCGCGGCTGCTGGGGCATTGGGGCACCACCCCGGGCCTGAACTTCCTCTACGCCCACCTGAACCGCGCCATCCGCGACCGCGACCTGAACACCCTGTACGTGACCGGGCCCGGGCACGGCGGACCCGGCATGGTCGCCAACGCCTACCTCGACGGCACCTACACCGAACGCTACCCGGGCATCGACCGCACCGAAGAGGGGCTGCGGGCGCTGTTCCGGCAGTTCTCCTTCCCGGGCGGGATCCCCTCGCACGCGTCCCCGGAAACGCCCGGGTCGATCAACGAGGGCGGGGAGCTGGGCTACTCCCTCGTGCACGCCTACGGGGCCGCGTTCGACAACCCCGACCTGCTGGTCGCCTGCGTGATCGGTGACGGGGAGGCGGAGACCGGGCCGCTGGCGACCGCGTGGCACGGCAACAAGTTCCTCAACCCCGCCCATGACGGGGTGGTGCTGCCGATCCTGCATCTGAACGGGTACAAGATCGCCAACCCGACCGTGCTGTCCCGCATCCCCGAGGAAGAGCTGGTCGCGCTGCTGAGCGGCTACGGCCATCACCCCCACGTCGTCACGGTCGGCTTCGATGGCGAGACCCCGCAGGAGTCCCACGCGACGTTCGCGGCGGTCCTGGATGCGGTGCTGGATGAGATCGCGGACATCAAGGCCGCCGCGGCGGCCGGGACGCTGGAGGGGCGGCCGGCGTGGCCGGCGATCGTGCTGCGCAGCCCGAAGGGGTGGACCTGCCCGAAGATCATCGACGGTCTGCCGGTGGAGGGCACCTGGCGGGCACACCAGGTGCCGCTCGCCGAGGTCCGCGACAATCCCGAGCACCTGCGGATCCTCGAGGACTGGCTGGCGTCCTACCGCCCGCACGAGCTGTTCGACGTGACCGGCGCCCCCCGCCCGGCCACGGTCGCGATCGCCCCGGACGGGGATCGGCGGATGAGCGCGAACCCGGCCGGCAACGGCGGACAACTCACCGTCCCGCTGCGGCTCCCGGACTTCCACAAGCACGCGCAGCCGGTCGACCCGGCCGAGCGGGGTGCGGGAACCGGGGAAGCGACCCGCGTGCTGGGCGAGTGGCTGGCGGGGGTGATCCGGGACAACCCGGACAACTTCCGCATCTTCGGCCCGGACGAGACCGCCTCCAACCGGCTCGCCCCACCCGTCTACCAGGCCACCGGCAAGCAGTGGAACGCGGCCGTGGAGCCCGTCGACGAGCACCTGGCCCCGACTGGGCGGGTGATGGAGGTGCTCAGCGAGCACCAGTGCCAGGGCTGGCTCGAGGGCTACGTCCTTACCGGCCGGCATGGGCTGTTCAACTGCTACGAGGCGTTCACCCACATCGTCGACTCGATGTTCAACCAGCACGCCAAATGGCTCGAAGCGGCCCGGGAGGTGTCGTGGCGGGACCCGATCCCGAGCTTCAACTACCTGCTCTCCAGCCACGTCTGGCGGCAGGACCACAACGGGTTCTCTCACCAGGACCCCGGGTTCATCGACCTCGCCCTGAACAAGAGCCCCGACATCGTCCGCGTCTACCTGCCGTTCGACGCGAACACGCTGCTGTCCACCTACGACCACTGCCTGCGCTCGGCCGGGTACATCAACGTCGTCGTCGCCGGGAAGCAGCCCGCCCCGCAGTGGCTGACGATGGACGAGGCGATCGAGCACTGCACCCGCGGGCTCGGGATCCTGCCGTGGGCGGGCACCGAAACCGAAGGCACCGAGCCGGATGTGGTGCTCGCCGCCGCCGGCGACGTCCCCACCCTCGAGACCCTCGCCGCGGCGGCGCTGCTGCGCGAGCACATCCCCGACCTGAGAGTGCGGGTGGTGAACGTGGTCGACCTGACCCGGCTGCAATCCGAGGACCAGCACCCGCACGGTCTCCCGGACCGGGAGTTCGATGCGATCTTCACTCCCGACAAGCCGGTGATCTTCGCCTACCACGGCTACCCGTGGCTGATCCACCGACTCACCTACAAGCGCGCCGGGCACCAGAACCTGCACGTGCACGGCTTCCAGGAGCGCGGCACCACCACGACCCCGTTCGACATGGTCATGCTCAACGACCTCGACCGGTACCGGCTCGCGATCGACGTCCTCGACCACGTCCCGGGCCTCGCCGCCCGCCACGCCGGCCTGCGGCAGGAGCTGCAGGACGCCCGCCTGCACGCCCGCGCCCACACCCGCGAGCACGGCACCGACATCCCCGCCGTCGCCGACTGGCAATGGCCCCACCCCGACACCACCGACCCCACCCTCGGGAAGGAACCGAAATGAGCGACACCAGAACCGTGACCCTGCAGGTCAGCGGCATGATCCGCGCGACCTCCAAGAACGTCACCGAAGCCCACCTGAGCCGACAACCCGGAGTGATCGCCGTGGACGCGAACCCGGTCTCACAGACCGCGACCGTCACCTACGACCCCGAGACCACCTCGGTCGCCCACCTCCAGCAATGGGTCATCGACTGCGGGTATCACTGCGCCGGCCAGTCCGTCCCCGACCATATCTGCGACCCCGCGCACGACCCGCACGACGAGGGTGCGCACGACCACAGCGCCCACCACGGCCCCGCAGCTGAGGGCGCACAAGAACCGCACGCGAGTCACGACGCGCACGAGGGCCACACGGATGCCACGGGTCACGCCAGCCACGCGGGCCATAAGGGTCCTGCGGGCTATCACGACGACCCCGTCCACGACCACGCCGCTGGCCACGACCACACGCACGCCCCGTCGGCGACGGCGGATGACGGTGAGCATGCCGGTCACCACGTCGAGCACGCCGGTCACACCGCGGCCGCGGGTGGGCACGATCATGGTGCAGCGTCGGGTCACAGTGCGCAGGAGATGATGGGCCACGGTGGGCATCACGGCGGGATGTCGATGGACGCGATGATCCGCGACATGCGCAACCGGTTCCTGGTCGCGCTGATCCTGTCGATCCCGATCACCCTGTGGTCTCCGATCGGGCGGGAGGTGATCGGATTCGAGGTGCCGGCACCGTTCGGGCTGCGCGATGACGTGTTCATGCTGATCCTGTCGCTGCCGGTGATCTTCTACTCGGCGTGGATCTTCTTCGACGGCGCCTACCGGGCGCTGCGCGCGAAGACCCTCGACATGATGGTGCTCGTCGCAGTCGGTGTCGGCGCCGGCTGGCTGTACTCCCTCGCGGTCACCCTCACCGGCGGCGGTGAAGTGTTCTACGAAGCCGCCACGGTGCTTGCCACCTTCGTGCTGCTGGGGCATTGGGTGGAGATGCGCGCCCGCGGCGGCGCGAACGACGCCATCCGCACCCTCCTGGAGCTCGCACCCTCGCAGGCGGTCGTGATCCGTGACGGGCAGGAGGTCGAGATCCCCACCAGCGAGGTCGTCCCGGGGGATCTGATGCTGGTGCGGCCGGGGGCCAAGATCCCCACCGACGGTGTCGTGGAATCCGGAGAGTCCGAGGTGGACGAGTCGATGGTCACCGGCGAGTCCATGCCGGTGGACAAAGCGCCCGGGTCGGAGGTGATCGGAGCGACCGTGAACACCGTCGGCACCCTCCGCGTCACAGCCACCAAAGTCGGCTCGGACACGGCGTTGGCGCAGATCGTGAAGCTCGTGCAGGAGGCGCAGAACTCCAAAGCCCCCGGGCAGCGCCTCGCCGACCGGGCAGCGTTCTGGCTCGTCCTGGTCGCCCTGATCGGCGGCACCCTCACCTTCCTGGTGTGGCTGCTCGCCGGCGCTGCAATCCCGATGGCGATCCTGTTCGCTATCACCGTCGTCGTCATCACCTGCCCCGACGCGCTCGGCCTCGCCACCCCGACGGCGATCATGGTCGGCACCGGGCTCGGCGCGAAACGGGGCGTGTTGTTCAAGAACGCCTCCGGGATCGAAACCGCCGCCCACATCGACACGGTCGTGTTCGACAAGACCGGCACCCTCACCAAGGGGGAGCCGGAGGTCACCGACTACATCCCCGTCGGCGGCGACGAGCTCGAGACTCTCTCCCTCGCGGTCGCGTTGGAGCGGGAATCCGAGCATCCTCTGGCGAAAGCGATCGTGAATTACGCCGACGCCCGCGACATCCCCCGTCGCACCGCGACCGCGTTCCGAAACGTCACCGGGCAGGGCGCGATCGCCACCGTCGACGGTCGACAGGTCGTCCTCGGCAACCCGCGCCTTCTCACCGGGGAGGGGATCGACATCAGCGGGGTGCAGGCCGCTCAGCAGGACCTGGCTGGGTCCGGCCGCACCGCGATCCTGTTCGCCGTGGACGGGCAAGTCGCCGGGATCATCGGTCTCGCCGACGCACCCCGGGACACCGCAAAGACCGCGATCGACGCTCTCCACGAGCAGGGCGTCGAGGTCGCAATGCTCACCGGGGACAACAAGCCCACCGCCGACCGGATCGCCGCTCTCCTCGGCATCGACACCGTGATCGCGGATGTGCTCCCCGAGGACAAGTCCGCGAAGGTCGCCGAGCTGCAGAAGACGGGCAAGAAGGTCGCGATGGTCGGCGACGGCGTCAACGACGCCCCCGCCCTCGCCCAGGCCGACCTCGGCATCGCGATCGGCGCCGGCACCGACGTCGCCATCGAGACCGCCGACGTGGTCCTGATGCGCTCGGACCCGCTCGATGTTGCGATCGCACTCAAGATCGGCAAGGGCACACTGCGAAAGATGCGGCAGAACCTGGGCTGGGCCATCGGATACAACGCCGCCGCCCTCCCCATCGCCGCTGGCGTGTTCTATCCGGCGTTCGGGATCATGCTGTCCCCGGAGATCGCCGCCCTGTCGATGTCCGGTTCCTCCGTGATCGTCGCCGTCAACGCCCTCCTCCTCAAGCGGCTCCGCCTGCCCGCCCAGGCGCCCGCTGCGACGACCATGCAGAAGGAGCCCGAACATGCCTGACCGTCCGCTCTCTCCCACACCGTCCTCCCCGATGCTGCTGACCCGACGAGGTGTGCTCGGACTCGGACTGGGCGCCGTCGCGGCAGCCGTGCTCGCCTCCTGCACCCCCGCGCCGCAATGGGTGACACCCACCGGCGCAGCGGTGTCCGGCACGGAGAAGAACCGCGGCGGCACCGGCCGAGTCACCACCGTCGACCTCACCGCCGCCCCCACCACGCTCGACCTGGCCGGTACCGCCGCCGCCACCTGGGCGTTCGGAGGTATCCCCGCCCCGGTAATCCGGCTCACCGCAGGCGACACGCTGAAAGCGACCGTCCGCAACCAGCTCGACGCGGACACCTCCGTGCACTGGCACGGACTCGCCCTCCGCAACGACATGGATGGGGTCCCTCCGGTAACCCAAGCCCCCATCGCCCCGGGCGGACAGTTCGCATACGAGTTCGTCACCCCGCATCCGGGCACCTACTGGTTCCACCCCCACGTCGGCCCGCAACTGGACCACGGCCTCTACGGTGCGCTCATCATCGACGACCCGGACGAGAAGGTGACGTGGGACGACGAATGGGTGCTGATCCTCGACGACTGGCTCGACGGCGTCACCGCCACCCCGGACCAGGTCCTCACCGACCTCTCGAAGGGCATGGGAGACATGGGCGGGATGGGCGACATGTTCATGCGGATGGGGAACCTGCTGATGGGCGCCACCTCCGACCTGCTCGGCGGCGACGCCGGCGACGTCTACTACCCGCACTACCTCATCAACGGCAAACCCAAAGCCGACCCCGCCCAATTCACCGGCACTCCTGGTGCCCGGGTGCGGATCCGTGTCATCAACGCCGGCAGCGACACCGCGTTCCGGTTCGCGATCGGCGGCCACACCCTGACGATCACCCACACCGACGGGTTCCCGGTGGATCCTGTCGAGGTCGACAGTGTCCTGATCGGGATGGGCGAACGCTACGACCTGCAGGTCACCCTGGACGATGGGGTGTTCCCTGTCGTCGCCGACGCGGAAGGCAAGCAGGATCGCGCGTTCGCGCTCGTTCGCACCGCCGCTGGCACGGCTCCGGCCAGCGACGTCCCCGTCGCCGAGCTCGGCACCGGCAGGGTCGGCACCGCTGCCGGACTGAGCGCGACCGCCTCCGTCACCCTGCACCAGGCATCCCCCGACCGGGTCGTGCACCTCGCGCTGACCGGGGGGATGGAGGCGTACGACTGGGGGATCAATGGGCGCCGGTTCGACATGAACGACCCGTTGCGGGACGCGCACGCGATCAGTATGGGGGAGCGGGTGCAGTTGCGGATCCGCAATGACACCGAGATGTGGCATCCGTTCCACCTGCACGGCCACACCTACCAGCACGCGAACGGCGGCCCCCGGAAGGACACCTCCATCATCCTCCCGGGCCAGACCCTGACAGTCGACTTCGATGCCGACAACCCCGGCCAGTGGGTCGCGCACTGCCACAACATCTACCACGCCGAGACCGGCATGACCACGGTGCTCGGATACCAGTCATGAACCGCGCGTTCACCCCCAGCACGGGAGGATGATCGCGCGGGCGATCGGACGGCGGCGGCGGACGTCAAGTCTAAGTGGACTTCCTACTCTTATGTAGGGATCTGCCATTTCGCGCGGAATCCTGCTGACGAAACTGCTGCCAATTAGCGTGGAATCCCCGAGTTCTCCGCCACCTTGACCGGGAACCTACAGGGCTACCCCCAGAACGCCCGGAGCTCGTCGATGCGGCGTTCGACCGTCGCGAACCCCGATCGTGCGGCCGCAGGGCGGGAGGCGGCATCCATCGCATTCGCACCGAACAGGTGCTCGACGTCGGAGTCCGGCAGGAGCGTCTCGACGATGCTGCCGGACTCCCGCAGTTCGTCGACCTGGTGGGCGAGGCCCTGTCGCCATGCCGTCGGCGTACGCACTCGGCCGCCGAAGGGCGAGAGCACGAGCACGCGGTCATATCCGGCGGCGAGGTCGGCGTTCTCCGAGCTGCGCCGGTATCCGCCGTCGATGTAGCGACGGTCGCCGATGCGGTATGCGCGGCCGCTGGCGCAGCTGGCGGCGACGGCGTCGACGAGGGAGATTCCACTGTGCGGGTCGAAGACCACGGGTTCGCCGCTGTCAGCGTCGACCGCCGTCACGCGCAGCTCGCGATCGGGCCAGGACGCGTCTCCCACTCGCTCCCTCACGGTGGCGCGCCACGCGTCGCGCCAGTCGGCCGGCCCGGTGACGTCGAGCTCGATCGCGGCGAGTCCGAGGCGGCGTCGCAGGTCGGTCGGATCGGCCGCCTCCGCGATCAGGCGCGCCGTGCGATCCAGTTGCGCTGACACCGCTCCGGGCGGCCGTCGAGCGGGAGGCGACGGCGCCCGATTCGTCGGGAGGGGCGCGAGGGCGCGCGCGAAGAGCTCGGCGGCGGAGGCGGCGCACAGCTGCGCCGCGACAGTGGCGCCCGCCGAGGTGCCGATCGTGAGGTGCGCCGACGTCACATCGACCCGGTGCGCTGCCAGCGCGTGCACGACGCCGATCGACCACGCGTTGCCCGTCGACCCACCCCCACCGAACACGACTGCGCGCGTGGAGGGGCGAGTGCCGGGGCTGGGGGAGGTCACCCGCTCAGTATCCCTTCCGCGGCGGGTCGATCCGAGCTCGATGAGGCGTTCGCTAGACCCGAGCCTCGGGCGCGACCCGCGCGGCACCGAGCACGGCGTCGAGCACACCGGGGAAGAGCGCGTTGAGGTCGTCGTCGCGCAGGGTGAGCCGGCGACCACGGCCCTGCGGGTCGTTGCGGATGACACCGGCTTCGCGCAGCACCTTCATGAGGTGCGACTTCGTCGACTTCGGGATCGTCGGGTCGCTGAGATGGCAGGCGGCCATGTCGAGCGGTCCATCGACGAGCTGGCGGGCGATGTCGAGCCGGTCAGGGTCGCTGAGGGCGAAGAGCACGCCGGTCAGAGTGATCTCGGAGCGATCAGGGTGCGGGAGGTCCGCGGAGCCGGTCATGGTTCGACAATAGTTGGACGATCCTGAAAACGGGAGTAGCCTCCTACTATTCGAAATCTTTCGAACCCTGAAGGAGCAAGGATGTCGACATCCCCGACGCCGATCGCTCGGGCGAGCCGCCGGTTCACCTACGGCTTCGCGCTCGCGATCCTGAGCGTGACCGCGATGATGGCGGGCGCCAGCGCACCCTCGCCCTTCTACTCGGTGCTCGCCGTGCGCATCGGATTCGACGCCGCCACGACCACGGTCGTGTTCGCGGTCTACGCCCTCGCCCTCCTCGCGACCCTGCTGCTCGCCGGATCGATCTCGGACTACGTCGGCCGCCGCCCCGCGATCAGTGCGGGCCTGGTGCTCCTCGCCGCCAGCGTCTTCCTCTTCTGGAACGCGCACTCGATCGCGCTCCTCATCGCGGCGCGCATCGTGCAGGGGATCGCGAGCGGACTCCTCCTCTCCGCGCTCTCGGCCGCGGTCATCGACCTCGAACCGGCGTCGCGCTCGGGGTCGGCCGCCGTGTGGAACGCCGTCGCGCCGATGGCGGGACTCGCGGTCGGCGCGGTCATCCCCGGCATCCTGCTGGATGTCACACCCGACGCCTTCACCGCGATGTTCGCGCCGCTCACGGCGCTCTACCTCGTGCTCGCCGCCCTCGTCTGGCTCGCCCCCGAGACCGCCCCGCGCCTGCCGGGAGTGCTCGCGTCGTTCCGCATCCGCATCGGCGTGCCCCGCTCGATGCGTGCACTCTTCCTCAACAGCGTTCCGGCGATCTTCGCGGGCTGGGCCACGGGCGGCCTGTTCCTCTCCCTCGGCCCCAGCATCGTGCACGCAGAGCTCGGGGTCTCGGCTCACCTGTGGCAGGGATTCGCCGTCTCGCTGCTGGCCGGCTCCGGCGCGCTCTCCGCCTTCCTCATCCGGCGCCGCAGCGCGCGGGTCGTCACGATCTACGGCACGTCGGCGCTCGCCGTCGGAACCCTGCTCACCCTCGTGGCCCTCTCGACCTCATCGCTGGTCGGCTACTTCGTCGCGGTCGCCGTCGCCGGCTCGGGCTTCGGCACCGCGTTCTTCGGGGTCATCCGCTCGCTCGCGCCGCACATCCCCGCGACCGCACGCGCCGACGTGTTCGCCGTGATCTTCATGGTGTCCTATCTCGCGATGGCGCTCCCCGTCGTCGCGGCAGGGTTCCTGGTGCAGGTGCTCGGACTCAGCGCCGTCACCTACGGCTACGGCGTCGGGGTCGCCGTGTTCGCCGCGCTCGCCGCCGTGCTGCGGCTGCGTCGCCCCGATGCGCGCGTCGAGCCCGCGGCATCCCCCGCTCTGGGAGGATAGAGCTCACCGAGCTCCGCACCCCCGACGGAGGGCCGTCATGGCGAACATCACCCGAGGTTTCACCGGCCGCCGCCGCGCCCCCGATCCGGCGGTGCCGCCCGGCCAGTACCTCACCGACGACTTCCCGGTGCTCTCGGCCGGGCCCACGCCCCGCGTCGACCCCGATGAGTGGCGCTTCAGTGTGCGCACCGAGAAGGGCTTCACGACCACCTGGACCTGGAGCGACCTCCTCGCGCTGCCGCAGGAGGAGGTGCACACCGACATCCACTGCGTCACTCGCTGGTCGAAGCTCGGCACCAGCTGGCGCGGTGTGTCGCTCGACACGATCATGGCCGCCGTCGACAGCGACTTCGCGTACGCCATGGTGCACTGCTACGGCGGGTACACGACGAACGTGCCGATGGCCGACCTTCTCGGCGGACAGGCCTGGATCGCGCATGAGTTCGACGGTCGTGCCCTCGAACCGGTGCACGGCGGCCCGGCGCGACTGCTGGTGCCGCACCTCTACTTCTGGAAGAGCGCCAAGTGGGTGCGCGGGCTCGTGATGCAGAAGAAGGATGCCCCGGGCTTCTGGGAGCAGAACGGCTACCACCGTCACGGCGATCCGTGGCGTGAAGAGCGCTACGCGTGACCTCGGACTGGTTGCCCGCCACGATCACGTCGGTGCGGCCGACCGCCTCGCACGCGGTGGTGCTCACCCTCGACGTGCCGGGGTGGGCGGGGAGCCTGCCGGGTCAGCATCTCGACGTGCGGCTTACGGCCGAGGACGGCTATCGGGCCGAGCGCTCGTACTCGCTCGCGGACAGCGGCTCGTCGACCACGATCGAGCTCGCGATCGACGAGATCCCGGACGGAGAGGTCTCGCCCTACTTCGTGCGCGACGCCCGCCCGGGTGACACCGTCGAGGTGAAGGGTCCGCTCGGCGGCTACTTCGTCTGGCACGACACCGACCCCTCACCGGTGCAGCTCATCGCCGGGGGATCGGGTGTGGTGCCCCTGCTGTCGATGGCGCGCGCCCGCGCCGCGTCGTCGTCGGCCGCGCCGATGCGTCTGCTCACCTCGGTGCGGTCGCCCGCCGACGCGCTCTACCGCGACGAGATCGCGGCGCTCGCCGCCCGGGGCATCGACGTCGACTGGATCTACACCCGCTCGGGTCCCGAGTCCTGGGCGGGTCGGGTCGGTCGGGTGGATGCCGCGGGGCTGGCCGCATCCACCCTCTCGCCGTCCGTCCGGCCGCTCGTGTTCGTGTGCGGTCCGACCCCGTTCGTCGAGGCCGTGGCCGGCATGCTCGTCGATCTCGGCCACCCGCCGCTGAGGGTGCGCACCGAGCGCTTCGGCGGCGCCTGACCGGCTCAGCCGGAGGTGCGCACGCGGGTGTGCATGCGCTCGCCGTCGCCGTTGAAGATGCTCAGCACCTCAGCGGGCGCGCCGCCTGCCGCACCCATCGCGTGCGGGGTGCGGGTGTCGAACTCGGCCGCCTCGCCCGGAGCGAGCTCGAGATCCTGGTCGCCGAGCCGCAGCCGCAGCCGCCCCGAGAGCACATAGAGCCACTCGAACCCGTCGTGCACGCGAGGGTCGGGCAGGGGCCTGTCGGCCGGGTACGTGATGCGCAGGGTCTGCACCGGCGCGCTCTCGTGCGTGAGCGGCGCGATGATCAGACCGTCGCGGCGGATCACGGGTCGCCGCACCCGCGGATCCCGATCGTGCGGCGGCAGCAGGTCGTCGATGCGGATGCCGAGGGCCCGCGTCACCGGCAGCAGCAGCTCGAGACTCGCCCCGCGCTTGCCGGATTCGAGGCGCGAGAGAGTGCTGACCGACAGCCCCGCGCGGCGGGCGAGGTCGTCGAGCGTCCAGTCGCGCGCGTGCCGTGCGGCGCGCACCCGCGGGCCGATCTGGGCGATCGCGGCATCCATCGACGCTCCTTGCTGATCTCGCAAACGAACTTGCACGATTGTCCCGCGGTGTCGTCGACTTGTCGACATGCATCCCGATCTCGACGTGATCATCCTCGGCGGCGGCATCGCCGGGCTCAGCGCCGCGCAGCTGCTCGGCCGCGCCCGTCGCCGCACCCTCGTGATCGACGCCGGCGAGCCCCGCAATCGCACCGCCGCCCACGTGCACGGCGTGCTCGGGCACGACGGGACGCCCCCGGCCGACCTGCTCGCGAGAGGGCGGGATGAGGCATCCGGCTACGGCGTCGGCGTCATCGAGGCGCGCGCGGTCGCGGTCGAGGCGACCGACGACGACATCACGGTCGTCACCGACGACGGGGCGCGCCGCACGGCGCGCGCGCTCCTCGTCGCCACCGGAGCGAGCGATGTGCTGCCCGCCGTGGCGGGGCTCGCCGAACGGTGGGGCGCCGGCGTGCTGCACTGCCCCTACTGCCACGGCTGGGAGGTGCGCTCCCGCCGCCTCGGCGTGCTCGCGACCTCGCCGCTCTCCCTGCATCAGGCGCAGCTCGTGCGGCAGTGGAGCGCCGACGTCACCCTGTTCACCGCAGACCTCGGACCGCTCTCGATCGACGACGATCTGCGACTGCGCGCGCGTGGCATCCGTCTCGTGCCCCAGCGCGTCGTCGAGATCGTGGGCGACGGGCCGGATGTCACGGGTGCGCGCCTCGCCGACGGCACGATGCTCGCTCTCGACGCCGTCTTCACGGGCGGCGACCTGACCCCCCACGACGACGTGCTCGCCGGTCTCGACCTGCCGCGTGTCGACAGCCCCACAGGCTCGGTGATCGAGGTCGATGCGACGGGCCGCACCGCGCATCCGCGTATCTGGGCCGCCGGCAACGTCGTCACCCCCATGGCGAACGTGCCGATGAGCATGGCCGCGGGGGCGACGGCGGGAGCCGCGGTGAACGCCGCACTCGTCGACGAGGATGTCGCGCGGGTGCACGCCGACCGCGACGGGTGGCCCGAGATCGCCCCCGCCGACTTCTGGGAGCCCCGCTACGCCGCGAGCACGCAGGTCTGGTCGGGCCGCGTGAACGCCGTGCTGGCCGACATCGCGGCCACGCTCCCCGCGGGCTCCGCCCTCGACCTCGGCTGCGGGGAGGGCGGCGACGTGCTCTGGCTCGCCGCGCACGGGTGGCGCGCCACGGGCATCGACATCTCGGTCACGGCGATCGAGCGCGCTCGCGCCGCCGCGGCGGACGCGGGGGCGGATGCGGCATCCGCTCGTTTCGTCGCCGGCGATCTCGCGGCGCTCGACGTCGACGAGACCTTCGACCTCGTGACGGCGAGCTTTCTGCACTCGCCCGTCGACCTGCCACGGGAGGAGATCCTGCGGGCCGCGGCTGAGCGGGTCGCGCCCGGCGGACACCTGCTGATCACCTCCCATGCCGCGCCGCCGCCGGGGAGCCCGGGTGCCGGGCACGGTCACGACCACGGCCATGACGGCAACCACCCCGCACCCGGCCACGATCGCGAGGGCGGTGCCCCGCACGACCACGGCCACGGCGGCGGCCACTCTGACCCCACCGCGCCCGCGCCGCGCTGGTTCCCCACTCCGGCCGAAGATGTCGCGGCCCTCGCGCTCGACCCGGCCGAATGGACCGTGCTCATCGCGGAGGAGCGGCAGCGCGAATCGCTCGCCCGCGACGGCGAGCTGCGCACCTTCCACGACAGCATCGTGCTCGCTCGTCGCCACTGAGACCGGGCGCACCCGACGCGCCGGTGGCACACTGACCCCATGACGGATGCCGCGACCCTCCGGGCGCTCGAACTGTCGCTTCTCGACCCGCTCGTGCGCCGCGACCCGATCGCCCTGGCCGCGCTGCTGCATCCGTCGTTCACCGAGATCGGTGCGTCCGGCGCGCTGTGGACGCGCGACGAGATCGTCGCAGCGCTCGCCGCCGAACCGGACGCTCGGGAGATCCCGCCGACCGACGAGTGGCAGGTCGCGGCGCTCGGCGATACCCACGTGCTCGTGACGTACCGCATCGGCGGGGAGCGCCCCAGCCGGCGGTCGTCGATCTGGGACGTCTCGACGGGCAGACCCGCGCTGCGCTTCCACCAGGGAACACTTCTCGGCTGACGCCGAACCTGGTGTGCGACGGTGCTCTCATGTCCGTTCACGACGAGGTGACCGCGACCGCGCTCACCGTGGTCGTCGCCCCCGACAGCTTCAAAGAGACCCTGTCGGCCCCCGCTGTCGCCGACGCGTTCATCGCCGGGTGGCGCTCGGCGCGGCCCGGTGACCATCTCATCTCCCGACCGATGGCCGACGGCGGCGAGGGAACCCTCGACGCGATCGCGCGCGCCGTGCCCGGATCGGTGCGCGAGCCGGTCGCGGTGACCGGGCCCGACGGTGCGCGGGTCGAGTCCGCGTGGCTGCGGCTCCCGCCCACGCCCGACGCTCCGCACGGCATCGCCGTGGTCGAGCTCGCCGCCACCTCCGGGCTCGAACTGCTCGGATCGCGCCGCCTCCCGTGGGATGCGCAGTCGGTCGGCTTCGGCGAGGCGATCGCCGCCGCGCTCGACGCGGGGGTGTCGCGCCTGCTGCTCGCGGTGGGCGGCAGCGCATCCACCGACGGCGGCACCGGCATGCTGACCGCGCTCGGCGCCCGGTTCACGGATGCCGCGGGCTCCCCGATCGCGCACGGCGCACGAGGGCTGCTCGATCTGGCGCATCTCGACCTGTCGGGCCTGCGCCCGCTGCCGACCTGCGGGGCGGTCGTGCTGTCGGATGTGAGCAACCCGCTGCTCGGAGAGCGCGGCGCGGCATCCGTCTTCGGACCCCAGAAGGGGCTCGACGGCGAGGCCATCGCCCGTGTCGACGCCGCACTCGCCCGGCTCGGCGGGCTGCTGCCCGGCGACCCCGACGCGGCGGGCGCGGGAGCCGCGGGCGGGGTGGGGTTCGCGCTGCGCGCCTGGGGCGCCACGGCCGCCTCCGGTGCCGGACAGGTCGCCCGCACGATCGGACTCCCCGCCGACCTCGACCGCGCCGACGTCGTGGTGACGGGCGAGGGCTCGTTCGACGGACAGACGGCCGCGGGAAAGGCCCCCGCGATTGTCGCCGGGATGGCGGCCGATCGCGGGGTCTCCGCGTTGCTCGTCGCCGGGCGACTCGTCGCCGACCCGACCACCGCGGGCTTTCGCGCCGCCTACTCGCTCACCGACCTCGCCGGGTCGGGAGAGGCCGCGCGCGCCGAGGCGGCGTTGTGGGTGCGCGAGGCCGGGAGGCGCGCCGCCGCGACTCTCGTGCTCTGAGCCGTGGGCGACGTCAGGCGAGCGGGGCGTCGTCGCCAGGGAGGGCGACGTTGAACATCCAGCGCACGCCGAACCGGTCGGTCACCTCGCCGTACATGTCGCCCCACACCTGCTTCTCGAGCGGCTGGCGCACCGTGCCGCCGTCGCTGAACCGCGCGAACCAGCCGAGCACGCGCTCGACCTCGTCGCTCATGAACGCGGCCGAGATGCGGGTCTCACCCACGACCTGGTCGGGCTCGAGACCGTCGGCGCCCATCAGATCGAAGCCGTCGGCCTTGAGCTCCGAGTGCATCACGTGAGAAGGGTCGGCTCCGGGCATGCCGAAATCGCCGAACGTCGAGATGGTCAGCTCTCCGCCGAACACCTCCTGATAGAAGGTCATCGCCTCGCGGGCGGCGCCGGCGAACTGGATGTAGGGGATGAGACGCGTGGTCATGTGAGCCTCCGAACGGGGTGACGGTCGTGGACGGTTCCGACGCTAGGCGCCCGCTCCTCGAGGGGCAAGGGCGGATGCGGCATCCCACCACTCGAGCACCCGCAGCGACAGGAACGTGAGCCACGGCGACGCCTCGCCCTCGGGCACGTCGACGTCGAACCAGACGGCGCCGGGGTGTCGATGCTCCTGCACCCAGCGCCCGTCGTCGCCCCGCTTCGACCGGATCGACGCGATCGCGTCGGCGAGCCGCGGGTCGGGGGCGACCCCGTCGAACAGGGCGGCTGCACGGAAGTAGTCGGCCGCGTGCAGTGCGCTGTAGACATGCCGGAACGGGTACGCCAGATGGTGCACATACGGCACCACCGGCTCGCCGCTGCGCAGACCGTAGAGCGCCCGCCGCTCGAGCAGGTACTGCTCGGCACCGTGGCGGGCGGCAGTCAGTTCGGGGAAGCCGAGCCCGGCCCGCTCGTAGGCGAGCACACCCTCGAGTGCATTGAGGGTCGAGGGGAACGAGGACCGCGTCGATCCCTCGACCCACTCGCAGTTCCAGCCGCCGTCGGGCTGACGGTGCTCGACGAACCACCGGGCGATGCCCGAGACGTCCACCCCGAGCCACGCCCCGGCGGCGAGGGTGTAGCCGTTGATGCAGCAGTCGACCTCGCCGTCCCAGTACGGCAGATCGTCGTACTCCCACCGCGCGTGCGTGCGCAGCTTCTCCGCCGTGCCGTCGAGGACGGATGCCGCCACCCCCCACTCGCGCAGCTGCTTCAGGCTCCAGGTGGTCGCCGTCCAGGGCTGCCCGTCGGCGCGCTGCTCCTCGGTGAAGTCGGCGGGGAAGAACGCACCGCCCGCCCACTGGCCGTCGGCGTCCTGCCGGGCGAGGAGCGCGGCACCCATGCCCTCGCGGGGCACCCGCGCGCGCGTCGCCTGCCACACCGCCTCGGGCGCGCCGACGAGGTCGCGCTCGACCTGCCAGCGCAAGGCCGGGTCGGAATCGAGCAGCCAGGACATCACGTCGTCGCGGGGGGACATGTGGTCACGGTAGCGGGAGGCCGCGACATCCCGACAGGCGTATGTTCGACCCCATGACGCTCTTCTCGCGGCGTGCCTCCCCGCCGGCCTCCCCGGCCCCCGCCGCACCCGACCCGGTGCCGGCAGGCCTGAAGATCGGGGCGGCGTTCGCCTGGCGCCTGCTGGTGATCATCGCGGCGCTCGCGGTGGTGCTCCTGGTGGCGGTGCATCTGTCCGAGGTGGTCATCCCGTTCCTCATCGGTCTCGTGCTCTCGGCGTTGCTCGTCCCCTTCTCGAGCTTCCTGCAGCGGCATCACTGGCCCAAGTGGCTCGCGATCATCACCTCGTGGATCGCGGTCTTCGCCGCGCTGGGGCTGCTCTCCTTCATCGTGGCCATCCAGATCCGCTACGAGCTGCCGAAGATCGAGCACCAGATCACCACCGTCGTGGCCTCCGCGAAGGACTTCCTCGCCACCCAGCCGTTCGGCATCACCGATCAGCAGCTCGACACGTGGATCTCGGACATCGTCACCTACATCCAGACCCACGCCAGCGACATCGGCACCGGCTTCGCCGCCGCAGGGCTCGGCATCGTGCACGCGATCGAGGGCATCTTCATCGTGATCTTCGTGACGCTGTTCGCCTTGATCGACGGACCCCGCATGTGGCGCTGGTTCGTCCGCGTGTGGCCGCGTGCGGCGCGCCCCCGCCTCACCGCCGCCGGTCACGCCGGGTGGCGCACCCTCACGAGCTTCATCCGCGTGCAGCTGGTCGTCGCGGGCACCGATGCGATCGGCATCGGCGTGGGAGCCGCGATCCTCGGGGTGCCGCTGGCGATCCCGATCGCGGTGATCGTGTTCCTCGGCGCGTTCGTGCCGGTCGTCGGAGCGATCGTCGGCGGCATCGTCGCCGTCGGCATCGCACTGCTGTTCAACGGCTGGGTGCACGCGGTGATCATGCTCGGCATCGTGATCCTCGTGCAGCAGGTCGAGAGCCACGTGCTGCACCCCTTGCTCACCGGAAGCGCGGTCAAGGTGCATCCGCTGGGCGTCGTGCTCGGCGTCGCGACGGGCGCCGCCCTCGCGGGCATCGCAGGCGCCTTCTTCGCGGTGCCGTTCATCGCGACCGCGAACGCCATGATCGTGGCCGCCTACCGCACCGACCCGGATGAGCTCACCGGAGCGGGACACGATCCCGGCGCGGCGCGCGAGCGACGGCGACGACCGAGGGAGTGATGTGAGCGACGGCTTCGACGAGAGATGGGATGCCGCAGACTTCACCGCCGCGGGCCTCACCCACCGGGTGTTCCGACGCGGCACCGGTCCCGGCGTCGTTCTGGTCCCCGAGATCCCCGGTGCGACCCCCGAGGTGATCGGCCTCGCCGACCTGCTCGTCGAGGCGGGGTTCCGCGTCGCGGTGCCCTCGATCATCGGCACTCCGGGTCGTCCCGCGACCGGCGGCTACCTCGCGGCCTCCGCCCTGCGCATGTGCGTGTCGCGCGAGTTCGCGGCGTTCGCCCGCCGGGCCGATCGGCCGGTCACGTCCTACCTCCGCGCGCTCGCGCGCGACCTGCACACCGAGTCGGGCGGTGCCGGCGTCGGCATGATCGGCATGTGCTTCTCGGGCGGCTTCGCGCTCGCCGCCGCCGTCGAGCCGGCCGTCATCGCGCCGGTGCTGTCGCAGCCCGCCCTGCCGCCCGCCTTCGGCGCCGGCGCGCACGCCACCGGACTCACCGAGGCCGCCGAGGCGACCCTTGCCACCCGCGTGCGCGATGAGGGACTGTGCGCCCTGGGTCTGCGCTTCACCGCCGACCGCAGCGTGCCGGCGTCCCGCTTCGCCGCGTTCGAGCGGGCGCTCGGCGAGGGCTGGCGCGCGTTCGAGATCGACTCCTCAGCGGGCAACCCCGATGGCATCCCGACCTCGGCCCACTCGGTGCTCACCGATCCGCACGCGGGCGAGGCGGGGCATCCGACCCATGCGGCCCGGGCCGCGGTCGTCGACTTCCTGCGGCAGCGGCTCGCCGCGTGAGCTCAGCCGAGTCGCTGCTCGACGAGCCCGACGAGGTTCCCCTCCGAGTCGCGCACGAACGCCTGCCACTCGTCGGAGCCTGCGGGACCGAGGCTGTCGTCGTGGTGGGAGAAGATCGGATGCGGCGGCGTGACCACCTCGGTGCCGGCATCGCGCGCCCGCGCCACGGCCTCGTCGATGTCGTCGACACGCAGGTAGATCAGCGCTGACGGCGCCGCGCGGTCGACGAGCAGTCGCACCCCGTCGAGGTCGAAGAACACGAGCCCCGGCGGATCGAACGCCGCGACGGGCTCGCGCGCGAGCAGCGTCGAGTACCAGGCGGTGGCGCGCGCCAGATCTTCGGCATGCTGGGCGACCTGCACGAGCATCGGGACCCCTCTCGTGAACGTGCGGTGCACACCAGGATGCCGCGCCGCGCCGCCCGACGGAATAGGCAACCTCCGCGACGGGTTGTGTCCGGCGGCATCCCCGATCGATTGGACCCGCCCGTGCAGCTGCTCACCCCCGTCACCGTCGGCCTCCTGGAACTCCCGAACCGGCTGGTGATGGCGCCGATGACCCGCCTGCGCGCCGGGACGGACGCCGTCGCCACGCCGCTCATCGCCGAGTACTACGCCCAGCGTGCGACGGCGGGTCTGCTCATCACCGAGGGCACCTTCCCGAGTGCCGAGTCGAAGGCGTACCCCGGGCAGCCCGGCATCGCCTCCGAGGAGCAGGCGGCCGGCTGGGCGCTCGTCGCCGACGCGGTGCACGCCGCCGGCGGACACGTGTTCGCCCAGCTCATGAACGGCGGCCGCGTCTCGCACCCGGAGATCACCGGAACGGCGCGCATCGTGGCGCCGTCGGCGATCGCCATCGAGGGCGAGGTGCGGGTGCCCGGCGGATCCAAGAAGCCCTATCCCGTGCCGCACGCCCTCGACGGCGCGGAGCTGGAGATCGTGCGCGACGAGTTCGTGCTCGCCGCCCGCCGTGCGATCGCCGCCGGACTCGACGGGGTCGAGGTGCATTCCGCCAACGGCTACCTGCTGCACCAGTTCCTTTCGCCGGCGTCCAACGTGCGCACCGACGGCTATGGCGGCAGCCCCGCCGCCCGCGCCCGCTTCGTGATCGAGGTCACCCGCGCCGTGGCCGCCGAGGTCGGTGCGGCTCGGGTGGGCCTGCGCATCTCGCCGGAGCGCAACATCCAGGACGTCTGGGAGAAGGATGCCGCGGACGTCCGCGCGACCTATGAGGCCCTCGTCGACGGGGTCGCCCCGCTCGGTCTCGCGTACCTCAGCGTGCTGCACCCCGACCTCGACGGATCGCTCGTGCAGGATCTGCGTCGACGGTTCGGCGGCGTGGTGGTCGCCAACTCCGGAGTCGCGAGCCCGACGACCCGGGACGAGGCCGAAACCCTCGTCTCCTCCGGAGTCGCGGACGCCGTCGCCGTCGGACGCGCGCTGATCGCGAACCCCGACCTCGTTGCCCGCTGGCGGGAGGGTGCCGACGAGAACGCGGTCGACCAGGCGAGCGTCTATGGGCCGGACGCCCGCGGCTACACCGACTACCCCGCCCTCACGACCGTCGGGGGCTGACCGGACCCCTCGGTTCACAGCCGGCGAGACGTAGACTTGATCGACTCTGCCGCTTTCCGAGGTTTCCCCGTGCCCGACGCTCCCACCGCCCGCGCCTTCGAGGTGCGCCACCTGCAGTTGGCGCGCGCCGTGTTCGCGGCGATCGCGGCGGCGATGATCACGTTCTCTGCCGACCACTCCGCCTCGGTCGGACTGTCGGTGTTCAGCGGATTCGCGATCACGACCGCCCTCGTGTTCCTGCTCTCGGCCTGGCTCGTGTACCCCCGCGGCCAGCGCACACTTCCCCTCGTGCTCGGCGTCCTCACCCTCGTCGCCGGCATGGTCGCGGGTGTCGCCGTGATCCGCTCGACCGTGCTGCTGTTCGTCCTCGTCATCGTCTGGGCGCTCGTCACCGGGCTCATCGAGGGCATCGCGGGCTGGCGCGCGGTGCGCCGCAGCGCACGAGGCACAGCGGCGGCATCCGATGCCCGTGACGGCCTGATCGTCGGGGCCATCACGGTGCTGCTGGCGGTGGGGATGCTGTTCATCAGCCCGCAGTACGTGCTGCCGTACTACATCGCCGAGGCGAACCAGTCGTTCACCCTCACGGGTACCGCCATCGGCGTCGGCGTGTTCGGCGGATACGCCGCCATCATCGCCGTCTACCTCGCGATCGCCGGCCTCTCGCCGCGACGCCCCACCGCGCCCGCCGATGCGCTCGCGACCGCAGACCCGTCGAAGGACCGCGCATGACCGACAAGCCCACCCGCCGCGACCTGTTCAAGCCCGTCCAGCTGCTCGGGCTCGCCCTCGCCGCCGCCGTGTTCGCGGGCGTCGTCGTGCTGATCTCGATGGGCTTCTTCCAGGACCGCTTCTCGGGTCAGGGCCAGCACGCCCTGGTGATCGGACTCATCGCCGCAGGCATCACGTTCGTCGTGACGCTCGTCGTCATCGCGCTGCTCGTGCTCGTGGTCGATCCCGCGCAGGTCACGAAGGCCATCGACGGCCCGGTGCTGCTCACCAAGGACGCCCAGAAGGCCGAGAAGAACGACGCGGACTCGGGCGCCGACGCTCCGTAGCCGCCGCTGCTCGCCCGTCGCCGTCAGATCAGGTCGACGAGCTCCGACGCGATGCCCGTGTACGTCGCCGGCGTCAGCGTCAGCAGGCGCTGCTTCGCGGCATCCGAGATGTCGAGCTGCGAGACGAAGTCGGCGAGATCGGATGCCCCGACCCGCCGCCCGCGCGTGAGGTCCTTCAGCAGCGCGTAGGGGTCGGTGATCGTCGAATTGCCTGCGGTGACCTCCGCCCGCACGACGGTCTGGATGGCCTCGGCGAGCACCTCCCAGTTGCCGTCGAGGTCGGCCAGCAGCACGTCGTCGCGCAGCGAGATCTCGCCGAGACCGCGCAGCAGGTTGTCGAGCGCGAGCAGCGAGTGGCCGAACGCGACGCCGATGTTGCGCTGCGTGGTCGAGTCGGTCAGGTCGCGCTGCAGGCGGCTCGTGACGAGCGTCTGTCCGAGCGTCTGCAGGATGCCCGCGGAGATCTCGAGGTTGGCCTCGGCGTTCTCGAAGCGGATCGGGTTGATCTTGTGCGGCATCGTCGACGATCCCGTCGCGCCCGCGACGGGGATCTGCGCGAAGTAGCCGAGCGAGATGTAGGTCCAGATGTCGGTCGCGAGATTGTGAAGGATGCCCCCGGCATGGCGCACGCGGTCGTACAGCTCGACCTGCCAGTCGTGCGACTCGATCTGGGTGGTGAGCGGGTTGAACCCGAGCCCGAGGTGCTCGATGAAGCGGCTCGCGACCAGACGCCAGTTGACGTCGGGGGCGGCGGCCAGGTGCGCCGACCAGGTGCCGGTCGCGCCCGAGAACTTCGCGAGGAACTCGGATGCCGCGATCTGCCGTTCGACCCGCTGGAGACGCCAGACGAACACCGCGAGCTCTTTGCCCATGGTGGTGGGGGTCGCGGGCTGCCCATGGGTGCGGGCGAGCATCGCGGCATCCCGATGCTTCTCGGCGAGGGCCGACAGGGCGCCGATCACCGCGCGCAGCTTCGGCAGCCACACGTCGTGCACGGCACGCTTGACCGTGAGTGCGTACGCAGTGGAGTTGATGTCCTCGCTCGTGCAGGCGAAGTGGGTGAGCTCGGCGAGCCGGTCGAGACCGAGCTGCGCGAGCCGGTCGCGCACGAGGTACTCGACGGCCTTCACGTCATGGCGGGTGACGGCCTCGCGCTCGGCGAGCCAGTCGATCTCGGCCTGGCCGTAGTCGAGGTACAGCAGGCGCAGTCGGTCCTGGGCGACCTCGTCGAGCGGGGAGGTGCCGAACGCGCTCTCGTTGGTCAGGGCGATCAGCCACTCGACCTCCACCTCGACGCGGGCGCGGTTGAGGCCCGCCTCGGAGAGGTACTCGCCGAGCTCGGCGACCGCGGCGCGGTACCGGCCGTCGAGGGGGCTGAGGGGCTGCACGGGGAACGACGACGACACGGAGGACTCCTGTCGGGAGAAGGTCAGCCCGCGGAACGGAGGGCGGGCTCGAGCTGCCGGAAGAGCGCCCGGCAGGCCTTCTCAATCATAGTGAGCACGCCGTCGAACTTGTCGGGGCCGGCGTAGTACGGGTCGGGCACGTCCAGATGGTCGCCCGCCTCCGCGTCGAACGAGCGCAGCAGCGCGATCTTGTCTGCGTCGTTGTCGTCCCGCGACCAGCCCCGCAGGATGCGCTCGTGGGCGCGGTCGAGCACGACGACGAGGTCGCTCGAGTCGAAGTCGGCGAACGAGAACTGGCGCGCGCGGTGCCGGCTGCCGTCGTACCCGCGGCGCTCGAGGGCGTCGAGCGTGCGGGGGTCGGCGCGCTCGCCGACGTGCCAGTCGCCGGTGCCCGAGCTCGACGAGGCGACGCGGTCGCCGAGGCCGGCCTGCTGGGCGAGCGTGCGGAACACGACCTCGGCCATCGGGGAACGGCAGATGTTGCCGGTGCACACGAACACGACGCGGAACGGTGCGGACGAGGGCATTGCTCCATTCTGGCCCCGTGCACGGCCTCCTGCCCAGGGGCGGGACCGCCCGGTTTGTCCCCCGGTCGTGCTCTCACCTGCCTCGTGCGGGATGTCGTGCGCGAGCGTGGCCGTATGCCAGCCGCTGCCACCCCCGTCGAGGTCGCCGCCCTGATCGCCGCGTTCGACCACCTCGCCGAACTGGTGGGCGACCTGTCGGTCGCCGCCGCCCGCATCGCCCCCGAACTGCAGTGGCAGTCCGAGGCGATGCTCGCCTTCGCGACCCGATGGGATGCCACGTGCTCCCTCGCCGACCGCACGCGCCGCCGCGCACGGGTCGCGGCCGATGATGCGCGCTGGGTGCAGGCGACGCTGCTGGCGGGCGTGGGGGCGCCGTGAGCGACGTCGACATCCGCTCCGGCGGCGCCGTCGCCGTCGACACCGCGACCCTGCGCGCCGCGGCCGAGCGGGTGCGCGCCCTCGCCCCGCTCGCGTCGGCCGCGGGAGAGGCGGCTCGGCGGGTGCGTGAACTGAGCTTCGCGGTGTTCCCTCACGGCGGCCGATTCGAGGTGGCGACATCGACGCTCGTGAGCGGAACCGGTGTGCTGGTGGCCGATGTCGCCTACCTCGCCGACGCGCTCGAGAACACAGCGGCCGCGTACGAGCTCGTCGAGCTGCGCGCCGAGCGGGCCCTCGCCGAGACCTCGGGCGACCACGGTCGTGTGGCCGAGATCGACGTGTCGATCGACGGACTCAGGGCGCGATGGCCGGCAGCGTCAGACATCGCCGATGCCTCCGAGCTGGCCGCGACCGGCCACTCCGACGAGGTGTGGCGCCAGCTCTCCGCGTGGGGTGTGCCGATCGTCGGCCTCACCGGCGCCCTCGGCATCGGCGCTCTCGCGCTCGTGCTCGGTGCGCGCGGCGCACTGCGGGGTGCCGATGCGCCCGGCCGCGTCGCGCGCGGCGCGCGTCTGGGCGGCTCCGTGCCCGCTGTCACCCTCCTGCCCCAGCCCGTGGGCGCTGCGACCGGCCGCCCCGCCGGGCTGGCCGACCTCTACGCGCGCGTGCCCACGGGAGAGGCGCGGGTGCGTATCGAGCGCTACACGATGTCCGACGGCAGCCGGGCGTACGCCGCGTACATCGCCGGCACCGACGGGTCATCGACGTGGGACAACACCGCGAACCTCGCGCTGTATCGGGGTGACGCGTCGACCTCGTCGGCCGCCGTCGCACAGGCGCTCGAAGCCGCGGGTGCGCAGCGCGGCGACACAGTGCAGGTCACGGGTTACTCGCAGGGCGCGATGGTCGCCGCCCACCTCGCGGCATCCGGGGAGTACGACGTGCCCGTGCTCGCGACGTTCGGGTCCCCCGTCGCCGTCGACGTCGATCCGGCCACCCTCGTCGTCGATGTGCGGCACGACGACGACCCGATCGCCGCCCTCGCCGCTCCGCCGAGCGCGGCCGCTCTCGGCGCGGACGGTGGCGTCACGATCGGTCGGGTCGTCGACCCCGCCACCGGCCCGCACGACGTCACGATGCCGGCCCACGACGGCGGCGCGTATCTCGAGACGGCACGGCGGGCGGATGCCTCGGGTGATCCGCGGCTCGCCGCCCTCGAGCAGCGGCTCGCCGTCTACGACGCGGCTGTCAGCGTCGAGACCTTCGCCTACTCGGCCGAGGCGGTACCCACACCCGCGCCGACGCCCACGCCGGGTCTCGACCCGTCGCTCCAGAGGCCGCTGGGCAGCCGAACGGGCGGGGACGTCAGCGGCGGCGGGGCCGGATGATGATGCCGGCGATCCAGTTGATGAGCGAGATCACGATCGCCGCCACCACTCCCCACCAGAAGCCGTCGATGCGAAGGCCCCAGTTCCACAGCCCCGTGATCCACGCGGTGAGCCACAGCAGGAAGCCGTTCACGATGAGCGAGAAGAGGCCGAGCGTGAGCACGTAGAGGGGGAAGGTCAGGATCTTCACGATCGTGCCGACGATCGAGTTCACGATCGCGAAGATCGCCGCGACCGCCAGCAGTGTGATCACCAGCTGCAGCGTCTCGCCGGGTGCGAACGGGATCACGACGACACCCAACACGGGAATCAGGGTCACGACCCAGATGGCGAAGGCGTTCACGACGGCGCGGATGAGGAATCCCATGCGCGCAGTCTCCCACGCGGCATCCTCGGGCCGGAAGCGCTCCGGACGCGGATGCCGCGGTGCGCCCGCTCCTAGACTCGGCACGTGACCGATTCGCTCCCGATCCGCGCCCGCGCCGACATCGCGGCGCTCCCCCCGTACCGCCAGGGACGCCAGGCCGGCGCCGATGCGTTCAAGCTCTCGAGCAACGAGAATCCGTTCGAGCCGCTGCCGAGCGTCGTCGCCGCACTGCAGGGTGCCACGGGAGTGAACCGCTACCCGGATGCCTCGGCCGCCCTCCTGCGCGCACGTCTCGCCGAGCGTTTCGGGGTCACCGCCGAGGAGGTGCACATCGCTGCCGGCAGTGTGTCGATCCTGCTGCAGCTGGTGCTAGCGACATCCGGTCCCGGCGACGAGATCATCTACGCGTGGCGCTCGTTCGAGGCCTATCCCGGGCACGTGAAGATCGCCGGCGCGACCGCCGTCGAGGTGCCCCTGCTCGCCGACGGTCGCCACGACCTCGGCGCGATGGCGGCTGCGGTTACCGATCGCACGCGACTGATCATCGTCTGCAGCCCGAACAACCCCACCGGGCCGATCGTCACGCAGACCGAGTTCGAGCAGTTCCTCGCGCGGATCCCCGCCGATGTGCTCGTCATCCTCGACGAGGCGTACGCCGAGTTCGTCACCGACCCCGAGGCCGTCGACGGGCTGCGCGAGCTCGGTGTCATCCGTCCCAACGTCGTCGCCCTGCGCACCTTCTCCAAGGCGTACGGCCTCGCGGGTCTGCGTGTCGGCTACGCCGTCGGCCACCAGCGCGTGCTCGACCTCGCCCGCTCCACCGCCATCCCGCTGTCGGTGACGGCTGCGGCCGAGTCGGCGGCGCTCGTCAGCCTGGACGCCGAAGCCGAGCTGCTCGACCGCGTGCGCGAGCTCACCGACCGGCGCGCGGCCCTCGTCGACGGCTTGCGTGCCCAGGGCTGGCGGGTGCCCGAGACGCAGGGCAACTTCGTCTGGCTCGACACCCGCGCCGACAGCCAGCGCATCGCCGCGACCTTCGACGAGGGCGGCATCATCGTGCGTCCCTACGGGGACGACGGCCTGCGCATCTCGATCGGCGAGGCCGAGACTGTCGAGAAGGTCCTGCAGATCGCGGCATCCGTTGTAGATACTCTCGCGAAGGGGCATCCGGCGCTCGCGTTAGCGTAGACACCGTGACTCCGCTCGACGACGTGGCCCCGCCCGCCGACCCCGAGATCATCAGCGTGCTGGCCGCCGACGGCTCGTACGCCCCGACGCCGTCGGCAGAACCCTTCCTGCCACTCGTCGAGGCGCTCACCGAGACCGACCTCGAGACCTTCTACCGCGACATGGTGACCTCGCGCGCGTTCGACCGGCAGGCGACCAACCTGCAGCGGCAGGGCCAGCTCGCCCTCTGGCCGCCGAGCTTCGGCCAGGAGGCCGCACAGGTCGGCTCGATCCGCGCGGCACGACCGCAGGACCACATCTTCCCCTCCTACCGCGAGCACATCGTCGCCACGATCCGCGGTGTGGACCCGGTCGGCATCATCCGCCTCATGCGCGGCGTCTCCCACGGCGGCTGGAACCCCCTCGACCCGGCCAACGGAAACACGCGCCTCTACACGCTCGTGCTCGGTTCGCAGACCCTGCACGCCACCGGCTACGGCATGGGCCTCGTGTTCGACGGCCGCACCGGCACCGGCGACCCCGAGCGCGACGAGGCAGTCATCGTCTACTACGGCGACGGCGCGTCCAGCCAGGGCGACGTGCACGAGGCGATGGTCTTCGCTGCGAGCTACCGCACCCCGCAGGTCTTCTTCCTGCAGAACAACCAGTGGGCGATCTCGGTGCCGGTCGCGGTGCAGTCGCGCACGGCGCTCTCGCGCCGCGGCTACGGCTACGGCATGCCGAGCCACCGCATCGACGGCAACGACGTGCTCATCAGCTACGCCGTCACCCGCCACGCGCTCGAGGCCGCCCGGGCGGGCGAGGGCCCGTCGGCCATCGAGGCGGTGACCTACCGTCGCGGTGCGCACACCACGAGCGACGACCCCACGAAGTACCGCACCGGTTCGGAGGAGGAGGGCTGGGCGCTGCGCGACCCGATCGCGCGCCTGCGCACCTACCTCGAGGGCCGCGGGGCATCCGCCGCCTTCTTCGACGAGGTCGACGAGGGCGCCGCCGCGCACGCCGATGACGTGCGCACGCGCGCCGTCACCCTGACCGCACCCGAGGCGCCCAGCATGTTCGCCCACGTCTACACCGATGATCACCCGCTGATGGCCGAGCAGGCGCGCTGGCTCGCCGACTACGAGGCATCCCTCGACGGAGGCGACGCATGAGCGACACGACCACGCTGCCGTTCGGCAAGGCGCTGAACGCGGGCCTGCGCAAGGCTCTCGCGGATGACCCGCGGGTACTGCTGATGGGTGAGGACATCGGACCGCTCGGCGGAGTGTTCCGGGTGACCGAGGGCCTGCAGGCCGAGTTCGGCGACCGCCGGGTGATCGACACGCCGCTGGCCGAGTCTGGCATCCTCGGCACCGCGATCGGCCTCGCCATGGCCGGCTTCCGGCCCGTGTGCGAGATCCAGTTCGACGGGTTCGTGTTCCCCGCGTTCGACCAGATCACGTCGCAGCTCGCCAAGATGACCAACCGCCACGAGGGCGTGCTCTCGATGCCGATCGTGATCCGCATCCCCTACGGCGGCCACATCGGCGCGGTCGAGCACCATCAGGAGAGCCCGGAGACCTACTTCACGCACACGCCGGGTCTGCGGGTCGTGAGCCCGTCGACCGCGAACGACGCGTACTGGATGATCCAGGAGGCCATCGCCTCCAACGACCCGGTCGTCTTCCTCGAGCCGAAGAGCCGCTACTGGCACAAGGGCGAGGTCGACCTCGAGGCATCCGCTCTGCCGCTGCACGCGTCGCGCATCGTGCGCCGCGGCACCGACGTCACGCTTGTCGGTCACGGCGCCATGGTCTCGGTGCTGCTGCAGGCCGCAGCGCTCGCAGAGAGCGAGGGCACGAGCTGCGAGGTCGTCGACGTGCGGTCGCTGTCGCCGATCGACTACGGACCCGTGCTCGAATCCGTGCGCCGCACCGGTCGCATGGTCTACGCGCAGGAGGCTCCCGGCTTCGTGAGCGTCGGCAGCGAGGTGGCGGCCACGGTCGCGGAGAAGGCGTTCTACGCGCTGGAGGCGCCGGTGATCCGGGTGTCGGGCTTCGACACCCCCTTCCCGCCCGCGAAGCTCGAGGGCGTGTACCTGCCCGACCCCGACCGCATCCTCGAGGCCGTCGACCGCAGCCTCGCCTACTGAGACCGCACCGCGAAAGGAACCCGGATGAGCGACCAGACCTTCCACCTCCCGGACGTCGGCGAAGGCCTCACCGAGGCCGAGATCGTCTCGTGGCGCGTGGCCCCCGGCGACACCGTCGACGTCAACGACGTGCTCGTCGAGATCGAGACGGCCAAGTCGCTCGTCGAGCTGCCGTCGCCCTTCGCGGGCACCGTCGGCGAGCTGCTCGTGGCCGAGGGTGCGACCGTCGACGTCGGCGCGGCGATCATCACGATCTCGGGCGGGCAGGATGCCGCGGCCCCCGCGTCACCCGCCGCGCCGGCCGCCGATCCGGGCGAGGGCTCCGGGTCGGTGCTCGTCGGCTACGGCTCGGCGGAGCAGGTGCACTCGCGTCGGCGCAAGCCCGCCGAGAAGCCCGTCGCCGCATCGGTCGGTGTGGTCGCGAAGCCCCCGATCCGCAAGCTCGCGCGTGACCTCGGTGTCGACCTCGCCTCGGTCGTGCCGAGCGGCCCGGCGGGCGAGGTCACCCGTGAGGACGTCGTCGCGCATGCCTCGCAGGCGAGCGTGTTCCGCAACATCGAGACGCCGGAGTGGCCGGAGGTGCGCGAGGAGACGATCGCCGTCGCGGCCGCGGCATCCGAGGTCGACGACGTGCGCGTCGAGTCGATCCCCGTGCGCGGCGTGCGCAAGGCGACCGCGAGTGCGATGACGTCGAGCGCCTACTCGGCGCCGCACGTGTCGGTGTGGACGGATGTCGACGCCACCCGCACGATGGAGCTCGTCAAGCGCCTGAAGGCCTCGCCCGACTTCGCCGACATCAAGGTCTCGCCGCTGCTGATCATGGCGCGCGCGGTGATCTGGGCGGTGCGCCGCACGCCGATGGTGAACGCCGCGTGGGTCGAGGGCGACGACGGCGCCCAGATCTCGGTGCGCCACTACGTGAACCTCGGCATCGCCGCGGCGACTCCGCGGGGCCTCCTCGTGCCGAACATCAAGGACGCGCAGGACCTCAGCATGCGCGATCTCGCCCGCGCGCTCGAGAAGCTCACGCTGACCGCCCGTGAGGGTCGTACCGCACCGGCCGACCAGCAGGGCGGCACCATCACGATCACGAACATCGGCGTGTTCGGGATGGACGCCGGCACCCCGATCATCAATCCGGGCGAGTCCGGCATCGTCGCGCTCGGCACGATCCGGCAGAAGCCGTGGGTCGTCGACGGCGAGGTGCGCCCCCGCTGGGTGACCACCGTCGCCGGGTCGTTCGACCACCGGGTAATCGACGGGGACGGCATGAGCCGGTTCATCGCCGACGTCGCCGCCGTGCTCGAGGAGCCCGCGCTGCTGGTCGAGTAGCCGTGGCAGCACGGCCGGGGGCCGGTGCTGCAGCGTCCCCCGCGGCGCGATTTTGAGAACGATTATCACTAAGCATAAGCTGTCCGCATGCGATCCCCCCGGACCCTCCTCGCCCTGCCCCTGCTCGCCGCCGCGGCAGCCCTGACACTGTCGGGCTGCACGGGGGCGGCGGCATCCTCACCGTCGTCGTCGGGCGGCACCATCCAGGTCGTCGCCTCGACGAACGTCTACGGCGACATCGCGCAGACCGTCGGCGGGTCGGCCGTGCAGGTGACCTCGATCATCGCCAACGAGTCGCAGGACCCGCACGACTTCGAGGCGAGCGCCGCCGACCAGCTCACCGTCAAGAACGCGCAGCTGCTCATCGAGAACGGCGGCGGCTACGACCCCTTCCTCGACCAGCTCGTGCAGGCCACCGGCTCCACGGCGCCGATGATCACCGCCGCGACCCTCTCGCCCGAGTACCCGGCCGACGGCAACACCGCCGAGCACAAGGACGACGCCGATCACGCCCACGACCACCTCGAGGGCTTCAACGAGCACGTCTTCTACGACCCCGCCGTCATGAAGACGGTGGCCGCCAAGATCGCGACCGAGCTCGGCGCGCTCGACCCTTCCCAGGCGGCGACGTTCACCGCGAACGCGCAGGCGTTCGGCACCCAGATGGACACGATCGAGCAGAGCATCGCCACCATTGCCGCCGCTCACGCGGGGGTGGGAGTGTTCGTCACCGAGCCCCTGCCGCTCTACCTCACCGACACCGCCGGCTTGGACAACGTCACTCCGGTCGCGTTCAGTGAGGCCGTCGAGGGCGGCCAGGATGTCCCGCCGGCGACCCTGCTGCAGGCGCTCGCCCTCATCTCCGACGGCAGCGCGAAGGTCGTCATCGTCAACGCGCAGGCCGCCGGAGCAGAGACGACCCAGGTCGAGGACGCGGCGAAGGCTGCGAACGTCCCCGTGCTGAAGTTCTCCGAGATCCTCCCGGCAGGCCAGACTTATGCACAGTGGATGCAGCAGAACGTGACCCAGCTGGCCGACGCGCTGGGCAAGTGACCCCGGCCCCCTCGCCGCTTCGCATCTCGGGTGCCGCGCTCCGCCGCGGCACCCGAGAGCTGTGGAGCGGCCTCGACCTCGAGCTCGCCCCCGGTGAGCTCGTCGCCGTGCTCGGGCCGAGCGGTTCCGGGAAGACCACACTGCTGCGCGCGATCCTCGGCCTCGAGCGGCTGAGCGAGGGATCGGTCACCGCGCTCGGCCGGCGCGTGACGCGCCCGGGCAACCGGCGCGTCGGCTACATCCCCCAGCAGCGGCCGCTCCCGCGTGAGACGTCGCTGCGCGCGCGCGACCTCGTCGGACTCGGCGTCGACGGCCACCGCTTCGGCCTGCCGATCCCGCGGCGCGGCGACCGCGCCCGCATCGACGCGCTTCTCGGCGAGGTCGGCGCCGCCGCCTTCGCCGACCGCCCGGTGGGACTCCTGTCGGGCGGCGAGCAGCAGCGCCTGCGCGTCGGCCAGGCGCTCGCCGACGACCCGAAGCTGCTGCTGTGCGACGAGCCCCTCACGAGCCTCGATCTCGCCAACCAGCAGGCGATCGTCTCCCTCATCGACCGGCATCGTCGCGAGAAGGATGCCGCGGTGCTCTTCGTCACCCACGACATCAACCCGGTGCTCGACTCGGTCGATCGCATCCTCTACCTCGCCGGCGGCCGTTTCACGCTCGGGCGACCCGCGGACGTCCTCGACTCGGCGGTGCTCTCGGAGCTCTACGGCGCCCCGGTCTACGTGCTGCGCGCCGGCGACCGGCTGGTCGTCGTGGGCGCGCCGGATGCCGAGGCATCCCCTCACCATCACGGCGAGGAGCACGGATGAACGGCGACGCGATCGGCAACGCCCTCTTCGGCGGCATCTCGCAGTACGGCGCGATCCTCGCCCTGGTGCAGAACTCCGTCTGGGCGGGAGCGCTCCTCGGCCTCGTGGGGGGCCTCATCGGTGTGTTCGTCATGCAGCGCGACATGGCCTTCGCGGTGCACGGCATCTCGGAGCTCTCGTTCGCCGGAGCGGCGGCGGCCCTGCTGTTCGGCTTCGACATCGTCACCGGATCGATCATCGGCTCGCTCATCGCCGCGGGCCTGATCGGATGGCTCGGGGTGCGCGCCCGCGACCGCAACTCGATCATCGGGGTGCTCATGCCGTTCGGCCTGGGCCTCGGGATCCTGTTCCTGTCGCTCTACAACGGCCGCAGCGCCAACCGCTTCAGCCTTCTCACCGGACAGATCGTCTCCGTGCAGTCGGCGCAGCTGACGGCCCTCGCCGTCATCAGCACCGTCGTGCTCGTGGCGCTGCTGCTCATGTGGCGGCCGCTGCGCTTCGACTCCCTCGACCCCCAGTCGGCAGCAGCCCGCGGTGTGCCGTCGACGTGGGTGTCGTTCGGCTTCATGCTGCTGCTGGGCCTCGTCGTCGCTGTCGCGGTGCACATCATCGGCGCGCTGCTCGTGCTCGCGCTGCTGGTCACCCCGGCCGCGGCGGCGATGCGGGTGGCCACGGGTCCGCTCGCGGTGCCGGTGCTCGCCGCCGCGTTCGGCGTGGCCTCGGCGGTGGGCGGCATCCTGCTCGCCGTGATGGGCACTCTGCCGGTGAGCCCCTACATCACGACCATCTCGTTCCTCATCTACCTCGTCTGCCGCATCGTCGGTGCGGCGAGGGAGCGTCAGACCCGCGCCCTCTGAGGACGCCGGGAAAGCCGGATGCCCCGGCTGACCCCGCGTTCCTCGTGGGTAGACTCGCCGCCATGGTGCAGCGGAACACGTGGCAGCGCGATCGCGTGCGCGAAGAGCTGTCCGACGCTCCCGGGTTCATCAGCGCACAGGATCTGCACGCGCGCCTGCGTGAGCAGAACACCGGCATCGGTCTCGCCACCGTCTACCGCGCCCTCTCCACCCTCGCCGCCCACGGCGAGGCCGATTCGCTGCAGAGCCCCGAGGGCGAGAGCCTCTACCGCGCGTGCGCGACGACGGGACACCACCACCACCTGATCTGCCGCCGCTGCGGCAAGGCCGTCGAGATCGCGGCGACCGACGTCGAGGAGTGGGCCCGTCGCACCGCCGCGGCCCACGGCTTCACCGAGGCCGAGCACGTCGTCGACATCTTCGGTCTCTGCGCCGACTGCACCGCCCTCCGGGCCCACGAGCGTGACAACGGCTGAACGCGCCCGGGTGCGCCGGTCGACCCCGGCACCGGAGCCCCGTCGCGCGCCCGGACGCATCGCCGGCGCCCTGCTCATCGGCGCGATCGTGGTCGGTGTCGTCTTCGCCGTCAACCTGCTGGTTCCGGGCGCGCTCGACATCTCCCTCCCGACCCGCGCGCAGGACGGCCTGACCCTCGCGATCAGCGTGCTGATCGAGTCGCTGCCCTTCGTGGCGCTCGGTGTGCTGCTGTCGATCGTCGTGCAGGTGTGGGTGCCGCCCGGAGCGATCGAGAGATGGATGCCGCGCCGCGCCTGGGCCCGCCGGGCGGTGCTGTCGCTGCTCGGCATGCTGATCCCCGTGTGCGAGTGCGGCAACGTGCCGTTCGCGCGGGGGCTGCTGATGCGCGGGTTCGCGGTGTCGGAGACGCTCACCTTCCTCGTCGCCGCCCCGATCGTGAACCCGATCGTCATCATCACCACGAACCAGGCATTCGGGTTCGACGACGGCATCCTCGTAGCTCGCCTGCTCGGCGGATTCGTCGTCGCGAACCTCATCGGCTGGCTCTACAGCCGCCACCCCGACCCCGACGCGCTGCTGACCGATCGGTTCCGGGCGACCTGCGAGATCGTCGAGACCGAGTCGGGCGGGCGCTGGCGCCGCTCGCTGGCGCAGTTCCTCGTGGAGCTGCGCGCGGTCATGCCGGCTTTGGTGATCGGCTCGGCGCTCGCCGGGGCGGTGCAGGTTCTGGTGCCGCGCGAGGCGCTTCTCGCCATCGGCTCGAACCCGGTGCTCTCGATCGTGGCGATGATGATCCTCGCGATGATCGTCTCGATCTGCTCGAACGTGGACGCGTTCTTCGCCCTGTCCTTCGCGTCGACGTTCACCCCGGGCGCGATCGTCGCCTTCCTGCTGGTCGGTCCGCTCGTCGACGTCAAGATGATCGCCCTCATGCGCACGACGTTCACGGCACGCGTACTCGCGGGCACGGTCGTCGTCGTCGTGCTGTTCGCGTTCGTGCTGGGTCTGGTGGTGAACCTCGTTGCGTAGGTCGTCGGCTCTCTTCTCCCGGTGGATGGGCGCGGGCATCGCCTCCCTCCTCGCGGTCGCGACGATCGTGCTCTGGCTCACCGGCCAGCTCGCCCTCTACATCAACCCGTCGTCGTACTGGTTCGCGGTGCCCATGGCGTTCGTCGTGCTCATCGGCGCAGTGCTCAGCTTCGCGCTGCCCCTCGGGGCCGAGGCCGACCACGGTCACGACCACGGTGCGGTGGCGGATGCCGCGCATCACGACCACGACCACGCGTACGACCACGACCACCCGCACGACCACGAGCACGCGCCCCGCCGCGGGGTGCGCGCGTGGGTGGGGCTCGGCGCGACCGCGATCGGCGGGGCCATCGCGACTGCGGTGGCGGTCGCGATCGTCGTCGTGCCCCCGGCATCCCTCAGCGCCGAGCTCGCGCAGTCGCGCAACGTGGGCGCTGCGCCCCTGTTCGCGGGATCCGACACGATCACCCTCGCCAGCACGGGCGACACGGCAACCTTCGGGGTCGGCGACTGGGCCAGCGTGTTCGCGACCGCGACGAGCACCGAGGTGTTCGAGGGTCGCACCGTGTCGCTGATCGGCTTCGTGACCCCCGCGCAGAACGGCGGGGCGTTCGATCTGACACGGCTGGTCATCACACACTGCGTCATCGATGCGCAGACCGCGAGCCTGACGATCGCGGGGGCGGACTCGACACCGAACACCGGCCAGTGGGTCGATGTGAAGGGCACGGTACGCGCGGCGTCCGACACCGGAAAGCTCGAGATCGTCGCCTCGAGCGTCACACCGATCGCCCAGCCGCAGGATCCGTATGAGTACTGACCCGGCACTCCGCACCCGTTCGGGTCGCAGTCGCCGTCGCCGGCGTGCGTTCGGCATCGGATTCGCCGCCGTGATCGCGGTGCTCGGCGTCGTCGCGCTCGCGGGCGCGGCGGTGTCGAGCGTGCAGGGTCCGCGTGTGACGGCGGTGTCGGTCGATCCGCAGGCGGCTGTCGAGGCCGGCGGTGCCCGCGTCATCCTCACCACCTCGCAGTCGCTGCAGAAGGTGGAGACCTCGCAGGTCACCGTCACGCCTGCCGCGTCGTTCACCGTGCAGACGTCGGGGCGCGACATCGGCGTGCGCTTCTCGAACGCCCTCTACGACGACACGCAGTACACCGTCACCGTCCACGGGGTGGTCGGCATCGGCGGAGGTCCGGTGACGACGCTCAGCGAGAGCTTCCACACGCCCGCGCTGTCGGTCTTCATGCTCAAGCGCGGCAGCGGCACCGACACGATCTTCCGCACCGGGCTCGACGGTGCCCAGGCGGTCCCCGTCTTCGAGAACCCTCACATCGAGGACTTCCGGGCGACGAGCCAGCACCTCGTGATGTCGGTGCGCACCGCCGACGACAAGCCCGAGCTCATCGTCACCGACCTCGACGGCGCGAACGCGCGCACCCTTCCGCTGCCGGGCGCGGGTGACATCCGCGATCTAGGCGTCGCCGACCGCGGCGAGGTCATCGGATACACCTTCACCGACGCGAACGTCTCGAAGACCTCGGGGGACGCGAGCGTGCTGTACACCGATTCGCTGGCGCTGCAGGACGCCGCCGCCCCGCCCACGCGGATCGCGCTGAGCGGGGTGTCTCCGAGCGTCGCGCAGTGGCGGTTCGTGCCCGGCACCGACAACATCCTGGTGCTCACCTTCGACGGCCGGCTGTTGCTCGCCTCCTCGGCGGGCAAGGACCCCGTCGACCTGGGCAGCGCGGCGAGCATCGACGGCATCGCCCGCGGCAGCACGTCGGCGATCATCGAGCGACCCGACGGCACATACTCGATCGACCTCACGAGCGGGGCGCAGACCCTGCTCACCGACCCGCCCAACGTCGCCGGCTTCGCCGGCACCGTGACGCCGCTCACCGCCACGACGACGCTCCGGCAGTACGCGCAGGTCACGAACGGCGCCACCACCGGCACCGAGATCTACCGGGTGCTCGCCAACGGCACGTCATCTGTGGTGTACACCTCCGCGGCCACCGACGCGGTGCTGCAGGTCTGCACGTCGCCGAGCGCTCGCTACGCCGCGGTGCTCATCGCACCCAACGTCGCACAGAACCCGTACGTGACCACCTACGAGTACCCGGTGCCCGGCACGGTCGAGACGCACATCATCGACCTCGACACCGGCAAGGAGGTGTCGAAGCTGTCGGCGTTCGACATCTCGTGGTGTCAGGTGCCGATCGAGTGAGCGACGGGCTGCGCCCGGCGACGCCCTCGGACCTCGCCGGCCTCCCGCTCGAGGTCGCGCCCCGACTGCTCGGTGCGGTTCTCCACGTCGGTGTCGGGGGTGAGACGGTCGCCGTGCGCATCACCGAGGTCGAGGCCTACCACGGCCTCGGCACCGGTGACGTTCCCGATCCGGCGTCCCACGCCCGCAGCGGACCGACCGCGCGCAACGCGACGATGTGGGGACGCGCTGGACTCCTCTACGTCTACCTCAGCCACGGCATCCACTCGTGCGTCAACGTGGTGTGCGGCCCCGAGGGGGTCGCAGGTGCGGTGCTGCTGCGTGCGGGCGAGGTGGTCAGCGGGGCGGATGCCGCCTCCCGTCGCCGGCTCGGCAGTGCAGGCGCGCCCGTCGCGGCGCGGGAGCTCGCCCGTGGTCCGGGGCGCCTCGCGAAGGCGGCCGGGCTGCGGCATCCGATTCACGACGGCCTCGACGCACTGACGGCGCAGCCGCGCGGCGGTGCCCGCGCACGTCTGCTGCTGCCGGAGCGGCCGCTGGCGCCGGTCGCGAGCGGCCCGCGGGTCGGGGTGGCGGGACCTGCCGGCACCGACCTCTACCCGTGGCGGTTCTGGCTGCCGACCGAGCCGACGGTCTCGGTGTTCCGCTGGGGTCGTGGCGCCGGGCCGCGGCATCCGCACGAACCGGCCCGTCAAGGCGACACGCCGCGCGTGCTAGACTGACCTTTTGTCTGCGCGCACTCCAGCACGCAGCTCGTACCCTCCCCGCGACCCGCGCCAGAGATGGCGGGTGTCCGGCTGGGTGCAGACAAGGGATCTTGGGTGGCACCGTCCGGTGCCACGGTACAGAAGGAGACTCACCATGGCCGCAGTGTGCCAGGTGACTGGAGCGGTTCCCGGCTTCGGTCACAACATCTCGCACTCGCACCGCCGGACGAAGCGCCGCTTCGACCCGAACGTGCAGAAGAAGACCTACTACGTTCCGTCGCTCGGTCGTAAGGTCACCCTCACGGTGTCCGCCAAGGGCATCAAGGTGATCGACGCCCGCGGCATCGAGTCGGTCGTCAAGGACCTCCTCGCGAAGGGTGTGAAGCTCTAATGGCGAAGAAGGCCCAGGACATCCGTCCGATCATCAAGCTGCGTTCGACCGCCGGCACGGGATATACCTACGTGACGCGCAAGAACCGCCGCAACAACCCCGACCGCATCGTGCTGAAGAAGTACGACCCCATCGTGCGCAAGCACGTCGAGTTCCGAGAGGAGCGCTGACCCATGGCCAAGAAGAGCAAGATCGCTCGTAACGAGCAGCGCAAGGTCGTCGTCGAGCGCTACGCCGCGAAGCGTGCCGAGCTGAAGAAGGCGCTCGTCGACCCGACGTCGACCGACGAGCAGCGTGAGGCCGCCCGCGTCGGCCTGCAGAAGCTGCCCCGCAACGCCTCGCCGGTGCGTCTGCGTTCGCGCGACGTCATCGACGGTCGCCCCCGCGGTGTGCTGACGAAGTTCGGCATCTCGCGTGTGCGCTTCCGCGACATGGCCCACCGTGGCGAGCTGCCCGGTGTGACCAAGTCGAGCTGGTAAGCAGCCGATTCGCACGAAGCCCCCGAGGGAGACCTCGGGGGCTTCGTCGTTCGCGGGGACGTCAGCAGATGAGACCGGCGCCGAGCCAGTTCGGGTAGGGCAGCGTGCGCAGCAGCTCGTCGTGCGGGTCGGTGTGCGTGTGCGACTCCGCCGACGAGACGCTTCCCTCGAAGGGGTCGGGCGGCAGGGTCTCGGTGCGGGCGGACGGGCGGTCGTGGCGTGCCATGGTGCTCCTCGGATCGTGCCGGCTGTCGCCGGCGGGTCGGGGGCTCGGTGCACCGAGTGTGGCAGAACGGCAGGGCGCGGCGAAGAGCGGAGCCGTTGTCCCCGGCGTATCCACAGCGGGCCTCGTCCCGGCCGTCCCGGGGTCCTAAGGTCGAGGGCAGCGGCGTACGCGCGCCGCATCGACCCCGGGAGGCTCCATGAAGCTGTTGCTGACGTCGGGCGGGATCCGCAACGACAGCATCGAGCGCGCCCTGGTCGACATGGTGGGCAAGCCGGTGGCTGAGGCATCCGCTCTCTGCATTCCCACCGCGCAGTGGGGCCACACGATGTGCGGGCCCGAGTCGGTGCGTGGATTCATCACCGGCCTCCCGCCGTGGGGCGGCATGACGTCGATGCCGTGGCGCACGCTCGGCGTGCTCGAACTCGCCTACCTTCCGTCGATCGGCGTCGAGCGCTGGCAGGAGTGGGTGCGCGCCGCGGACGTGCTGCTCGTCGACGGCGGCGACGCCACCTTCCTCGCGCACTGGATGCGGGAGTCCGGCCTGCTCGAGCTCCTCCCCGAACTGCACGACACGGTGTGGGTGGGCGTCAGCGCGGGCAGCATGGTCATGACGCCGCGCATCGGTCGGGAGTTCATCGCCTGGGCGCAGGCGCCGGATGACACGACCCTCGGCCTCGTCGACTTCGCGATCTTCCCGCACCTTGACGTCTTCCCCACGAACACGAGGGAGGCCGCCCAGAAATGGGCGGCGACGCTCGAGCTGCCCGCGTACGTGCTCGACGACGAGTCCGCGATCTCGGTCGTCGACGGCGAGGTGTCGGTGATCTCCGAGGGCGAGTGGTTCACCCTCGGCCCGGCGTCGTAGCCACAGCCGCGCATCGGCCGATCGTCGACCGGGCGCGGCGCAGCGCCGGGGCGCAGCCGCGGCCCGGCGCCCGCGGGCTCAGCCACGTGCGTGCGTGACGGCCCACGCCAGCGAGTCGTCCGCGACCTCCTCCCATCCCTCCTGGCTCACGATGCGGTGGGTGCGCCCCTCGTACTCGCGGTAATCGACCACGGCGGGACTCCCCGACGAGCGGTACTTCTTCACGATCGCGCGCCCGATCGCCGGGGGCACCACGTGGTCCCGCGACCCGGTGATCACCAGCAGGGGAGCGCGGTCGGTGCGGGCGTAGTCGACGTGGCTCGCGCCCTTCTTCTCGGAGAAGGCCGCCGCAACCCCTTCGAAGAACACCCTGTTGTACGACGGCACGGCGAACTGCTCCCAGAGGTCATCGGATGCGGCGCGGTCGAGGTCGTTGCCGAAGGTGAAGTGGAAGTGGCCCTTGGACAGCGGCGAGGCGCCGTTGCGACCGAACGGGTTGGACAGGATCGGGGTGCCCGTCCACAGTGTCGACGCCGGCAGTGTCGTGATGCCGGCGGGCTGCCCGGGCGTGACGGCGACGTACGCGGCGCCCAGTCCGCGGTCGGCGAGCATCTGCGTGAAGAGGCCGCCGAATGAGTGGCCCATGATGATGGGCTTCACCGGGAGTGCCCGGATGATCGCGTCGTAGTGGTCGACGATCTGCCGGATGCCGATGCCGCGCAGGGCGGCGGGATCGCGCCGGATGTCGGCGACGGAGCGGTCATCGATCCCGGGCCAGCCGGGCACGATGACCTCATGCCCGGCGTCGCGGAATCGGCCCGCCCACGTGTGCCAGCTCAGTGGGGTCATCCACAGTCCGTGGATGAGCAGGACGGGCGGTGTGGTCGTGTCGGTCATCGGTTGCTCCTCGTGGGGGGTGGCGTAGAATCAGAGTAGACCGAACGTTCTATCTATTCAAGCGATTCCGCCGCCGGCTGGCACGATGGATCGCGGAGGATCACATGAGCGCTGCAACAGCGGACCGCCCCTCGGCTCGGACCCGCCTGCTGGAGGCGGCGACGACGCTGTTCTACTCCGAGGGGATCCATGCGGTCGGCGTCGATCGCATCATCGAGCACGCGTCGGTGACCCGCGCGACCCTCTACAAGCAGTTCGCCGGCAAGGAGGGCCTCGTCCTGGCCTACCTCGAAGGGGAGGACGCGCAGCTGCGGGCGCTCTTCGCCGAGGCGGCGACCGCGTCCGATGACCCGGGGATCCTCCTCGACCTCGTGGTCGGCGGGATCGCCGACGACGTGCGCCTGCGGCACACGCGCGGATGTCCGTTCATCAACGCCGCGGCGGAGTACCCCGAGGAAGGACCTGTGCGCCGCCTGATCGACGAGCACCGGTCGTGGTTCCGCACCACCCTCGCCGACCTCGCTGGCGCAGCCGGCCTCGTCCGTCCGCGCGAGGTGGCGGCCTCCCTCGTCCTCCTGCGGGATGCTGCGCTCGTCGGCGGGTATCTCGACGGTCCTGGCCTCGTCACGCCTGACTTCGCGCGCACCGCGCACGAGGTGATCCGCGCGCACCGGCCTGATCAGCAGTCACAGCAGCCCCACGAGCGTCATGCGCCTCGTGACACGCCGCCACCGATCCGTCAAAGTGCGGAAAATCCGCGGAATCACGCGGAAAGTGGGTATATTCGAGCACGGTCGAACCCGACCACACCGGGCACCCTCGGGTGACCGGACCCAGACAAGAGGCGCTTCGGCGCCTGGAGGAACCACATGGCCGACAAGTCCATCACCAAGACCGAACTCGTCGCGAGCATCGCGAGCGCAACGGGTCAGAGCCAGGCCACGGTCTCGGGTGTGCTCGACTCCCTGTTCGCCACGGTCGCCGAGAGCGTCGCCAAGGGCGCGAAGGTCTCGATCCCCGGTTGGATCGCCTTCGAGCAGGTCGAGACCGCCGCTCGCACCGGTCGCAACCCCCAGACCGGCGCCGAGATCAAGATCGCCGCGGGCAAGCGCGTCAAGGTGACCGCGGGCTCGAAGCTGAAGGCTGCCGTCAAGTAAGTCTTCTCGACTCCGCGAAGGGGGGATGCCACGTGGCATCCCCCCTTCGTCGTGTCCGGCTTCGTTCGCGGTGGCGTCGCGGCGACGTCAGGCCGGCGGCAGCAGTAGGCGACCCGTGCGTAATACTCCGTGCAGGGTGCGCGCGGCGACGGTGACCCACGCGACGAGGAGCCCCACGAACAGCACCGCGGACAGCGCCGCGAGTGCCTGCGAGCCGGTGTGCACGGCGAGGGCGGCGGACCCCGTCACGCACGTGCCGACGGGGAACGTGAACGACCACCAGGTGAGAGTGAACGGCAGGTGGGCGCGCGCGGCGCGGATCGTCAGGGCGACGACCAGGGCACCCCACAGCAGGGCGAAGCCGAGCACGGGCACGCCGAACACGACGCCCGCGGCGGAGAACGCCGATGCCAGGTCGGGCGGAGCGGCGAGGTGCGCATCGGCACCCAGGTTGTTCGCCGCGGTGATCGACTGACCGAGCGGTCCGAGAACGATCCACAAGGTCGGCACCATCGCGACGGCCCCGACCTCGTGGCGGGCGAGGCGCCCCCACAGCTGGGTGAGGATGATGAGCGCCGCGATGCCGGTCATGCCGGTCATCGCGTAGCAGGCGAGCAGGAAGTCGAGCCGCAGCTGGCCCGCGGGGATGTGCGGTAGCAGGGCCGCGCCGGTCGCCGCCGACACCATGGGCGGGACGATGGGCATGAGCCATCCGCCGAACGCGCTGTCCTCCCGCACGTCGTGGCGGGTGAAAGTCAGGTAGGGGATCGTGACGGCGGCGATCAGGCCGAGCACCGTGCCGACGGTCCACAGCACGGCGTCGATCGCGACCGCCACGGGCTCACCGAGGATGTCCACGCCCACGACCAGCGTGCCGAGTCCGACGGTCAGTGCCGCCATGGCCGGTGCGCCGTAGAAGTGAGCCATCGTGGCATTGCTGTGGTGACCGCGGGCGACGCCGCCGAACCAGATCCAGTGCAGCGCGGTCGCGACGATCAGCGCGAGGAACATGGCGGATGCGAGCAGCCACACCACGAGTGCGAAGGTGCGCTGGCCGGGCACCTGCACGGGGAGGGCGACGGCAGCGTTCGCGACGATGCCGGTCCCCATGACCGAGGCGAACCAGTTCGGCGTGATGTACGCGACGACGTCCCGAGGGCGATCGATGGCCTGCAGCCAGCGGCGTCGCGCGGGCGCGGTGGCGGTGGGGTGCGACATCCCTCTATCGTGGCGCGTCCGGCTATGGTCGCGCGCACGGGAATGCCACCCGGCCCCCGCCTAGGCTGGACCGCGTGACTGCGCGCGCCTGGCGGATCGGAGCCCCTGTGCTCCTTGCCGTCGTAGCGCTCGCCACGGCGCTGGTGACGGCCGGTCTGTCGGCGCCCGGCCGATTGGTCGGCTGGCTCCTGCCGCTCGCCGAGGTGCTGGTGCGGCTCGGGGTGGCGACGACGATCGGATGTCTCGTGCTCGCCGTCGCCGGCGGAACCGTCGCCCGCGCCGCGTTCGGGCGTCTCGTGGCGGTCGCTGCCGGTGCGGCCGCGGTGTTCGCCCTGGCCGCCGCCGCAGCGACCGTCCTCACCGCCGTGTCGCTGCTCGACCTCACACCCGGTCTCGATCCCGCATTCGGCGCCGAGGTGGCGGGCTTCGTCACGGGAACGTCGACGGGACGACTCTGGCTCGTGACGACGGTGCTGGCGGCGCTCATCGCCGTGCTGCTGGTGTCGGTGCGCACGGTGCGGGCCGTCCGAGTGCTCGCGGTGCTGGCAGCGCTCGCAGTGGTGCCGCTGGCGGCGCTCGCCGCCGGCGCGTCGCCGCGCCCGGCCGCGGGCCTGGCTCTGCTGATGCTCACCGTCTCGACCGTCGGCGCCGGGATCGTCGTGGGAGCGGCCGTCGTCTCGGCCTCGCGCGCTCCGGTACCTCTCGTGATCGCGCTGGTCGCGCTCGCCGCGCTGCTCGGATTCGGGGCGGCGGTCGGCATCGGCACGCAGCCCGTCGCGCCGCCGGCCGACGCGACCCCCGCCGAGGTGCTCACCGGGATGCCGCTGCCCCCGGTGCCCACGATCGGATCGCTGCTGCTCGGTGTCGCGCTCGACCCGCTCTGGCTCACCGTCGCCGCAGCGGGAATCGCGTGGCTCGTCGTGCGCCGCCGAGCCGCGGTCGCGGGCGCCCGGCGCTCGCCCGCGCGTCTCGGCGCAGGAATGGTCGCGGTCGTGCTGTTCCTGTGGGCGACGTGCGGCGGACTCGCCGTCTACGCCGACGTGCTGTTGAGCGCCCGGCTCGCGCAACTGCTGATCGTCGCACTCGCCGTGCCCGTGCTCGTCGCGTGGGCGACGCCGCCCCGCGCTGCGCGCACCGCCGGCGCCGAGACATCCGCCCCGCTCGCCCCGCTCGCACCGCCGCGGGCGCTGCGTTCCCCCGTCGTCGCGGCGCTGCTGCTCATCGCCGTGCTCTGGCTCGCGACAGCGACCGACGTGCTGCGCTGGACGCTGAGCCACCGCATCGGCACCGACCTCGCGATCGGCGTCGCCGCGGCGGCCGGTCTGCTGTTCGTCCGGGCGGTCGTCGTGCCGCGCACCGCGACGGCGGCGCGGGCGCTCGCGATCGTGCTGGTCGCGGCGGCCGTCATCGCCCTCGCCGCCGTGCTCGTCTCGACCGCGTCGTTGTGGGTCGCGGACTGGTTCGGCGCCCTCGCCCCCGCCTGGGGCGCGGAGCCCCTCGATGACCAGCGCCGGGCGGGAGTCGTCGTCGCGGGGTGCGGTCTCGTGCCACTGCTCGCTCTCGCCGTCATGGTCGCGCGCACCCCCAGACCCGCGGATGCCGCGTCCCGCCGTCTTGCGCGCCGCGAGCGCGACGCCGAGCTCGACGCGTACGACGCGGCGCTCGCCGCCGCCCGCCGGCACCCCGACCGCGACGCCTGATCGTCCGGCGCGGGAAGTCGCGGCATCCGGCAGGTCAGTTCGTTCCGCCGCCGATCGAGATCGCGACCGTCTCGTCGGGGTTGACGGTGATTCCGGCGTTCACCGTGAAGGGGACGTCGTCGCTGACCCGTCGCACCGACCCGTCGTAGAGCGACTGCACCGTCACCTGGATGTGGGCGACCGCGGCGGTGTCGGGGATGCGCCAGCCGTTGCCGTCGGGAACGACCTGGATCGTCGGCTGCTGCGTGATTGACCACGTCGGAGTGCCCTCGACGCGGTTGCGCACGACATAGCCGAACGGGCATCCGGTGGGCTGCAGCACCTGCTGGGTCGCGCACTGCGAGAGGAACTCGTTCACCCGCTGCTGCACGACCGAGGTGAACTGCGCCGTCGGCTGCGCCTGAACGGTGACCGGGATGTCGACGCCCGGCGCGTTCGTCAGCACCGCCGTCCCGCTCGAGGAGGAGATGTCGGTGTCGATGCGGATCGCGTAGAGGGCGGGGGAGAAGACCAGCATCGCGATCGGCTCGGTCGGCTTCACGTTCTCGCCGTCGGGCGAGACCTGCCGCTTGTCGACCACGAATCCGTTGACGCCGAACTGCATCGTGCCGAGCGCGGTGAGCGACATGACCGCGAGCGGACTCGTGGCGAAGCGCCAGGTGGGGAGCACACCGAGCTGCCCGCCGGGTGCGACGCGGAACGCGGTGGTGCCCGAGTGACCGCCGGCGGAGTACGAGACGGTGACGGTCGTGACGGCGCCTTCGGACGACTCCGACACGACGTTCACATCGGAGAGCTGGCCGAGCGCGGTCGATCGCAGCAGTGCGGACGAGGCCGTCGACGGCAGCCCGGCGGCGGACAGCTGATCGGGGGTGAGCGCCACGCCCGGGACCGCGAGCGCGTCGCCGGCCCGCCCATCCGACAGGAGGGACAGATAGTGCAGCACGAACGCCGTCGGGCTGTACAACTGGCGGTAGAGCGCCGCGGATCCGACGCCGAGACCCGCGAGCAGCAGCGCGGTCACGAGCGCGATCGATGTGAGATCGACCCACAACGGCCGACGCCGACGCACCCGGGGGGTGGCGGCATCCGGCTCGGCGACAGTCACCTTCACAGTGTAGGAACCGGGCCGCGCCGCCACCCGGGAAACGCCCCCACGGCTCGCGGGGCGCCCGCGCACCTAGCATGGACGGGTGCAGACGACCCCCCTCTCGAGCGAGCAGACGGAGGTCTACGAGCTCATCGAGGGCACGCGCGACAACGTCTTCGTGACGGGTCGAGCGGGCACCGGCAAGTCGACGCTGCTGCGCCACCTCGTCGAGCACACCGCCAAGCGCGTCGCCGTCTGCGCGCCGACGGGGGTCGCCGCACTCAACGTCGGCGGGCAGACCATCCACTCGCTGCTGCGGCTGCCGATCGGCCTCATCGCCAACACCGAGCTCACCCAGCCCGAGGCGACCCGCAAGCTGCTCGGCGCCCTCGACATGCTCGTCATCGACGAGGTGTCGATGGTCAGCGCCGACCTCATGGACGGCATCGACCGGGCGCTGCGTCAGGCCCGGGGCCGCCGCGCGGAGCCCTTCGGCGGCGTGCAGGTCGTCATGTTCGGCGATCCCTACCAGCTCGCCCCGGTGCCGCCGCGTGGCGACGAGCTGCGCTACCTCCACGACCACTACCGGTCGCACTGGTTCTTCGACGCGCACGTCTGGGCCGGAGAGACACCGGATGCCGCGGGCATCATCGACCTCGGACGCCACGGCGCGACCCTGCACATCCGGGAGCTGCGCGACATCCATCGACAGTCCGACCCGGCGTTCAAGGCGCTCCTCGACGCCGTGCGCCATGGTCGCGTGACGGCCGACATGGCCGGAGTGCTCAACGGCCACGGGGCCCGCACACCGCCCGAGCCGGTCGACGGCGAGCAGCCGATCATCACCCTCGCGACCCGCAACGACGCGGTCAATGCGATCAACAAACGCCACCTCGACGCCCTCATCGGGCGATCGCAGACCGCCGTCGCGGAGATCAACGGCGACTTCGGCCGCGGTGACGCGTACCCCGCCGATGTCGAGCTGCAGCTGAAGATCGGCGCGCAGGTGATGTTCCTGCGCAACGACACCGCCGGCTACGGCGAGCCGCCCCGTTGGGTGAACGGCACGATCGGCACCGTCACCCGCATCACGGGAGACAAGGTGCGGGTGAGCGTCGACGGCGAGGAGCACGACGTCGAACCGGCGGTCTGGGAGCGCTACCGCTACGCGTACCACGCGACCACCCGTCAGCTCACGCGGGACGTCGTCGCCGAGTTCACCCAGTTCCCGCTGCGGCTCGCGTGGGCCGTCACGATCCACAAGTCGCAGGGCAAGAGCTACGACCGGGCGGTCATCGACCTCGGCTCGGGGGCGTTCGCGCCCGGGCAGACGTACGTGGCCCTGTCGCGGCTGACCTCCATCGACGGGCTGTACCTCCGCCGGCCGCTGCGCCCGAGCGACATCCGGGTCGATCCCGACGTCGCGCGCTTCATGGCCGCGGCCCGCTGACGCGGCGCCGATGCGCGGGGCGGTCAGGCCGCGGCATCCGCCTTCGCGCGGGCGAGGTCGTCGAACAGCTCGGTGTTGAACCGGTAGGCGAGCAGCACCTCGTCGATCACCCGCTGCTTCTCGGCCTCGTCCCACGGGGCGGCGTCGAGCTGCTCGCGGTAGACGTCCTTGAACGCCTTGGGGTCCGCGATGTCGCCGAAGATGTAGAACCCGATGCCGTTGGTCTCGAACCCGAACCGGCGCGCCATCAGCTTGCCGATGAACAGTCCGCCCGACAGGTCGCCGAGGTAGCGCGTGTAGTGGTGGGCGACGAAGCCGCCCGCCCACGTGGCGCCGACCTGACGGATGCGGGCGACGTAGCGCTCGGTCGTCGGCAGCGGGGTGATGCGCTGCGTCCAGTCGTCGCCGATGAGGAACGCGAGGTCGGCCTCGAGGGCCGGCAGGCGCGTGAGCTTGTCGCTGATGAAGACGGATGCCACGGGGTCGCGGCGCATGCGATCCGCCGCCCCTTCGAGCGCCTCGTAGATGAACCAGTGCTGGGCGACGAGAGCAACGTAGTCCTCGCGCGTGCCCTCCCCCTTGAGGAGATCGGCCATGAACCCGGCGCTCTCGCTGCCGGAGTGCGCGCCGCTGGAGCGCTCGCGCAGGGCGGTGGAGAAGGGGATGGGCGTCGTCATGTCGCCCACTATACCTTCAGGTAAGCGGAACCTAACCTTCGCGTTGCGTCAGAGCCTTTGCGCGGGTTCCTCGGAGGTCACTCGTGCGGACGCGGCTCGACGCCCAGGCGCCGGCAGGCCGCGTCGTAGAGCGCCACGATCTCGCGGCGCACCTCTCGCCGTTCGGTGATCTCGCCTCCCGGCCAGGGCACCTGCAGCGTCTCCTCACCGGTCGAGGTCGTGTAGCTCCACTCGCCGGCCGAGCCGTCGAACCCGATCATCACTGCGCCGACAGCGTCAGCGTCACCGAACGCGCGCGCGATGAGCAGGTTGTCGTCGGCGTGATCGGAGTTCATGTGACCGAGGACGCCTGCGAGGGCGTCGGCGTCGAAGAGGTGGGGCATGCCTCCACCCTACGCACGGCCGGCGACCTCGTACGTCACCCCCGCACGGCGATGTCGGGAGGACATGCTTTGATCGGAATGTTCCCCGACGGTTGGAAGAGTGCGATGTCCCCTGCCCGCAGCAGCTACGGCGCGATCGGTCTCGTGCTGATCGGTCTGGCCTGTCAGGAGGTCGGCGCGTCGATCGCCGTGCTGCTCTTCCCCGCTGTCGGGCCTCTCGGCATGGTGATGCTGAGACTCGTGTTCTCGGCGCTCGTGCTTCTCGCGATCGCCCGCCCGCGCCTGCGCGGGCTCTCGCGAGACGCCTGGCTCTCGGCCCTCGCGTTCGGGCTCGTGCTCGCACTCATGAACGGTCTGTTCTACCTCGCCCTCGAGCGTCTGCCCCTCGGTGTGACGGTCACGATCGAGGTGCTCGGCCCGCTGACCCTGTCGATCATCGTCGCCCGCCGTGCGAGCGCCCTCGTCTGGGCGGGAATCGCCGCCCTCGGAGTGGCGGCCCTGGGCGGGGGCGGCTGGGATCGACTCGACCTGCTCGGGGTCGTGTTCGCACTCGCCGCGGCCGCCAGCTGGGCTTTCTACATCCTCGCCTCCGCACGGGTGGGGCGGCTCTTCGCCCGACTCGACGGCCTCGCGATCGCGATGGCGGCGGGCGCGGTGGTCTCGCTGCCGTTCGGCATCGTCGACGCGGGCTCCGCCCTCGTGCGACCTGAGCTGCTCGGCCTCGGGGCGGCCGTCGCGCTGCTGTCGTCGACCATCCCGTACGCCCTCGAACTGTTCGCGCTGCGGCGGGTCGCGGCATCCGTCTTCGCGGTGCTGATGAGTCTCGGCCCGGCGACCGCCTCGGTGGCGGGATTCCTGCTTCTCGGACAGCATCTCGCCCTGCTCGAGATCGCGGGCATCGCGCTCGTCGTGATCGCGAGCGCGGGCGCCGTGCTCGCCGGCGCGCGCCCGCGCACCGTGCGGGCGCTGCCTGACGGCGCGCTGCCGCCGCAGGCCTGACTACCGGCTCGAATCGGCCCGCGTCGAGTGCCTGTCGATTCGGTCGACTGTGCGCGCCTTCCGGGGTCGTGCGGCCGGGTCGGGCTCAGTGCGTGAGCGCCGGGGCGAGTGCGGCCGCGACCGTTGACGTCAGATCGGCCCACGAATCGACGAACGCCGCGACTCCGCGCTCTTCGAGCAGCCGCGTGACATCGCCGAAGTCGACCCCCGCCGCCGCGAGGGCGTCGAGAACGGCCCGGGCGTCGGCATCGCGGGCGGTGACCGTGTCGCCCGTGATGATCGCATGGTCGAAGGTCGCCTCGAGGGTGGCGGCCGGCATCGTGTTGACGGTGCCGCGCGCGACCAGCTCGGTGACATAGCGGGTGTCGGGGAAGGACGGGTCCTTCACGCCGGTCGACGCCCAGAGCGGCCGCTGACGGTTCGCCCCGGCGGCGAGCAGCGCCCGTACCCGGGGCTCCTCGAACCGCTGCTCGTACAGGTTGTACGCGAGGCGGGCGTTCGCGAGCGCCGCCTGGCCGCGCAGGGCGAGTGCCGCGTCGGTGCCGATCGCCGCGAGCCGGGCGTCGACCTCCGTGTCCACGCGCGAGATGAAGAACGAGGCCACGGAGTGGATCGTGGTCAGGTCGAGGCGGTTCGCGCGCGCCTGCTCGAGGCCGGCGAGGTAGGCGTCGATGACCTCGGTATAGCGCTCGAGGCTGAAGATGAGCGTCACGTTCACCGACACCCCGGCCGCCACCACGGCGGTGATCGCCGGAAGTCCCGCGCGGGTCGCGGGGATCTTGATCAGCACGTTGGGCCTCGCCACCGCGGCGTGCAGGGCGAAGGCCTGCGCGATGGTGCCCTCGGTGTCGTGGGCGAGCTCGGGGGAGACCTCGATCGAGACGCGTCCGTCGACGCCGCCCGTCGCGTCGTAGACCTCCCGCAGCACATCGCAGGCGTCGCGCACGTCGTCGGTCGTGATGCGGAGGATGGCCTCATCGACGGATGCCGCGGCCGCGGCTTCCCGCGCGAGTGCCGGCCCGTACCCCGCACCGCGGGTGATGGCCGCCTGGAAGATCGACGGGTTGGTCGTCACTCCCGTGACGTTGCGGGTGCGCACGAGTTCGGCGAGCTCGCCGGACTCGATGCGCTCGCGGGAGAGATCGTCGAGCCAGATGCTCACGCCCGCCGCGGCGAGGGCGGCCGTCGGCGTGCTCACGCTGTCGCCTCGATCGTCTCGTGCGCCGCCGCGACGACCGCGTCGACGGTGAAGCCGAAGCGGCGCTGCAGCTCGCCGGCCGACGCCGAGGCGCCGAAGTGATCGATGCCGATGACGCGGCCCGCGTCGCCGACGATCCGGTGCCAGCCGAGCGTCGAGCCCGCCTCGACCGAGACCCGGGCCTTGATCGTCGAGGGGAGTACGGACTCGCGGTAGGTGTCGTCTTGTTCGGCGAACCATTCGAGGCTGGGGGCGGAGATGACGCGGGCCTGCACTCCTTCGGCCGCGAGACGCGTGCGAGCCTCGACGGCCAGGTGCACTTCGGAACCCGTCGCGATCAAGATCACGTCGGGGGTGCCGTCCTCCGCATCCACCAACACATAGGCGCCCTTCCTGACGCCCTCCGCCCCGGCGAATCCATCGATCTCTCGGGGCAGGACGGGGAGGTTCTGGCGGGAGAGGGCGATGCCGGCGGGCCCGGTGTGGCGGGTGAGGAGTTCGAGCC
>NZ_MKSL01000009.1:0-211 GCF_001897265.1 Microbacterium sp. 71-23
TAGGGGTGCGCGCAACGATGTCTTGTGAGGTGCGGTAGCCAAGGTTGAAGCGGATGGAGAGCGCGGAGAGAGCAAGGTCGGAGGCAGTGGTGGCGGAGGCGGCGGAGGCGTTGTCGAGCTGGCGGCCGTGGCCGTGGCAGACTGATGGGATGATGGCTCGGAGCTCGCGGTGGCCGGGGCAGCGGTGCCGTCGGCCGCGTTCGTGCCATTG
>NZ_MKSL01000009.1:276-5087 GCF_001897265.1 Microbacterium sp. 71-23
CGGCAATCGCATGAAGGCCGTCGGCGTCTGTGACTCACCAATGGACGACGATGACGACGACGACGACGACGATGTGGCTCTCGGGGCAAAGACTACCGATGGCGGCGCGACCGCGGCGTCATTGACTTCGAAGCCGCGCGGCGACACGCAAGGCGAGCCGGTAGGCGAGACGACCGGAGAGACGACCGGAGAGACGACCGGCGAGACGACCGGCGAGACGACCGGCGACGAAGGTCGCGGAGGCGTGCATAGCAGCGCCGGCTGCTGCGTGGCCTTGGCCGAGGAGCTGCGCGGACGGCGCCCGCTGCCGCCGCCACCGCCGCCGCCACCGCCGCCACCACCGCCGCCGCCGCCATGCTTGTGACGCGTCGAGGTCGAGTGGCTCGTTGAGGTCGAGTGGTTCGAGTGATTCGAGTGGCTCGAGTGGCTCGCCGAGGTCGAGGTCGAGGTCGAGGTGGCGGAGTCGCCCATGGCAGCCGCGGGAACGCGCGACGCTCACGAGAACCTCGGGCACTGACTCATAGACACCGTCGGCGAGAGGCAGAGGAAGGGGAGCTGTGTTGCAGGAGCGGGGTTGCTTGGGCTCGTGCAACGTCCACCGAAGAACGACCGCTTGCTTGGATGGTGGTTGGGTTGGTTGCTCAACGACTGGTGTGCACCGCAGAGCTGGACTCCCTAATTCGAACGAGACGAGGAGAGTACGACGCAGCCAGTGGCACGGTTAGGCAGGGCGAGGGAGTGAGGTTGACCGCCCAGTAGCCGTCTATTGCGAGGCAATATTTTCAGCCAGTAGAGCAATCGGCCCATGTTTCCTTTAGGCCTGAAGGCTTTAAGAGTACGAAAATGCTACCGATGCAAGCTCGTGAAGCGTTGGCCTCGCCCAGAAGTGCTTGTATGGCACGCGGCGCTGCCCGAACATATATATGATATATTTAGACGATCGATTCTGCGGTCTGCGCCTCGATCGCATACTGGCATTGGTCTGCTCGTAGACAGCATAGAAAGTAGGAGGCCGGCAGAGGCTTTTCAGGGCCTCGGACAAAGTTCGTGTCGGCAAGGTACAGTTGGAGCCACGTCTCGGTGTCGCATTGCAACTCGCGGGCTTCGCTCCGCAACAGTGGCGTGTTGACGACTGCACCGTAGTGAGGAGGAACGATAGATACAATGTAGCAGCCGCACGTATGTAGATTGTACAAGCTCATCAAGCATGGGAATCTGAAGCGGTATGGGATCAGGTACCTACCGCCATAAGGAGATTGCGATTGTACGTACAATGCACAAGAGATCACGTCCAATAGTGCGCCAATCACGCAAGTGACGAGAGCCACCAAGCAGGCGAGGAGCGACAGCAGCACAAACAGCGGCCAAACGACCACGATAACGCCCGAGCACTGCCAGTCGTCGGCACACGGGCAGCCGACACAGTCGCACACAACCAATGGCGATGCCATCACGCGCCAACCGAGGGCCCAACAACAACAAACCGAATCACAACACCAACAAGTGGGGGTACACTGCCCAGCTACCACAGCCATTCCAAAGCCGATGGCACTCGCGTGGGGAGTGGCAGGCAGGCAGGCAGGCAGGCAGGCAGGCAAGCCTGATTTCTTAGTCGTCGGCCAGCCATTTTCGCTCGTGTCCTATTCTTTGCCCTTCTCTCCGCCCTGTGCATCGCACTGTGCTTGACTCCCTCAGATCTTCCGTGTGCTACAAATGTCTCGAATCCCAATTGTCGTCGTTGTTGGCTTGTTGGTGCTCGCGTCGTGCGTTGCTGCCTCGGCCGAGAGTCATCGTAACTGCTTGCAGAAAATCTACTCCAACAACAACAACAACAACAACCCAAATAATCAGCCATCGAACTACGTCATGAACACTTGCTCGTGCTCGTTAAGGCGTCCCGTGAGCTTATGACTGTTTTACGAATGCCGCCAAGAAAGTTGCCTTTTTGGTCAATCGTTCTGGCGGGCGGATGGATTGGCGAGGCAAGGAGAGTGGTATGCAGTGCCGTTTATTGGTCTCTGGCTAGCTCAGCAAGCGCAGTATATACACAGCCAAAACATCGTCATACAAGCAGTCTTTGAGACAAAGGAAGGCGGTTATCCGACGCGGGTCAAAGGTACCATCGCCGGAGATGTCGCGCAGCACGGGGTCGGTTTCGCAAGGGTCGATACAAACGAATGCCGTGGCCGTAGGTACATCCAATTGCACCAGATGTGCGAGGGGAGAGCGTCCGCCTCGGCCAAGCCAGTTGGCGCAGCCACAACAAGTGCACGAGGCACCGCACCGCTCACCGAGGCGAAAGCAGGCACAGGAGTTCGCTGCGCATCCCTTCTGGCAGCCACATGTGCGGCTCTTGGGCTCGCTTGCCGGGTCACCGTTGTTCTTGCAGCCCGTACAGCCGCACCGAGCCGCGCACGCCCTTCCAGCCTTTCGGCACCCACACTGTCGGCCGCAGCCAGTCTTACACGAGCAGCGTGTAGCGGTTGCGGGCCGCGGTTCGGTGTGGGGTTCGCCGTAGGTGGTGAGCTCAGGACCTGGCTCGACGGGCGCTTGGTCGGCATTGAGGCGCTTGTAGATCTCGTTCAGTTGTCGCATTCGATGAGCTTTCGTATACCGCGACGAGCTATCGGCAACGTCGCGGTGGCGCTGACGCGCAAGCAGGGCAGCATCGATATTCGCGTTGGCGGTGGGCGCGTAGGCGATCCCGACTTCGCGCATCACGATGCGCTTCCAGTCTGGCTTGGTTTGCGCAAGAAATGCCATCATGATCTTGTAGCGATACGCTCGCGGCTCGTAGGTTCGCTTCTGCGAGAAGGCCAAGATCGAGGAATTGAAGTTCTCGACCATGTTGGTGGTAAAGCCGTGGAGGAAGCGCGCAGGCGCTCGCAACACGGTCTCGCACACCGACTGGATCAACGAGACAACCTGCGGCGGAAGGGCCTTCCTCTTCCGCGAGCAGGTGGGCTCGCATCCGTGGTGTTTGCCGTTGAAGTGCTCGAGTGCCGCGCGCAAGAGGACCAAGCCTTGTTCGAGTGAACCAGACTTGCAGATCTTGCGCAACAGCCTGCACACGGCTTCCACTGGCAGCTCGGAGTAGTTTACGTGCTGCTGTACACTCTGCAATCGAGTTCTACGCAAGAATGGGATTGTGGTATCAGTATCACGTTGTACATCAAAGGCAGAGACGATGCGATCGCGCTGTCATACCGAGCATTCTTGATGTAGTGGTTGAGACACGTTCGCTCCGTCACGTTACCAAAGTAGAATACCACCTGCTTGTGCCCGGAGTTGTCGCCATCATGAAGCATATCCGTGATGGTGACACCTTCGGCCTTCAGGCGCTCGCAAATACGCGCAATGCCTTCGGCCTCGAGCTGCCGGGCTTCGCAGGTGGTGTTTTTGCTCGATCCAGAGCGCATGAGCGACTCAAAGTCGAGTATGCGACGATCCAGCACGTTGAAGCACACCACAGTACAACAGTGCGCATCACGACGGGCTGACCAACGAGCATCGAACGCGGCAATCACCGAACTGTTCGGTCTCGCATCTCGTGCTCTCTCGGCGCTCAACGTCAGCTCTCGCCTCGTCAAGTTCTCGATGGCGGTCCATGCCTCTTGCTGGAGCTTGCGGAAGGCATAATCGGTTATGTATTGGGCTGAGCCATACAAGAACACCGATGAGTATGCCTGGTAGCCAAGGCCAGCCAGAATCGCCGAGAAGGCGATGCGGCGGGTAAGCTCCGAGGCACTAGCCAGCGAGATTCGTGCAGCATCAGTAGCCATGCGCACAAGCACCTCTGCTGCTTCCGCATCCGTGGTGGCGAGCGGAAGTCTTGATGTCGGCGATCGCTCAAGCGATGGAGGAGGACAGTCAGAGTCGACCGTCGTGCTGGTAGCTGTGCTTGGAGAAGCATCGAGCATCAAGCCAGAGAACAAGAGTCGGTATCTCTCAGCTCCGAGCGCATGCTCAACCGCAGCCAGAGTTACTTCGTCACCTTGAAGTAGGCTGCGCAGTTGGCCCAGCGCGATTGGATCTTGCTCGCGGGCAGCATCGACAGTCCGAGGTAGCGCGGGAGAGGCGCTTTCACACGGGATAGACGGCGGCCTGTGGCTTGCTTGACGAGAGAGCGGCGTATGAAGGTCGACGATGACGCGCGATATCGGCTCGCTCAACGTCGCGCTTGGCGCGACGGCTCGTGGTGGTTGCGGTGTTGATGCGCTGTCGCTTGCGCCAGGAGAGAGCGGTAGCGATTCGATATCCACAGGAAGCGTTGACTCGCTCGAAGGAACGATTGGCGCGACGGCTCGTGGTGGTGGTTGCGGTGTTGATGCGCTGTCGCTTGCGCCAGGAGAGAGCGGTAGCGATTCGATATCCACAGGAAGGGTTGACTCGCTCACCCACACCCTCGCCACAGGTGGCGATACGGCTCGTGTTCTTTGTGGCGATTGCGGTGATTGTGGTGTTGGTGCGCTGTCGCATACGGCAGGAGAGAGCGGCGTATGAAGGTCTACGATGACGCGCGATATCGGCTCGCTCAACGTCGCAGGGGAGCGGTGGCGCTTGGCTGGTGGTGATGTCGAGGGCTGGCGCTGGCGCTTGCGGCCACCCCTCTGTTCTACTGTTTTGACTATCCCGCCCGCAGCTCCGGGGGTCATATGGACCCATTGCCGCGAGCCAGGAGCGTGCGGCCAGAGAGAACGAGAAGCCATACAACAACCACCAACCCAAACACGAAGAGAAGAACAGCAAAGTCCAAATGGTTCTTGGAAGGCTAGCCTGTTATGGCAGTTTACTTGCCGGCTGGGCGGAAG
>NZ_MKSL01000010.1:0-12144 GCF_001897265.1 Microbacterium sp. 71-23
AACGTCGACACCACCGCCAAAGACGCCGTCTACCAGTCCTCCTGCGGCTAACCACCACACCACCACCCGCCCGCGGTGGCCGGGAGCTCGTCTCCCGGCCACCGTCGGTCGACCCTGCCTCCTTTCTGCTCTGCCATCCCCTCTTCACGTTGGAGCCCTCATGAACTTCCCTGACCTCGCCGGCCGGGTCGCCGTCGTCACCGGCGGCGCACGCGGCCTCGGCTATTCCCTCGCCTCCGCCCTCGCCCGTCAGGGCGCGAGCGTCGCACTCCTCGATCTGCTCCCGGAGGTCGAGGCATCCGCCGCACGCCTCGCCGAGGAGACCGGTGTGCCGACGGCGTGGGCGACGGTCGACGTCACCGACGCGGCATCCGTCGATGCGGCATTCGCCGCCGTCCGCGGCGCCCTCGGCACCGCCGACATCCTGATCACCGCCGCCGGCATCACCATCTGGGGCGACGCCGCCGAGGTCGAGCCGTCGGCGTGGGCGCGGGTGATCGACATCAACCTGAGCGGCACCTTCTACAGCACGCAGAGCTTCGCGCGTCCGCTCATCGCCGAGGGCCGTTCCGGGTCCGCGATCCTCGTGTCGTCGATGTCGGGGTTCATCGTCAACGTGCCGCAGAACCAGGCGTCGTACAACGCGTCGAAGGCCGCTGTCGCCCACCTGGCGACCTCCCTCGCCGTCGAGTGGGCGCCGGCCATCCGGGTGAACGCGATCGCCCCGGGCTATTTCCTCTCCGACATGACGCGCCAGTTCACCGAGGCGAACCCGGAGCTCGCGGCCGACTGGGTCGCCCGCATTCCGGCCGGACGCATGGGTGAGCCCGCCGATCTCGACGGACTCGTGCTCCTTCTCGCGTCGGACGCCTCGTCGTACCTCACCGGTCAGACGCTGGTGATCGACGGCGGCTACACCGCCATCTGACCGATCGCGGACGTGAGATGACTGCTGGTGCACCGGTCGCGTTCCTCGCCGTCGACCTCGGGTCCTCGAGCGGCCGTGTGATGCTCGGGTTGCTCGACCTCGCCGCCTCGGATCGCGGCGGTCCCGCGTGGACGATCCGCGAGGCCGGACGGTTCGCGAACGTTCCGGTGCGGTCGGCGGACGGGTGGGGATGGGACATCCCCACCCTCTGGGACGGCGTCGTGTCGGGGCTGCGTGCCGGCGTGATCGCAGCCCGCAGGGCGGGCGCCGCGGTCGAAGGCGTCGGCGTCGACTCGTGGGGCGTCGACTACGCGCGCCTGACCACCGACGGGACATTGCGTCCGTTCGTCAGACATCACCGAGACGCGGATGCCGCGCTCGCCGCGCGTACCGCGGCGTCGCGGGACGGCTCCGCCGACTACGCCGTGACGGGCGTGCTCGACCAGGCGATCAACACGGTGCATCAGTTGCGGCAGGATGCCGCCGCCGGCATCGGGACGGCCGATGACCGCATCCTGCTGATCGCGGACACCGTCGTGCACCTGCTGACCGGTGCGGTCGGCGCCGAGACGTCGCTCGCCTCGTCGACCGCGCTCGTCGATCGGGCGACCGACGACTGGTCGGCGGCGCTCGGCGCCGACCTCCCTGCCGCATTTCCCCCGCTGACGACCGCCGGGACGCCCGCCGGCGCGACCCTCCCCGAAGTGAGCGCGCTGATCGGCGCGGCTGATCCGGTGCCGGTGTGGTGGGTGACCGCCCACGACACGGCGGCGGCGTTCTCCGCCGTCGTCGACGCGGTCAGCGCCCCGACGACGGCGGTTGTGTCCGCGGGGAGCTGGGCGGTCACCGGATTGGCCGTCGCCGCCCCGCTGCTCGTCGACGCGGCCCGCGTGGCCGGGTTCACGCAGGAGATCGGTGCACACGGCGAGACGCTCCTCGTGAAGAACCTCAGCGGCATGTGGCTGCTGCAGCAGACGATGCGGGAATGGGCCGAGCTCGACGCCAAGGACGGCCGGCATCCGGTCGATCTGCACGAGCTTCTCCGGGATGCCGCGGCGTCCACGTACAGGGGCACGTTCGACCCGGCCGACCCGACGCTGCAGGCCCCCGACGATCTCGTGGGGCGGCTCGAGTCCGCGTGCGCGGCGTCGGGCGCGCTGCTGCCGGCCACCCGCGCGGATCTGGTGCGTGCCATCCTCGAGAGCCTCGCCCTCGCGTACGCGAGAACCCTCGACCAGCTCGAGGACCTCACCGGGAGCGCGGTGACCGACGTGCGCATCGTCGGCGGCGGCTCCCGCAACGACCTGCTGTGCGCGCTCACCGCGCAGCGCACCGGGCTTCCCGTGATCGCGGGACCCGCCGAGGCATCCGTGCGGGGTCTGCTGTTCCAGCTCGCCGTCGCCGCCGGCCGCCTTCCGGATCTCGCCGCGGCCCGTCACCTGGTCGCCGACGACGGCGAGCCGCCGTTCCGGCGCTACACGCCGCGGACCGACGCCCCCCGCCCCATCCCCCTGCCGACAGGAACCCCCGTATGACCTCCCTCGATCAGCTCGCCGACCTCAGCCGTCGACTCGGCGACCCCGCCTTCGACGCCGCGATGCTCGGCGAAGGCAACACCAGCGTGCGCGACGGCGACGCGATGCACGTGAAGGCCAGCGGTGCGGTGCTCGGGCAGGCCCAGGCCGCCGACTTCGTGCGTGTCGACCTCGCGCGGGCGAGCTCCCTGATCTCCGACCCCGACGCGGCCGACGCCGAGGTGGATGCACTCTTCTCCGACATCGCGCGCGTCGAGGGACGGCGTCCGTCGGTCGAGGCGCTGCTGCACGTCGTCGTCTACGAGGAGACGGATGCCGCGGTCGTCGCCCACAGCCATCCGACGTCGGTCAACGCACTGCTGTGCTCCCGGCACGCGGAGCTGCTGGTGGACGGCGCGCTCTTCCCCGACCAGATCGTGGTGCTCGGCGCGCACCCGCTGCTCGTGCCGTACATCGACCCGGGCATCCGTCTCGCCCGGGTCGTGCGCGAGATGCTGCGCGCCCACATCTCGGAACACGGCGCGCCGCCGCGGGTGATCTACCTGCGCAACCACGGCATGTTCGCCCTCGGCGCGCACGGCGCGCAGGTGCTCGGCATGACCGCCATGGCGCAGAAGTGCGCCCGCGCGATCATCGGCGCGCAGGCCGTCGGCGGCGTGAATTTCATGACCCCCGAGGACGTCGCGCGCATCGACACGCGACCGGATGAGAAGTATCGACGCGCGCTGCTCGCGCAGGAGGGATCGCGATGACCGCGCTCGAAGGAAAGGTCGCCCTGCTCACCGGGGCGAGCTCGGGGATCGGACTGGCCACGGCTCTCGCCCTCGTCGCGGAGGGCGCCCACGTCGTCGCTGCCGCGCGGTCGGTCGACGCGCTCGCTGAGCTGGCGGCGTCCGCCCCGGACGCGATCACGACGATCTCGGCGGATGTCTCGGATGCCGCGACCGCGCAGGCGCTCGTCGACGAGACCCTCGCCCGGCGCGGCCGGCTCGACATCGTGCTGCCCAACGCGGGCATCTATGTCGGCGGCGATCTGGTCGATGCGAGCGCCGAGCAGATCGCGGCGCTCGTGGCGACGAACGTGACGGGTGTCATGACGCTGGTGCGCGCGGCGCTGCCTCACCTGATCGCACAGGGCTCCGGTGACGTTCTCGTGACGAGCTCGGTCTCGGGGCACCAGGACATCGCGTGGGAGCCGGTCTACTCGGCCAGCAAGCACGCGGTGCAGTCGTTCGTGCACACCGTGCGCACCCAGACCGCCGAGAGCGGGGTGCGCATCGGTGCGGTCGCGCCGGGCGTGGTGCTCAATCCGCTCTGGGGCTTCGCCCACGGGTCGCCCGAGGAGGCGGCGCGCATCGCCGAGCGCACGGGCATCCGCTCGTCGGATGTCGCCGACGCGATCGTGTTCATGCTCACGCGGCCCGCGCACGTCGTCGTGCGCGATCTGGTGCTGCTGCCGACCGGACAGCCGATCTGATGCCGCTCGTCGACATGCCGACCCTGCTCGCGGGGCATCGGGCGGCGGGGGCGTTCAACTACGTGCAGCTGGAGATGGCCGAGGCGATCGTCGCCGGCGCGGAAGCGGCCGGCACGGGTGTCGTGCTGCAGCTGTCCCAGAACGCCGTCGCGTTCCACGGGGGCATCGCTCCCGCGGCGACCGCGGCGCTGCGGCTCGCGGACACCGCCGCGGTTCCGGTGGTCGTGCACCTCGACCATGCGACCGACGAGAACCTCGTCGATGAGGCGATCGCGATCGGGATGCCCTCGGTGATGTTCGACGGCGCCCACCTCCCCGACGACGAGAACCTCGCGCGCACCGCCGCCGTCGCCCGCCGTGCACAGAGCGCGGGCGTGTGGGTGGAGGCCGAGCTCGGCGAGATCGGCGGCAAAGGCGCGCACACCCCGGGGGTGCGCACCGACGTCGACGACGCGGCGGCGTTCGTCGCGGCGACGGGGGTGAACGCCCTCGCCGTCGCGGTCGGCAGCGAGCACGCGATGCTCGAGCGCAGCGCCCGCCTCGACGAGGAGCTGATCACCCGGCTCGCCCGTCGGGTGCCGGTGCCGCTCGTCCTGCACGGATCGAGCGGCGTCTCGGACGCGGGCATCGACGGTGCCGTCGTGGCGGGCATGCGCAAGGTCAACATCGGCACGCACCTCAATGTGGTGCTGACGGCCGTCGTGCGCGAGCGGCTGGCGGCGGATCCCGCCGTGGTCGACCCGCGGCGGTATCTGCGCCCGGCCCGTGAGGCCGTCGCGGCCGAGGTCGCCCGGCTCCTCGCCCTCATCGTGCGAGGCGAGGCATGACGATGGGGCCGGCCATCGTGACCGTCACGGCGGCGGGCGCGATCGATGCGACCTACCGGGTGACCGGCGCCCTGGCCCGCGGCGAGTTCACCCGAGCCACGGCGTACACGCGCGAGGTGAGCGGGAAGGGTGTCAACGTCGCGGCCGGACTGCGACTGGCCGCGCGTTCTGCGACGGCCGTCGTGGTGATCGGCGCCGACGACGTCGAGTCGGCCGTGCGGGCCGACACGGACGGGATGCTGCGCCCCATCGTCGTTCCGGGGGCGACGCGCGTGAACACGTCCATCATCGACGACGGCGGCGCGACCACGAAGGTGAACGCCCCGACCCCGCCGCTCGCCCCGGAGAGCTGGGAGCAGCTGGTCGCCACGACCCTCGCCGAGATCGAGGAGACCCGCGCGGGCTGGCTGGTCGTCTCCGGCGCTCTGCCCGAGATCGCCGGCGCCTCGGCGCCGGCCAATCTCACCGACCTCTTCGCGGGCGCCGTCGCGCGCGGTGCGCGGGTCGTCGTGGACACGAGCGGCGCAGCGCTCGAGGCCGCGGCATCCGACTCGCGTGTCTCGGTGCTCAAGCCCAACGCCGCAGAGCTCGCGGAGCTGACCGGGCAGACGCTGCGCACCAGGGGAGACGTCGTCGCCGCCGCGCGCAGCCTGGCCGTGCCGGTCGTGTCGGCGAGCCTCGGTGCGGACGGCATTCTGCTGGTCGCCGGTGACGTCGTCGTGCACGCGCACGCTGTCGCCACCCGCGTCGCCAACACCGCGGGTGCGGGCGACGCCTCGCTCGCAGGCCTTCTCGTGGGCCTCGGGGCGGGAACGATCGACGATCCGACGGCGCTGATGGCCGCGGCATCCGCCGCCGCCGCGTGGGGCGCGCACGCGGTGGCGCAGACGGCGACGGTGCTGACGAGCCTCGAGGGGATGCCGCACGCCGTCGTCACCCGTGACCCCGACCCGTCCGTGGTGCTCTCGGAGCCCGTCGAGGTGTAGGTCGCGGCGCCGCGACCGCCGGCTCGATCAGGCCGCGGGAGCGAGGCGAAGGCCGTCGGGACCGCTCACCATGACCACCCGGTCGAGCCCGTCGACCACGAGGTCGGCGCGCAGGTCGTCGGTGTCGATGGTGCCCGCGACGCCCAGCACGGCGCAGCCGGCGGCGCGCGCTGCGGCGATGCCGGCGGCGGCGTCCTCGACGACGAGGCACCGGGCCGGGTCGACGCCGAGACGCGCCGCGGCGAGGAGGAACGGCTCGGGGTGGGGCTTGCCCGTCGTCACGTCGTCGATGGTGACGAACACGTCGGGATGTGGGAACCGGGCGGCGTCGAGCCGAGCCGAGGCGATCGGGACGGAACCGGAGGTGACGATCGCCCGTCGGTCGGCGGGGATGCCGTCGAAGAAGGCCCGCGCGCCACGCACGGGCTCGAGGCCCTCGGCGTCGGTGACCTCGAGGTCGGTCACGTGCGCGAGGCCCTCGGCCTGCAGCGACGGCGGCAGGAGGCGGGAGATGAGGGTGCGCGCCGGCTGGCCGTGGTTGTCGTGCAGCGCCTGCATCGAGACGTCGTAGTGCTCGGCGAACCGGCGCCAGGAACGGATCACCGACGCGGTCGAGTCGATGAGGGTGCCGTCGAGGTCGAACAGCACGGCGTCGAACGTGCGAGCGAAGACCGCAGCGTCCCGGTCGAGGTCGCTGCGGATGCCGAGCGCGGGGAGGAGCCGAGTGACCTGCTGCGCGGTGGACAGCTCGGCGTCGATGGGGATCACCGGCACGGCCGGCGCCGGTGGCAGGGTGTCGTCGCGGTGGGCGTCGCGTCGTTCGCCGCGGGCCGCACGTCGTGCCGCGAACAGCGAGGCGTCGCCGCGCAGGTGGATGACGACGACCTCCGCGGGGGCGACGGCGTCGAGCAGCGCGGCCCAGTCCGCACCGCCCGTGAGCTCCGCGGTGAACGGCGCGACGAGCACGGCGGCGCCCGCGGTCGCGACCGCGTCGGCGGCGACCGCGCGCAGGGCGGTGTAGCGGCCGACGCGGATCCGCGCGGCGTGCGGCGAGGCGAGCCAGTGCCCGCCCAGCGCCTCGTCGGGGAGGGCGTCGAGCAGCGGTGAGGTGACCGAGTCGAGGTCGACGAGGGGCGCGCCGAGGCGGGTCGCGAGTGCGCGTCCGAGTGTCGTCTTCCCGGATCCCGCGACGCCGGCCACGACGATCACCCGAGGATTTTCCATTTGACACGTGGAGCGCATACGTCCACGATAGTCGTATCAAGTCACCGGTGTCATGCTTGATTTTCCGGGACTTCCCCCATCCTCGCCTTGACCTCGACGAAGAGTCGAAAGGACGGAGAACGCGTGACGCAGCCTCTGCGCGACGACCCCGCCGCCGCGGCATCCGGCCTGCTCGCCGGCATCGACCTCGGCAGCACCGGCATCAAGATGCTGGTGCTCGACGCGCACGGCTCCGAGCTCGTCAGCGACCAGGTGCCGACACCCTGGCGGGTGGGCCCGGGCGGCACGACCGAGATGGATGCCGCGGCCCTCACCGCCGCGCTCGCCACCCTCTTCGCGCGGGTCGACGACGCCCTCGCGCCGCTCACCGCCGCGCCCGTGGTCGCCCTCGGCATCGCCGGCATGGGGGAGACCGGGATGGTCGTCGACGCGACCGGCACCGCGGTCGCCCCCGGGTTCGCGTGGTTCGACCCGCGCGGCGTCGACCAGATCGCCGCCTTCCCCGCCACCGTGCGCGAGGAGTTCGCGGGCCGCACCGGGCTTCCGCTCGGCGCGCAGGTCACCGTCGCGAAGCTCGCGTTCCTGCGGGACAGCGGGGTCGAGCTGAGCGGATGCCGCTGGCTGAACCTCCCCGAGTTCGTGGCCGCATCGCTCGGCGGCGACGAGGCCCTCGAGTACTCCCTCACCTCCCGCACCGGCCTGCTCGACCAGGACGCCGAGGCGGCCTGGCCCGAGATGCTCGACGTGCTCGGCATCGACGCCGGGTTCCTCCCGCCCCTGCGCGGCGGCGGCGAGTCGTGGGGACGCGTCGCGACGGCGTTCGGCCCGCGCTTCGCCGGGGCCGAGCTCACCGTCGCCGGACATGACCACCTCGTCGCGGCGGAAGCCGGCGACGCCCTCGCCGCCGACAGCTATCACGTCTCCCTCGGCACGGCCGAGGTGCTGCTGCGCGTGCTCGACGGTCCGCTCGGATTCGACGCCCGTCAGCGCCTCGCGGACGCCCTCATCAACGAGGTCGCGCACGTCGTCCCCGGCAAGCACGTGCTCGTCGCCGGCGTGAAGACGGGCCTCCTGCTGCGGCGGGCCCTGGGAGCTGCGGGCATCTCCGACCGGGCGGGACGCGACGAGCTGGATGCCGCGGTGATGGCCCTCCCGTACGAGGGATCCCTCCCGGACGGCGCGATCGAGGTCAGCGGAGCTCGCAACGACGACGGCGTGCTGCGCATGACCCTGCACGCCGACGGCGTCTCGCCCGCCGAGATCTTCGGAGCCGTGCTGCGCCACAGCAACGACGAGATCGCCCTGCTCGTTCAGGCGATGGACCGCGAGGTGCCGCCCGCCACCCGCACCCGGCTCACCGGGGGCTGGGTCGGGATGCCCTCGGTCGTGCGCGCCCGCGCCCAGCTGCTTCCCGACGTCACCGTCTCCACCCGCGAGCAGGACACCGCGTACGGCGCAGCCCGTGTGGCCGCGCGCCTCGTGTCCGCATCCCCCGCGGCGACACCGACCACCCCCTAGAGCCTGCGGACGTGGCATCCGCCCGTCTGCCATCGACCCCCACCAAGGAGCACCCCATGAACGAACTGACCACGCTCGAGCGCCGCGCCCTCCAGTCGATCTCGACCCCGGACGGCAACATGCTCATCGTCGCCGCCGATCAGCGCAACGGCATGAAGGCGGCCATCAAGGACGCCCCGCACGGCTCCGACGCGATCACCCGCGAGGAGCTCGCCGAGGTCAAGGCGGACCTCGTGCGCCACCTCGCCAACCACGCCCCGGCCATCCTGCTCGACCCCGAGGTCGCGCTTCCCGGGATCGTCGACGACGGTGTGCTCTCGCGCGAGACGGCGCTCGTCGTCGGGCTCGACGCGTCCGGGTTCGAGACCGTCGACGGCCTGAAGTACACCCGTTACGTCCCCGGCGCGACTCCGCACTCCATCCGTGAGCAGGGCGCCGACGTCGCCAAGATGCTCTGGTACACCCGCCCCGACAAGCAGGGACTCGACTCCCGCGTGGCCGGTGAGATCCGCGACCTCGTCGCCGCGTGCGAGGCGGAGGGCCTGCTGCTGATCGTCGAGCTGCTCACCTACCAGCTCGAGGGCGAGAGCGACGAGGAGTACGCCGCCGCCTTCCCGACGCTCGTCGCCGACGGTGCTGCGCTCGCCGTCGCGTGCGGGGCGAAGATCCTCAAGCTCCAGTACCCGGGCTCCGCCGAGGGCTGCGCGCGCGTGACCGAGGCCGCCCAGGGCGTGCCGTGGGCCGTGCTCTCGGCCGGCGTCGACCACGAGACGTTCATCGGTCAGGTGGCCACGGCCGTCGCCCACGGCGCCGCGGGCGCCATGGCGGGCCGTTCGCTGTGGAAGGACTCCCTCTCGGCCGACGCCGGACGTCGCGAGGAGCTGCTGACGAACCGTGCCCTGCCCCGCCTGCGGGAGCTCGCCGACGCGGTCGACGGCCGCGCCTGACACCCGACGACCCCCGGGCGTCGACCACGGCTCCCGGGGGATAGGGTTGCGCGAGATCCGAGGATCCGGGGAAAGACGCGAAGGGGAGAGCGCCGATGTCGACGATGCGTGATGTCGCCGCCCGTGCGGGCGTGAGCACGAAGACCGTCTCGCGGGTGTTCAACGACGATCCGCACGTGCTGCCCGCGACCCGCGCCGAGGTCGAGAAGGCCATGCGCGAGCTCAACTACGTGCCGAACGTGCTCGCCACCACGTTCCGTGCCGGTCGCGCATCGGTGATCGGCGTCGCGGTACCGGACATCGTCGACCCGTTCTTCGCGGCCATCGCTCGGGCGATCGAGGACACCGCGCGTGCCCAGGGCATCTCCACCCTCGTCACCAGCCTCGGCGACGACCCCGTCGATGAGCGCGACGCGATCGAGTCGATGCTCGGGCGAAAGCTGTCCGGGCTCGTGGTCGCCCCGGTGGGCCTCGATCATTCGTGGCTGCAGCGCTGGCGGGAGCACACGCCGATCGTCTTCGTCGACCGAGGCCCGGTAGACCTCGAGACCGACACGTTCACCGAGGACGACGAGCAGGGCGCGCACCTGGCGGTCTCCCATCTCATCGCCCACGGTCACCGCCGCATCGCGTACGTGGGCGACGTGCTGCATCTGTCGACCGAGACGAAGCGGTTCGAGGGGTGGCGCCGGGCACAGGACGAGGCCGGCATCCGTCGTTCGGACGACCTCGTCGAGGTGATGGTGTCGGATCGGGATGCCGCGGCCGCGGCGCTCGTGCGCCTGCGTGCGCTGCCCGAACCGCCCACGGCTCTCTTCTCCGCCAACGCGCGCACCTCGATGGCGCTCGCGCATGTGCTGCGCGCGGACCCGATGGCGATGATCGGGTTCGGCGACTTCCCGATGGCCGATACGCTCACGCCGTCGGTGTCGGTCATCGACCAGGATCCGTATCGGCTCGGCGCGCTCGCGGCGGCCCGCATCTTCGATCGCCTCGCCGGGGTCGACGGAGGGCTGGAAGAGGTCACGGTGCTCGACGTCGCTCTCGTCGAGCGCGAGTCGTGCCGGCTTCCGGCGCCCGCGGGCGACTGACGGCGGAGGGCGTCGCACGTCCGTCGGACGGCGCACGCGTCCGGCGCTGCCCGGCCGTGGCCGGGCAGCGCCGTCAGCCCTGGAGTGCCTCGATCGCGCCGCGTGCGCCGCGCTCAGCGAGTGAGGCGCGCGCAGCGATGAACGCCGCCCGCAGTGCCGCATCGACTCCCAGTTCGCCGAACACGGGCGCGTAGTCGAGGAACGCGCCGGGTCGTGCCCCCTCCCGGGCGGCGGCCTCCTGCAACTCGCCCAGTCGGCGATCGACCGCCGGCAGAGCGGTGCCGGGCTCCGCGCTGCGCTCGAGGAACACGCTCCACGCGGCCAGCACGAGTGCCGCGCGGCGGATGTCGCCGCCGGAGGCGAGGCGGGACCGCACGACCGGCAGCAGGAACTTGGGGATGCGATCCGAGCCGTCCACGACCTGGCGGGCGAGCGTGTCACGGATCGCCTCGCTGCCGAAGCGCGCGATGAGGGTCGCGCAGTAGGCGTCGAGGTCGATGCCCGGCACGGGTTCGAGCGTCGGAATCGCCTCGATGTGCATGTAGTCGAGGAGGAACCCGACGAAGAGCGGATCGGTGCACACGTCGTGCACGAAGCGCTCACCCGCAAGGATCCCCAGGTAGCTCATCGCCTGGTGGGACGCGTTGAGCAGCCGGAGCTTCATGAGCTCGTACGGCAGCACCTCGTCCACGAGCTGCACGCCGACCTCGTCCAGTGCCGGGCGGCCGAGGGGGAAGTCGTCCTCGAGCACCCACTGCTCGAACGACTCGGAGTGCACCGGCCAGCCGTCCTCGATGCCGATGTCGCGCGAGACCGCGGCGCGCGTCTCGTCGGTCGTGACGGGGGTGATGCGATCGACCATCGAGTTCGGGAACGACACCGTCTCGCCGATCCAGGCGGCCAGGTCGGAGTCGACGCGCTCCGCGAATCCGAGCAGCGCCGTGCGCGCGACGTGGCCGTTGCCCTGGATGTTGTCGCACGACATCACCGTGAACCCGGGGACGCCGGCGTCGCGGCGGCGCCGCAGCGCCGCGGTCAGATAGCCGAGCACACTGCGGGGCACGTCCGACGACGACCCTTCGAGATCTGCGAGCACCGCGGCATCCACCGGCCGGAAGGCGCCGGTCGCGTCGTCGATGCCGTACCCGCCCTCGGTGATCGTGAGCGAGACGATGCGGGTGTCGGGGTGCGCGAGCTTGTCCAGCACAGCGGTGGGGTCATCGGGGGCGTAGAGGTACTCGATGAGGGAGCCGACGACCCGTGCCTCCGTCGACCCGTCGGGCGCGGTGGTCACGAGGGTGTAGAGGCCGTCCTGCGCAGCGAGCACGTCGCGCATGGCGACGTCGGAGGGGAGCATCCCGATGCCGCAGATCCCCCACTCGGTGGACCCGGTGCCGAGAACGCGATCCAGATACATCGCCTCATGGGCGCGGTGGAAGCCGCCGACGCCGATGTGGACGATGCCGGTGCGTACGCGCGAACGGTCGTACTCCGGTACGGCGACGGTGGGGGCGAGGTCGCCCAGGGTGGCGGCCGACAGGGTGGTCATGAGCGGGCTCCTCGGTGGATGTCGCGGGGAATGCGGAGGCCCGCGGGCGGCCGGTACCGGCG
>NZ_MKSL01000011.1:0-46157 GCF_001897265.1 Microbacterium sp. 71-23
GTGGGCGTTGGCGTGGTCGGGCATCGCCGTCGGCGTGGGGTTCCAAGCCAAGATGATGCAGGCGTGGCTGATCGTGCCCGGGCTCCTCGTCGGCACACTCCTGGTCGCGGGGAATGGGTGGCGCCGCCGCGCAGGACGGGTCGGAGTTCTCGGTGCGGCGACGCTTGTCGCGTCGCTCGCGTGGATGACGATCGTGCAGCTGGTGCCTGCAGGGAGTCGGCCGTACATCGACGGCTCAACAGACAACAACGTGTTCGCGATGGTATTCGGCTACAACGGTGTGGACCGACTGCTCCCCAATTCGGTAGCGGGCGCCGTGGGGTCGACGACTGCGCACGTCACCACGTTGCAGGCGAGTCTTGCCGCACTGTTCTCTTCCGATCCGACCGCGGCGAATGTTTCGCGGCTCAAGCTCTTCCTTCCCGAGTACGCCACGCAGATCGGATGGTTGTACCCCGCGGCCGCTCTCGGCCTCGCGCTCGCGCTGGTGCGCTGGTGGCCCCGACGGCGACGGCCGCGACGAGATGTGGAGCGGATGGCTTTCGCATTCACGGTCGCCGTGGCGGTCTGGTTCGCCGCCTCGGCCGCCGTGCTCTCGTTCGCCACGCTTCCGCACGCTGCGTACGTCGCGGCCATCGGTGTGCAGCTGATTCTGCTCACAGCCGTGGGGTTCTCGCTGGCTGTGCATGATCTACGATCTCCTCGGCGCTGGCGGCGGTTCACGCTGGCCGCGTTGGTCACGCTGACCGCCGTGTGGGGATGTCTGCTTGCTGTGTGGGGCGCGCTGCCCGTTGCGCTGGCGATACCGATGGTCGCCTTCGCGATCATGGGCGTCATCGCATCGATCGTGCTCGGATTCCGCGCCCACGATCGCGTGCTGGCCGTCCCGGCGGATCCTTCCGACATGATGCCCTTCCGATCCGTCGTCACCAGGGAGTTCGCGCCCGAACCGGTGCCGATGATCAGATACTCGCCGGCGATGAACGTCATGCTGGTCCTGGCCGGTATCGCGCTCGTCGGTGGGGCGACGTGGTGGAGCATCCAGGCGCTCGACGCGAATCGCGATGGATCCGGCGGGGAGGCGTACATCGGCGCACGCTCGCAGATCGCCGGCGTCGCCGCCGCGCCCGCTGATCCCCCGGACGACATCGATCGGTCGTTGCCCGACCCGGCCGTTCAGGATGCGTCCTCGGGGATTGTCGGTGGGGACGACGCCCGAGCCGACTCCACGGACGGCACTCAGCAAGCGGCCGTCGCCACCGCTTCGTGGGTGGTCTCGCGATCTGCAACCGCAGATGGTGCGTCTCCAGATGATCCGGGTGACGCGGGCGATCCGCAGGATGGATCTGACGCCGTCGCCACGGGCACCAATGCTCGAGAACGCTTCACGATCTCCGCCCCCGACCTCTGGGTCGCATCCCCGGTCTCGAGTCTCGCGCCCAGAGAGATGCTCGCGGAGGTCGCCCGGCGAACCGCGCAGTCAGCAGATCCCGCGTCATCGATCATTCTCACCGACTCGTGGGCGATCTCGGCCGACATCATCAACGGAACGGGCGAAGACGTGCTCACAGACGGAGGCTACTCAGGGGCTGTTCCCGTGTTCACAGAGGCAGAGCTGGGGAAGATGGTGCGAGACCGTGAGCTTCAGTGGGTCGTACTGCGCCCAGGGGAGAGAAAGGATCCCGTCGGCGCGTTGACGACGACCGGGCTCTGTCACGAGATTCGCGCCTGGGGAAGCGTCACGACATCAGCGCCCGCGCAGGTCACGTCGTTCACGCTGTGGCAGTGCCGACCATGACCGGTTCAGCTGTGACGGTATCGCCCACCACCGGATCGCTGAGGGTGACCCACGGCGGAACGGTGCGAGTGTGGGGTCTCCGCTCCGTCCGCGGACTCCCGGCCCGCTGACTCTCCACATCCCACAGGGGCAGATCGACGGGATCACCGTCGACATCGGGGGCGAAGAACACCCGGCTCGCCGGCGCGTCGCTGTAGTGGCGACCCGTCGGGCTCGTCCAGGTGAGCACGCCGTCGCCCCGCTGCACCACAGTCCAGGGCGAGTGATGCTTCAGCGTGTGGTGTCGTCGGCACAGGTGCGCCAGGTTGTCGGCGCGCGTCTCCCCGCCGAACTGGTGATCGAGCGTGTGATCGATGTCGCAGGCTGAGACCGGGATGCGGCATCCGGGGAACCTGCAGTGCCGGTCTCTCACGGCGAGATGTCGACGCATCTGGTCGCTCGGCCGGTAGCGATCGACGCCGAGCACCGTGCCCGTGAGCGGGTGGGTCAGGATGCGGTCCCACCCGGGTGCTTCTGCGGCCAGCGCCCGTGCCGTGGGTGCATCGATCGGCACGAGGCCGGCGCCCACCGCACACTCGAACGGGTCATCGACCTCGCCGCCCATCAGCGTGAGCACGGGCACCGTGACCTGCACGTGCGCGCGGATGGCCGCGGCATCCGTCACTCGATCGATGTGAGCCGCGGGGTCGGCGGTCAGCAGCAGGTCGGCGAGGATGTCTGCGCGGAGCTGATCGACCGCGCGTGGTGCGGGCAGGGTCGCCGCATCGTCAGCACGCGCGGCGGCCTCGGTCTCGCTCTGCGCGTGCGCGAGCCGGGTGAGGCGATCATGTACGCCGAACGCGAGCATCGACGGCAGCACGGCGACGAGCTCGGCCATTCCGTCATCGAGCGGCGTGACCCGCACCGAGCGGTCGGCACGTGCGCGCGCGTGGCGTGCGGACACGGTCTCGTCGCAGAACCGCTCGGCACGTCGTCGGGCCACCGGGGCGAGGCGTGAGGCCGACGTGCTCTCGGCGTAGTCGAGCACCGCGTTCTCGAACTCGTGGCGCAGCTCGGGGTGGGTGATCGGCAGGCCCGCGTCGACGATCACGCGCACGTGGGCCAGCGCGATGCGACCCTGTGCGAGCGCATCGAGTGTGGTCGGGTAGTCGCCCGCGATCGTGCGGGCCTCGCCCAGCCGCCGTTGCACGGTGCGGTCGGAGACACGCCACGCCGCGCCGATCTCCGCGGCCACCGCACGATGCGGAAGGTCGGCATCGGAGGGGGCCGCGGCATCTGTCCACTCGGCCGCGATGGCCTCGGCCTCGGCGAGCTGGCGAACCTCGAGCGCCTGCAGACGGGCGATCTCGCGCCGCGTGCGCTCGAGTCGGGGGAGCAGCGCGGCGAGCCGCGCGGTGGCCCGCTGCTCGGCGTCACGCTGCTGATCGGTCATGTCTCGAGTGTTGCGCGGGGTTCCGACATTGCTTCGACTAACGGCTGCTCCACAGTGTGTGATCTACGTATATATAAACGATGCAACAGAATGCAACCTTGCATCCATCCGGTCCCGAGCTCGCTCCCGCCCGCGGGGATAGCGTGGAGAAGACGGAGGATCCCGTCAGCCACTGGGGGCGGCCGCGAGGCATGATCATCGACCGCTCCACTATGCAAAGGAGCTGAGCGACCATGAAGGCTGCGCGCTACTACGACCGCGGCGACATCCGCATCGAGGACATCCCCGAGCCGGTCGTCGAACCCGGAACCGTCGGCATCGACGTCGCGTTCTGCGGCATCTGCGGAACCGACCTGCACGAGTACCTCGACGGGCCGATCTTCGTCCCCCCTCACGGTCACCCGCACCCGATCTCCCACGAGTCGGCTCCTGTGACGCTCGGTCACGAGATGTCCGGCGTCGTCTACGCGGTCGGCGAGGGTGTCGACGATCTCGCTGTCGGCGATCACGTCGTCGTCGAGCCCTACATCATCGGCGACGAGGTCGACACGAGCTCAGCCAACAATGCATACCACCTCTCGCACGACATGAACTTCATCGGCCTCGCCGGCCGCGGCGGCGGACTCGCCGAGAAGATCGTCGTGAAGCGCCGCTGGGTGCACCCCATCGGCGACACCATCCCGCTCGACGAGGCCGCGCTCATCGAGCCCCTCTCGGTGGGATACCACGCCTACCAGCGCTCGGGCGCGAAGGCGGGCGACTTCGCCCTGATCACCGGCGCCGGCCCCATCGGCCTGCTGACCGCCGCGGTGCTTCGCGCGCAGGGCATCACGGTCGCGATCTCCGAGCCGAGCTCGCTGCGCCGCCAGAAGGCGCTCGACACGGGCGTCGCCGCGCACGTGTTCGACCCGCGCGAGGTCGACGTCGTCGCCGAGGTGAGGGCCCTCACGAACGGTGTCGGGGCGGATGTCGCATTCGAGGCGACATCCGTGCAGCCCGCCCTCGACACGCTCTTCGACGCGATCAAGCCGACCGGCGTCATCGTCGTCGTGTCGATCTGGGGGCACCCGGGCACGCTCGACATGCAGAAGCTCGTGCTCAAGGAGGTGGACCTGCGCGGCACGATCGCCTACGTCAACAGCCACCCCGAGACCATCGCGCTGGTGCAGCAGGGCAAGGTCGACCTGAAGCCGTTCATCACCGGCAAGATCGGCCTCGACGACCTGATCGACCAGGGGTTCGACACCCTCATCAACCGCAACGAGACCGCGGTGAAGATCCTGGTGGACCCGCGCGCCTGATCGCGTGATGCCGACTCGGCCCGCGGCGAGTGATCGTCGTGGGCCGTGTCAGTGTCGGCGGGCGGTGCGCGCGACGAACAGGAAGGTCGCGAGCGAGCCGAGGGTCGTCAGGGCGGCGACCCAGGGGCCGGGGTTCGTGAGCACCGCGTCGATGAACGCGGCGAGGGTGAGGGCGAGGCCCTGACCGAACTGCGCGAGTGCGTCCATGCTTCATGGTCCCACCTCCGGCGCGCCCAGAGGCTGGATCGGGGAAGATGATCGAGTCGACCGTCGAGGAGTATCCATGTCGCCCCGTCCCGCCCCGCGCACCGTCACCGTCGCGCTCATCGTCGATCTCGTGCTGGTCGTGGTCTTCGCCGCGATCGGGCGCGCCAGTCACCACGAGGACGTCCTCGCGGGGCTCGTGACGACGTCGTGGCCTTTCCTGGTCGGCGCTCTCGCGGGCTGGCTCGTGACCCGCGGCTGGCGGGCGCCGCTCGCACCGGTGCGTACCGGCGTCGGCCTGTGGGTGACGACGGTCGTGATCGGGATGCTGCTGCGCGTCGTGTCCTCGCAGGGCGTCGAGCTCGCGTTCATCATCGTCGCGAGCATCGTGTTGTTCGTGTTCCTGGTGGGCTGGCGATTCGCCGTGCGCGCGATCCGCGGCGGGCGGCGCTCGACCCGTTGAGGTCCCGCGCCCCTCGACGCCGCGGCGTCGCGGGCGACCGGTGCGTCGACTAACGTATCTGCGTATGAGTGCAGATAAGCAAGGATGCGGCTTCTCGACCGAGAGTCCGTACGTCGAGCTGGCGGTCGAGGTGTTCGGGATGCTCGCCGACGCCACGCGGGTGCGCATCGTGCTCGCCCTCACGGATGCGGGAGAGCTCTCGGTGAACCACCTCGCCGACATCCTCGACAAGCCGGCCGCCGCCGTATCGCAGCACCTCGCGAAACTGCGGCTCGCGCGCATCGTCGCCACCCGTCACGAGGGCCAGCGCGTGTTCTACCGGCTGGAGAACGAACATGCGTCGCAGCTGGTGCGCGACGCGATCTTCCAGGCGGAGCACTCGCTCGGCGGCACCCCGCGTCACCACCACGCCGACAGGGTCAGCTCGTGACCGCGCCGCGGCGAGCCGCAGACGGTCGCAGCGCCGAGGATCCTCAGGGGCATCACCGCGGCCACGCGCACGACCACCCGCACGACCATGACCACCCGCACGGTCACGGTCATGACCATCCGCATCATCATGACCACCCCCATGGTGGCATCCGCGGCTTCATCACCCACCTCTTCGTCCCGCACACCCACGATGCGGCGGACTCGATCGACGAAGCGATGGAGGCGAGCAGCGCCGGAATCCGGGCCCTCAAGGTGAGCCTGTTCCTGTTGCTCGCCACGACCGTGCTGCAGGCGGCTGTCGTCGCGATCAGCGGGTCGGTGGCTCTGCTCGCCGACACCGTGCACAACTTCTCCGACGCGCTCACCGCCGTGCCGCTGTGGGTGGCGTTCGTGCTGGGACGCCGGGCGGCGTCGCGCCGCTACACTTACGGGCTCGGGCGGGCCGAGGACCTCGCGGGACTGTTCATCGTGTTCGTCGTGCTCCTGTCCGCCGTCGTCGCGGCCTGGCAGTCGATCGATCGCATGATCCACCCGCAGCCGCTCGAGAACATCGGCTGGGTGATCGCCGCGGGGCTCATCGGGTTCGCCGGCAACGAGGTCGTGGCCGTCTACCGCATCCGTGTCGGGAGGCGCATCGGCTCGGCGGCGCTCGTCGCCGACGGCGTGCACGCCCGCACCGACGGCTTCACCTCGCTCGCGGTCGTGATCGGCGGGCTCGGCGTGCTCGCTGGGTTCCCGCTCGCCGACCCGCTCGTGGGCCTCGCGATCTCCGCGGCGATCGTCGTGCTGCTCTGGGGAACCGTGCGCAGCGTCGGTCGCCGACTGCTCGACGGCATCGAGCCCGAGCTCGTCGACTCGCTCCACCGTGCCGTCGGCGAGACTCCCGGGGTTCGCGGCGTGGCACGCGTGCAGCTGCGTTGGGTCGGGCACCGGCTGCAGGGGGCTGTGCGACTCGAGACGGATGCCGCCTCCCTCGCCGATGCGCAGGCGATCGCCGGGCACGCCCGAGAGCGGGCGCGCACGACACTCCGGAGCCTCGACGACCTCCAGGTCGAGATGGTCACGCCCGTCGTGACGACAGCTGCCGGACACGTCCACGAGGAGTCGTCGTGACCGATCCGGGCGTCACCCCGCGCGGCGGGATGTCGGAGCGCAGCGATCGTCGCGGCATCCGTCTCGCGGTCGCGCTCGAGTGGACGACGCTGCTGTGGAACGTGGTCGGCGTCGTCGTGCTGGCCGTTCTCGCGTGGTCGGCGAGCTCCGTCGCGCTCGCCGGCTTCGGGCTCGACAGCCTGATCGAGATCGGCGCGAGCGCCGTGGTGCTCTGGGAGCTGCGCGGCACGGACGAGGTGCGGCGTCGTCGGGCGCTGCGACTCATCGGGCTGGCGTTCGTGCTCCTCGCGGGCTACCTCGCCGTGCAGTCGATCGTGGCGCTCGTGACAGTGCATCGACCGGCGCCGAGCCTCGGCGGGATCATCTGGACGGCCGTCACCGCCGCGGTGATGTTCGCTCTCGCCGCGGGGAAGAGCGCGGTCGGGCGCCGCATCGGCAACGAGGTCGTGGTCACCGAGGGCAGGGTCACCCTGATCGACGGGATCCTGGCGGCGAGCGTGCTCGCGGGGCTGCTGCTCGATGCGGTGCTCGGCTGGTGGTGGACGGATGCCGTCGTCGGTGTCGTCATCGTCTTCTACGCCGTCCGCGAGGCCGTGCACATCTTCCGCGAGGGCTGACACGGCCGCGGCATCCGAGTGCCTGCTTCCGGATGTCGCACGCCGCCGCCATGCTGGACGCGTGGCGATCCGATCCTTCGAGCTGAGCACCCTCGTGCCGGGCGTGCCGGAGCGCGCGGTCGACTTCCTCGCGAAACTCGACGGGCACCGCGGCATGCATCCCTACCTCCACTCGGCCGACGTCGTCGCCCGCGGCGAGGACGGGCGGGGTGTCTGGGCCGACTGGGTGATCGTCGAGCGGCCGACGGTGTGGGGCATCCCTTATTCGATCCGGTTCCCGGCGCGCATGACGCGCGTCTCGCCGACGCTTCTCATCGGTGACGTGCGCGCGGCGCCGGGGTGCACGCTCACCACGACGACGTCCGCGACGCCGACCGAGGCGGGCACGCTCGTGAGCGAGGTCACCGAGGTGACCGCTCCGGCACCGCTCGTCGGCTACATGACCCGTCACGCTCGGCTCGCGCACACGCGCACCTACGGGCTGCTGGCGGGTGAGCTGAACAGGCTGGATGCCGCGGCCTCCGCGCCCGAGGAGGGAGCGGCGTGACCGACACGGTGCAGCTGTCGAACGACGAGGCGCGGCGCATCGCCGTGCGTGCGGCGCTGCTCGACGCGGAGCGTCCGGGCGACGTCGTCGAGGTCGCCGAGCAGCTGGCGATCATCAAGATCGACCCGACGAGCGTGATCTCCACGTGCGAGAACACCATGATGTGGTCGCGCATCGGCTGGTCGTACGAGTCGGGTCAGCTGCAGAAGGCGGTCGAGATCGACCGGCTGCTGTTCGAGTACGACGGCACGTTCCGCCCGGTGAGCCTGCTGCCGCTCATGCTGCCGCGCATGCGGGCGATGCCGCTGCGGGACCGCACCAAGGAGTGGTTGGCCGCCAACCCGACGTTCAAGCACGAGGTGCTCGCGCGGCTGCGAGGCGAGGGGCCGCTGAAGGCGAGCGAGATCCCCGACACCGCGCAGGTCGCCCGCCACAGCGACAGCGGGTGGTACGGGCCGAACCAGGTGCCGCACATGCTCGAGTTCCTGATGCGCACGGGCGAGGTCGCCGTCGTACGGCGCGAGGGACGCACGAAGGTGTGGGATCTCGCCGAGCGGGTGTTCCCGTCTGACCTGCCGCAGTACGGCGAAGAGGAGGCGGCGCGCCTTTACGAAGGGCGACGCCTGCAGGCCGCGGGGCTCGCCAAGCAGAAGTCGCCCTGGAGCGGAGCCGGTACCGCGGGGCTCGCGGCGACGGTCGAGGGCTCGTCGTGGAGATGGCGGGTCGACCCGACCGCGCTCGCCGCGCTCGACGAGGACGCCGGCGGACGGGTGGCGATTCTGAACCCGTACGACACGACGCTGTTCGACCGGCCCCGGCTGCGGGAGCTCTTCGACTTCGACTTCGTGCTCGAGCAGTTCAAGCCGAAGGACCAGCGCGTCTACGGCTTCTTCGCGCATCCGATCCTTGTGGGCGACCGGTTCATCGGCTTGCTCGACGCGCAGATCGATCGCAGCGAGAACGTGCTGCGGGTGAATGCGCTGCACGAGCTGGTGCCGTTCGACGAGGATGAGACCGAGATGGTGAGGGCCGAGCTGTTCGATCTCGGCGAGTGGCTCGGGATGCCGGTGGTCGGCCTGCGCTGAGCGCTCGGGCTGTTGTCAAGCACCGCGGTCGGCGCCGGGGTGTGTGCCAGCATGGGGGGCCGGAGGTGATCCCCGTGGATGACGACACGGCAACCGCACCGCTGGTCCCGGATCTCGGAGTCGCCCTCAGTGGGCGATATGTGCTCGAGGACGTGATCGGCAGTGGCGGCTACGCGAGGGTGTGGCGCGCGAACGACGCACAGCTCGGGCGCACCGTAGCCGTGAAGGTGTTCACCCTGGACGGCACTGATCGCTCCGAGCGAAGCCGCATGGCGAGCGAGACGCGGCTCCTGGCTTCACTCGCGCACCCCAACCTGGTCACTCTGTACGACGCTCAGATCGACGCCGAGCCTCCCTACTTAGTGATGGAGTTCATCGACGGCCCAAATCTGCGTGACACCCTCGTTCGCACGGGAGCCTTCTCGCCGGCCCGCACGGCGGACGTGGCCGCGCAGCTCGCAGGTGCGCTCGCCGTCATTCACCGGCGAGGCATCGTCCACCGCGACATCAAGCCGGCCAACGTCTTGCTGAGGCCCGCTCACACCCCGGGGCATCCGCCGCTCGCAACTCTCGCCGACTTCGGCATCGCCTCTCTCATCGACACCACACGCGTCACCGCGACCGGAACCCTCGTCGGAACGGCGGCCTACCTCAGTCCAGAGCAGGTGAAGGGCGCCAAGCCTGCGACGCCGGCGGATGTCTACTCTCTCGGTCTGCTCCTGCTCGAGGTGCTGACCGGCGCGCCAGCGTTCGCCGGGGCGACACCGCACGAAGCGCTCGCCATCCGACTGACGCGCTCCCCGGAGATCCCGGCGGGCATCGCCGACGGCTGGCGCACATTGCTCGAAGCGATGCTGCAGATCGAGCCCGAGGCGCGGCCCACGGCGGCCCACGTGGCCGACGCCGCGCTCGCCTTGATGCGTGGCGACGATCTCTCTGGTGCCACCGCGGTGTGGTCCGCGGTGAGCGGGCCGGTTACAGTGCGACCCGATGGCGAGCCTGCGTCTGCGGCAACTGACGACGCACCGCAGAACCTCACCGCGCTGCCTACGGGTGCGCCGACACGTCCCGACCTGCCGCCCGAGCCGTCGGCGGAGGCCTCGGCGCCAGGTCAACGGCGCCGAGCCGAGGCGCCTCGCCGGCGAACCTTCCGCTGGGTGGTACCCGCGGTCGTTGCACTGATCGTGGTGATCGGGGTCGTGGTTGTCGCGATCGGTTTCGCCTCTGCGGGCCCGCACCCGACGGTTCAGCCGACCATGCCCGCGGTGCCCGGCGACCTCGGCTCTCACCTGCAGCAACTGTGGACGCAGGTCGGCGGATGAGGCGGACCACCCGTGCCGTGATCATGACGATCGCAGCGCTCGCCCTCGCCGGGTGCGCGAGTCCCTCGCCGTCCCCGGCTGCCGCGCTGCAGGCGCTCGTCGCGGATGCCGCCGACCAGGCGCAGAGCGGCGACTACGCGGGCGCAACCGCGACGATCGATGACCTCGAGAACCAGGTTGCCGCGGACCGATCGAGCGGCAGGTTGTCGACCGACCGCGCCGATGCGATCGACGCGACGATCGCGCTGGTGCGCGCCGACATCGCGGCGTTGACGGCTCCCGCGAGTCCGACTCCCCGTCCCACCTCCACGACCGTGTCGACCGGCGGCTCCGGCAATCACGGTGACAACGGCAGCAGTGGGAACAACGGGAACGGCAAGGGGAAGGGCAAGGGCGGCGGCTGACCTCAGTCGCCCCGGGGGTCGCCCGGTTCGCCGCCGAAGGCGTCCTCGATGTCGATGGGCGGCGCGGTGACGACGGGCTCCACGTCGAGGGTCAGATCGAGGATGCCGCGCAGCAGCCCGCCCATCGTGGTCGAGCGCAGCAGCGTGTAGCGGTCGAACTCGCCGAGCGGTGCGATCGCGGCCAGCTGCCAGGCGGACTCGACCGGGTCGTCGGACAGCTCGGTGTCGGCGTCCCACTGCAGATCGCGGAACTCCGCCGCGCGGGTGAGCACGCGCCGCACGGTGCGCTCGGCCTCGGCGCGCAGCGGCGCGAGCGCCTCGTCCCACGTGAGCCGGGGAAGGGGTGACGCATCCGCCTGCGGGTACGGGTCGTCGTCGAGCCAGCGGTCGACGACGACGCGCTCGCCGCCAACGGCGATGACGTGCAGGGCATCGGTGCCGCTCGGGTCGACCTTCACGATGCGTGCCATCGTGGCGATGCCCTCGCGCTCCTCGCCGCCGCCGGCCTCCCGGCCGCGCGCGATCAGCACGACGCCGAACTGCGGCTCCTCGTCGTCGAGGAGGCGACCGAGCATCGTGAGGTAGCGGGGCTCGAAGATGCGCAGCAGTAGCGGCGTGTGCGGGAACAGCACGGTCCCGAGGGGGAACATCGCCGCGGCATCCATGGCCTCAGTCAACCAGCGGGACGGATGCCGCGGGCCGCCGCGGGCGGATTCGCAGACAGCCGATCACCCCCTTCCTCTTCGACACATCTCGATATATCGTTAACCATCGTTCGATAGTCGAGTGGGCCTGGAGGGCATCATGAGCGGTGGATTCGGTGGCGGCTTCGGCGGGTTCGGCGGCGGACCCCGGGGGTTCGGCGGACGCGGCCCGGGCGGCAACGTGTGGGAGCAGTTCGAGCAGTTGCGCGGTGCCTTCGACAAGCGTGTCGGCATGCGCATGGGTCGCGGCGATGTGCGCGCCGCGGTGTTGGCGCTCCTCGCCGAGCAGCCCATGCACGGCTACCAGATCATCAGCGAGATCGCCGAGCGGTCCGGCGGGGCATGGAAGCCGAGCGCCGGCTCGGTCTACCCGACGCTGCAGCTCCTCGCCGACGAGGGCCTCATCAGCGCCGAGGAGTCGAACGGTCGCAAGACCTATTCCCTCACCGACGCGGGCCGCGAGGCTGCCGAGGAGGCGTCCGAGAAGTCCGCTCCCTGGGAGGCGCCGAGCATCAAGGACGCCTCGGGTTTCGGCGCGCTGCCCAAGGCCGCGGTCGAGCTGGCGCAGGCGGCCGCGCAGGTCGCCCGCAGCGGCACGAAGGAGCAGGCGGAGGAGGCTGCCGCGGTGCTCGATGAGGCGCGGCGTAAGCTCTACTCGATCCTCGCCCAGGCCTGACCGGCGTGCCGCCGGCCCGTCGGCGTCAAGGAGAATCAATGCCTGACGTCGCAGACACGCGCGCCCGTTACCGCCGCATCCTCTGGTTCGCGGCGCGCCAGCTCGCACGCACGTGGTGGTTCGAGCTCTTCCTCCCGCGCGTCGGTCTCGAGCGTCTCGCCGCGCGCGGACGAGCAGAGCGGATGCGCCGCTTCGCGCGTCGCTTCCACGACCTCGCCGTCGACCTCGGCGGGCTCGTGATCAAGGTCGGACAGTTCATGTCGTCACGCCTCGACGTGCTGCCGCCCGAGATCACGAAGGAGCTCGAGGGACTGCAGGACGAGGTGCCGGCGGTGCCGTTCGTCGACATCCGTGCCCTCGCCGAGGCGGAGCTCGGGGTGCCGCTCGACGCCGCGTTCGCGTGGGTCGACGAGGTGCCGGTGGCCGCGGCATCCCTGGGACAGGCGCACCGTGCCCGTCTCGCGGGCGCCGTCGCCGACGACATCGGTCTCACCGACGTCGTCGTGAAGGTGCAGCGCCCCGGTATCGACCGCATCGTCGACGTCGATCTCGCCGCGCTGCGGCGGGTGGGCCGCTGGCTCAGCCATGTGCGAATCGTCTCGGATCGCGTCGACATGCCCCACCTCGTCGAGGAGTTCGCGGCGACGAGCCTCGAGGAGATCGACTACCTGCACGAGGCGGCCAGCGCCGAACGCTTCGCCGAGAACTTCGCCGACGACCCCCGGGTCGCGACCCCCGAGGTCGTCTGGGAGCGCACCACGCGGCGCGTGCTGACCCTCGCCGACGTCACCGCGATCAAGATCACCGACGCGGACGCTCTGCGCGCCGCCGGCATCGACCCGGCGGAGGTCGCGCCCGTGTTCGCCGAGGTGATGTTCGAGCAGCTGTTCACCCACGGCTTCTTCCACGCCGACCCGCACCCGGGCAACATCTTCGTGACGCCGGTGCGAGCGGCGGATGCCGCGGCTCCGGGTGAGCCCGCAGCATCCGGCACCGGGGCGCCCGCGCCCGCGTGGAAGCTCACGTTCATCGACTTCGGGATGATGGGCGAGGTTCCCAGCGGCATCCGCTCGGGTCTGCGGAAGCTCCTCATCGCCGTCGCATCGCGCGACGGGAAGGGTCTCGTCGCCGCGATCCAGGACGTCGGCGTGCTGCTGCCATCGGCCGACACCGGCGAGCTCGAGCGTGCCCTGACGCAGCTGTTCTCGCGATTCGGCGGCATGGGGTTCGCTCAGCTGCGCGAGGTCGATCCGCGCGAGTTCCGCGATTTCGCCACCGAGTTCGGCGATGTGGTGCGCTCGCTGCCCTTCCAGCTGCCCGAGAACTTCCTGCTCATCATCCGCGCGATGTCGCTCACCTCCGGGGTATGCAGCTCGCTCGTCGCCGACTTCAACCTGTGGAACTCGGTCGAGCCGTATGCGTCGAAGCTGCTGCGCGACGAGCGCGGAAACCTCCTGCAGGATGTCGCGACCCAGGCGCTCTCGTGGGTGACGACGGCCGCGCGGCTGCCGCAGCGCGTCGACGGTCTCGTGACGCGGTTCGAGCAGGGCAAGGTCGCGCTCGACACCTCTCGGATCGAGCGTCGCGTGAGCAGGCTCGAGCGCATGGGGCGCCGTCTCATCGCGGCGGTCGTGTTCGCCGCGCTGCTGATCACGGGCGCTGTGCTGCATCTGCAGGATCCAGTGTTCGGCACGGTCGTCATGATCGTGTCGGTCGTGCCGTTCCTCGGCGCCCTGATCGGCGGGAGGCGCTAGGCGTCAGTCCCCGGCTCGCGCCCGGCCGGCTTCGGGAACGCCGCGCGCATGTAGTCGGTCTGCAGGTAGTCGGAGACGCCGATGAGGATCAGCGCGAACACGATCTGCTCGGTGATCACCCACAGCGGATAGAGCCCGGGGATCGCCGCGAGCACCAGCGCGATGACGGGAAAGATGCGGCTGAACAGCTGCAGGCGGCGGTAGGCCCAGTACCAGCCGGCGCGGGCGCGCCAGAGGAAGTAGAAGAGCGTCGTGGAGATGCCGAGCACGACGAGGCAGCGCATCCACACGGCGATCGTCACCTCGGCGCCGACGGCGAGCAGGACGACCCCCGTGACGACGGTCGCGATGCCGAGCAGGAAGCACACGACGAGCAGCCAGGCGATCACGGTGAAGGCGCGCCGCACCTTGGGGTCGGTCGACGGCTCGACGCGATGATCGGCGGCACGGCCGCCCGCGATCCGGTCGAGTCGGCGCAGCATCGGTTCGAGTGACATGGTGCTAGCTTAAGCCATGCTGAAGGTTGATGGGTGCCGAGGCTCCGGCCCGGGTGTGGAGCCGTTGTCCAGGCCGACCCCCTACCGTGGAGGCCAGCAAGGGGAGTACTCCCGTCTGCGGCGACGCCGTCATTACGGTCACGCGATCGTGACCCGGTGCGCCGGCCCACCCTGGGTGGAGGAGACCTTGGCGTCCGTTGCACGCCGTCCCCGGAGCATCCCTTGCCACTCATCGACCGCACCGCCCGCACGGCGATCGATGTCGTGCGCTCGGGCCTTCGACGAATGGATGCCGCGGCCGCACCCATCGCCACGAAAGGTTCGAGATGAGCTCCTTCTCCCGTCTGTTCGACCTCGCCAAGAACGCCCTGAACTCCGACACGGTGCGCGAGGTGCGCCGCTCGGTCGGAGGGCAGGGCGCGGCATCCGCTCGTGATCCGCTCACCCCGCCGCCGGTCCCCGGGAGCGACGCGACGGCTGCATCGGCCGCCGATCGTCAGGCGATCGCGCGCTACGACTACCTGATGCAGACCGCCGACCCGCAGCACATCGAGCAGATCCACCGCGACGCGTTCGCCCGGCTCACACCCGACCAGCGCGGAGTGATCGAGCGACGCATGCGCACCGAGCTGCCCGTGCACGAGCAGCCGCGCTCCTCATCGCCCGGCGACCTTGCGCGGGCGGCCGGCCGGGCGGAGGCGCAGCGCCCCGGCCGCATGCGGGGCATCCTCGCTCGCGCGGGCGGCGGGGCCGCGGCCGTCGGCGCCGGCGGGGCCGCGCTGGGCCTGCTCGGCGCGGTTGCGGGCGGCGCGATGCTGAGCGCCGTCGCCGCGCCCCACCTCGAGCACGCTGCGGGTCTCGGTGTCGACATCGATCAGCTCGCGCAGGGCGTCGACGTCGAGGGGGTCGCCGCCGGGGCCGACGGAGTCGTCGGCGGCCTCGGGGATCAGGTCACCGGCATCGGCGACCAGCTCGGCGGACTCGGCGACCAGCTCGGCGATGTGGGGCTCGGCGAGATCTTCGGTCGCTGACAGCGCCGACTCCACGACGAACCGGCTGCCGCGCTCGGAAGCGCGACAGCCGGTTCGATGGCGGAGGATGGGGGATTCGAACCCCCGAGGGCTTTCACCCAACACGCTTTCCAAGCGTGCGCCATAGGCCACTAGGCGAATCCTCCATGGCCCGAAGGCCTCGATCATCCTAGCCGAGCCTCACCGCACGCGCTGCGCAGGGCCTCACCGCGTCACCGCCGACAGGATGACGACGCCGAAGACGAGCACAGCGAACACGACGAGCGCCGTGCGTGCGATGAACGCGCGCCGCTCAGGTGCGAAGGTTGTGTGGGGGCCTTCCGAGAATGCCGCCGCATCGTGAGCCACGGCAACGTCATCGATGCTCTTCTCGCCGAATGCAGCTGCCTGACGCGCATCGTCGAGCCGCCGTTGCCGGCCCGCTGCCGCCAGCGAGGCGAAGACCACCTGCGCCAGGCGCTGCGCCTGCCATCGGATCCTCGCGGCGGCGATCATCACGACGACCGTCGCCACCGCCAGCGCCTGGGTCACCACGATGGTGAGACCCGCGCCGTGGACGCGCGCGGTCAACACGCCGCAGGCGAAGGTGAGCAGCAGCAGTCCGTCGGCTACCGCCCACCAGGTGCGCGAGCGCTTCAGGTGGGTTCGGGCGACGATCGGCCACAGCCGATTCGGTCGCCAGAACCGCCATCCGGCGGGCGCAGGCCGTAGGCCCGGCAGCGGAGTCCAGCCCGGAGGTGGCACCCACATCGCGTTCTCCCGCACCCACCGATCGTTGGGCGTCGGCCATCCCCGCGGCACACGGACATCGACCGGCACCCCCGGCACCCTCGCTCGTCCGACCCCCATGAGCCCCCGCACCTTCGCCCGCGCACGGATTCGACCGAGACTACCGAGCGGATCGGCCGCTCGGAAGAGTCGCACTCACTCCCGCGCCCACAACGACCGGGGCCAGGCTCGGGCGATCAGCCGGCGCGCGGGTGCGACCGACCCGAGCACGCCGGAACGCACCGCAGCGGCCGCATCCGCCGTCGCCGGGTCTCCGCTCGCGGCACGCCGGGCGCGACGCCCCGTCGGCGCGGGTGGCGGGGCGTATGCCGCCCGCTCGACCGCGTCGACGAGTCTCCACACCGCCTCGGCTGGCACGCCGGGCTGCGCGATGAGCGCGGCGCCGAACTCACGAGGCGACGCCGCTGCGCTCACGGGCACTCCCACATCGCGCGCGGCATCCTGCACCCAACTCCATGCGGCGACCGCGTCCCCACGGGCCGCAGCTGCGCGCAGCCGTCTCGCGCGTGCGGCGCCCAGCACGCCCGGCACCGCGAGAACGGCGATGACGAGCACCGCACCCAGCGCCCAGGGAACGATGGCAGCGATCGCCGGTCCGCTCGTCGAGGTGGTCGACGTCGTCGTGCCCGTGGTGGGTGCGGTCGACGGCTGGTCGCTCGGGGCGGCGGTCGGCGCGCTCGAGGCGGTCGGCTGCGGTGTCGAGCCCGAGCTGTCGACGGTGCCGGACGTACCCGACCCCGGTGCGAAGCTCGTCGAGACGCCGAGGCTCTTCGTCGGCTCGAAGCGCACCCACCCGATGCCCTGGAAGTACGCTTCCGGCCAGGCGTGCAGCTGGTCGCTGACGACCTTGTAGGTCACCGTGTCCGGAGTCGACGACGAATACGTCCCCGGCAGGTAGCCGATCACGATGCGCGTGGGGATGCCGAGGGAGCGCGCCATCAGCGTGAACGCCGAGGCGTAGTGCACGCAGTAGCCCGACTTGACCTGCAGGAATCGCGCGACGGCGTCGGCGCTGGATCCGTCGAACCCCTGCTCGACCGGCGCGTTGAGCGAGTAGGTGAACTCGTCGCCACGGAACCACGTCTGCAGCGCGATCAGCTTGTCGTAGGCGCTCGTCGCCCCCGCGGTGACCTGCTGCGCGTCGGAGGTGATGATCGTCGGCAGGTTCTGCGGCAGCACGGTGTAGATCGAGTTCGTCGAGCGGGCCGGTGCGGCCTCGATCTGCTCGAGGGTGGGCTGCGGACTCGTCGTCGTCACGGTGTACTGCTGGCCGCGGGTCGATCCGCCCTGGGACTCGACGGTGAGGTTCTGGTCGGCGATCGCCCACGATCCGGTCAGGCCGCTGATGGATGCCGCGGGGTACGGCACGGGCAGCCAGGTGGTGTCGAGGCGGCTGATGTCGATCTGCGTCTGCGCCTCGGTCGTCGTGATGGTGCTCCCGAGCGCCTGAGCCGGGAACGTGCCGTCGGATCCGATCGCCGTCGTCGACGGCGCGTCGGGCACCCAGGTGCCCGACCCCTGCAGGAGGGAGAGCGTCGCGAGTCTCAGGTACGGCGCCGATCCGGTGTCGGTCGTCACCGTGAGGATCTCGGTGGAGGCGGGATTGCGCAGGTTCCGGCCCAGATCGATCGAGGCGTCCACGCCGACCGAGACCGAACCGGGCACGAGGACGACCGGGTTCAGCGTCGGGAGCAGCGGCGCAACGATCAGCGTCGTCACGAGGGCGGCCGCGCCCAGCACGAACCCGGCTGCCGTGCGCACCGCGCCCGGTCGCTCCGGCTCCCGGCGGGTGTGGGTCTCGAACCGGAACAGCAGCAGGAAGGTCGCCCCGAGCGTCACCAACTCCCACGTCGGCATCGACCGTTGCACCGACACCGTCGGGATGAGGGCCACGGTCAGCAGCGCGACCACGGCGAGAAGCGGCATCCGCGCGGTCACGACGATGTGGTCGAGCGCGATCGCGAGTAGTGCGACCGAAGAGACGAGGAGGAACGCGATCGCGGCCGTGGCATCCAGCGGCGCGTAGCCGGTGATGATGTCCTGCGCCGCGCGCGAGAGCACCTCGGGCACGGCGGCGAAGACCGCCGGCGAGGGGATGACGAGCAGCCACGCCTGACCGGCGAAGAAGAGGCCGGTGACGCCGAGCATCCACACGACGAGCTCGATCAGGCTGACCGCCCATGCCGGCATCCCGCGCACGCGCAGGAGGTACCCGATCGTCAGCACGAGCGCGGCGAGACCGAGCGCGGCGGCGAGCCAGAAGCCGGGAGTGATCACTCGCAGCAGGGGAAGGAGCGCCGCGACGAGCGCGACGAACGCTCCCACGGTGAGACGGAACGTGCCCCGCGCGGTGCGACGCGGACGTCGAGCCACAGATGCGTCCCGTGTCGCGAACACCCGGTCGTGTGCGGTGGGGTCGTCGCTCATGCGCTTTCGCCCTCCGTCGCCGCCGACTCGGATGCCGCCGCGCGCCGTTCGAGCTCCTGCCACACCGTCGCGAGCGGTTCGGCGCCCGTCAGCGCGGCTGCGCGCCATCCGCGTGCGCGGACCGCGGGCAGCGCGCCGGACTCGGGCGCCGCGGTCAGCAGGATCGGCAGGGCGGAGTGCGGGGCGATCGTCGCGAGAGGCGCGGCATCCGAGAGACCCAGGCTGCCGGCGAGGAGGATCACGGGGCCCGTGAGGCCGCCCGTGAACCGTTCGGCGAGCCGATGCAGCCCTCCCCCCGTACCCGTCGGCGCCACGGTCGCGAGGAGGAAGGCGAGATCGCCGAGACCGCTGTGCTCTTCGGGGTCGATTCGTTCCGCGAGGGGGGTGCCGTGCGCGTCGACGACGCTCACGGCGAAGCCCTCTCGCGCCAGATGGGTCGTGATCGACAGGCACGCCGAGACCGCTGCCTCGAAGCCCCGGTCGCCGCCGGGTGCACTCGCCCGCGCCGGCCAGCGTGCAGCATCCAGGTCGATCACGACCGTCGCCTCGGGAGCGGCCTCCTGCTCCTCCTGACGCACCATGAGCTCGTCACGGTGGGCGGTCGCGCGCCAGTGGATGCGACGCATCGAGTCGCCCGGTGCCCATGCCCGGGGGATGAGATTGTCCGCGCCCTGGCCCAGCCGGCTCGTCGCCGCCGGCAACGCGCCCCCGGTCTGCACCGCCATCGCGGCGAGGGCCGGCACATCGACGAGCTCGGGCGTCACCACGACGTCGGTCGCCTCACCGGCGGCCTGCGAGCGCCGCACCAGGCCGAACGGATCCGTCGAGGTCACCTGCAGGCGGCCGAGTCGATGGATGCCGCGCACCCGCGGGCGCACGCCGTACCTCAGCTCGATCGTGCGCGACCCCGACCCGGGTCGCAGAGCGGGGAATACGCCGCGGGCATCCCCGGCGAGGCTTCGGGGGAGGCGGTCCCGCCACTGCCCGGGCGGCACCGGCAGCGAGCCGTGCACAGTGGCGTGCACGCGCACCCGCGCGTCCTCGCCGACGGCCGGCAGGGCGGGCACGACCTGCCGCGTCGCGTCGAGGCGACGACGCAGGCCGAACTGCGTGACGGCGCCCCACAGCACGGCTGCGATCAGCAGCACGGCGAACCACACGAGCTCCTCGAGTCCGAGCATCGGGGCGGCGATGAGGCATCCGAGCGCGACGACGAGGGCACCGGTGCCCCGCAGGGTCAAGGGCCAGGATCGCACGGCGACGTGGTCAGACCCGCACGCCGAGCGGCACGCGCACGGTCTGCACGATCTCGTCGATCACTGTCCGCACCCGGTCGTCGCCGGCACCGCCGGAGACCCGTGTCGGGATGAGCCGGTGCGCGAACACGGGGGAGATGAGCGTCGCGACGTCGTCCGGGATGACGAATGTGCGGGTATCCAGCGCTGCCCACACCTTCGCGGCCCGGACGAGAGCGAGCGTCGCGCGCGGCGAGGCACCGAGCCGGAGCTCGGGGTGAGAGCGCGTCGCCGCAGCGAGCGACACGGCGTACTCCTCGACCGCGGGGGAGACATGCACCCGCCGCGCCCACCGGATCAGCTCGTCGAGCTCGGCGAGCCCCACGACCGGGGTGACGAGGTCGATCGGATTGGCGGTGTCACGCTGGCGCAGCATCTCGGCCTCGGCTGCGGCATCCGGGTACCCCATCGAGATGCGCATCATGAACCGGTCGCGCTGCGCCTCGGGCAGGGCGTACGTCCCCTCCATGTCGAGGGGGTTCTGCGTCGCCACGACGAAGAACGGCGAGGGCAGCAGATGGGTGCGGCCATCGACCGTCACCTGACCCTCGGCCATCGCCTCCAGCAGCGCCGACTGCGTCTTCGGCGATGACCTGTTGATCTCGTCGGCGATCACGACGTCGGCGAAGATCGCGCCCGGGGTGAACTCGAAATCCCGGGTCGCGGGGTTGAACACCGAGACGCCGGTCACATCGCTCGGCAGGAGGTCGGGGGTGAACTGGATGCGACGCACCCGGGCGTCGATCGCGGCCGACAGCGCGCGGGCGAGCATCGTCTTGCCGACGCCCGGAACGTCCTCGATGAGCAGGTGCCCTTCGGCGAGGAGCGTCACCAGCGCTGCTCGCACGGCATCCGGCTTTCCGTCGATGACCGACCCCACGGCCTGCACGATCGCGCCCGTCAGCTCGGCGAATCGTGCCGCATCCAGCGTCGCGGGCGCCTCGGTCACATCCGTCATACGTGCTCCCGACATCGGTGGGGCTCCCGGGGGAGAGCCGCTTCGTAGGCCGGGCGGAGCCTCGGTCTAGGCCGATCGTAGCTGTGCGCCGCCTATGCGGGGCTGGGCGAATCCTGGGCGCCGATTCTCGGATCGCCCAGTGGAGCCGATGCGTCGTGCGCGTCGCGGAGGCCGCGGCATCCGGGTAGACTCGAGGTCGCTCTCCGCGAGGCGGCATCCAGGCCAACTCCCCCAGGACGGAAACGTAGCAAGGGTAACCGGGCTCTGCCGGGTTCGCGGAGAGTCTTTCTTTTGCGGGGATGTTCGCCGATTGTTCCGGCGCTCGCGCCCGGCGGTCCGTGCATGGCCCGGCATAGGCTGGTGGGGTGGCGCAGAGCATCCTGATCACGTCCGCCGAAGGTCATTCGGGCAAGTCGACGATCGCGCTGGGCGTGCTCGACGCCCTCAGCCACAGCGCCGCACGGGTCGGCGTCTTCCGCACCATCGCACGGTCCCGCGACGAGCGCGACTACGTGCTCGACCTGCTGCTGGCCCACGACGGCGTCGACCTCGACTACGACGCGTGCATCGGCGTGCACTACGACGACGTGCACGACAACCCCGACCAGGCGCTCGCCGTCATCGTCGAGCGGTACAAGGCGATCGAGGCCGTCTGCGACGCCGTCGTCATCCTCGGCAGCGACTTCACCGACGTCGGCAGCCCCGCGGAGCTCGGCTACAACGGCCGCATCGCGGCGAACCTCGGCGCCCCCGTGCTGCTGGTGCTCGGCGGTCGCGCCCAGCAGGGGCAGAGCGAGCAGCTGGGATCGACCCTCGCCCGCACCCCCGACGAGATGGGTCAGATCACGAGCCTCGCGCTGAGCGAGCTGCGCGCCTCCCGGGCCGAGCTGTTCGCCATCGTCGCGAACCGCACCGACCCCGACGCCGACGCGGTCGTCGCCGCGATCCGCGACGTCGTCGAGCAGAGCCCGGCCCGCGGCATCCCGATCTGGGCGCTGCCGGAGGACACCCTGCTGGTCGCACCGTCGGTGCGCGGCGTGCTGCGCTCGCTCGGGGCGACGTTCCTGAAGGGCGACGAGGCGCTGCTCGACCGTGAGGTGCTGAGCGTCGTCGTCGCGGGGATGTCGATGGTCAACGTGCTCCCGCGGCTGACCGAGAGCGCCGTCGTCGTGATCCCGGCCGACCGCTCCGAGGTCCTCCTGGCGACCCTGCTCGCCAACGCGTCGGGGACGTTCCCGTCGGTCGCTGCCGTCGTGCTCAACGGCCCGTTCGCGCTGCCCGAGCCCATCGACCGGCTCATCGACGGCCTGCGCTCGCCGCTGCCGATCATCGCCACCGACCTCGGCACCTACGACACCGCGGTGCACATCATGAACACCCGCGGTCGCCTCGCCGCCGAGTCGCCGGCCCGCTACGACCGGGCCCTGGCGCTTTTCGAGCGGCACATCGACACCGCCGAGCTGACGCGGCTGCTCGGCCTCGTGCGGCCGACGGTCGTGACCCCGCTCATGTTCGAGTACGGCCTCATCGAGCGCGCCCGTGCCGACCGCAAGCGCATCGTGCTGCCCGAGGGCGACGACGACCGGGTGCTGCGGGCGGCGGCGACGGTGCTGGCCCGCGGGGTGGCCGACCTCGTGATCCTCGGCGACGAGCAGGCCGTGCGCGGACGCGCCATGACCCTCGGCATCGACATCTCCGCCGCGCGGATCATCAGTCCGTTCGACCCGGTGCTGGGCGCCCGCTTCGCCGAGGAGTACACGCGACTGCGCGCGGCGAAGGGGATGACCCTCGAGCGCGCCGCCGACACCATCACGGATGTCTCCTACTTCGGCACGCTGATGGTGCACCTGGGGCTCGCCGACGGCATGGTCTCGGGCGCCGCGCACACCACCGCCCACACGATCCGGCCCGCGTTCGAGATCATCAAGACCCGGCCGGATGTCTCGGTCGTCTCGAGTGTCTTCCTCATGGCCCTCGCCGACCGGGTGCTCGTCTACGGCGACTGCGCGGTCATCCCCGACCCCTCCGCCACCCAGCTGGCGGACATCGCGATCTCCTCCGCCGAGACGGCCGGCCAGTTCGGTATCGAGCCGCGCGTCGCGATGCTGTCGTATTCGACGGGGGAGTCGGGGTCGGGCGCCGACGTCGACAAGGTGCGGGAGGCGACATCCCTCGTGCGCGAACGCGCCCCGCAGCTGCTCGTCGAGGGACCCATCCAGTACGACGCCGCTGCCGACGCGGCCGTCGCGCAGAAGAAGCTGCCGAGCTCGGCCGTCGCCGGGCGCGCCACCGTGTTCGTCTTCCCCGACCTCAACACCGGCAACAACACCTACAAGGCGGTGCAGCGCTCGGCCGGCGCGATCGCCATGGGACCTGTGCTCCAGGGGCTCAACAAGCCCATCAACGACCTGTCGCGCGGCGCCCTCGTCGACGACATCGTCAACACCATCGCGATCACCGCCATCCAGGCCCAGGGCGAGACCGCGCCGAAGGGGGAGCAGGCATGAGCGTCGTGCTGGTCGTCAACAGCGGGTCGTCGTCGTTCAAGTACCAGCTGATCGACATGTCGACCGAGTCCGTGCTCGCCTCGGGTCTCGTCGAGCGCATCGGGCAGGCCGACGGCCGCGCCCGGCACACGGTGACGGCAGCCGCCTTCGGCGGGTCGGATGCCGCGGCCCCCACCGTGCTCGACGCGACCACCGAGCGGGAGCTGCCCATCGCCGACCACGCGGCCGGCTTCGCGGTGATGCTCGAGGCCTTCGCCGAGAGTGGTCCCTCGCTCACCGAGCGCCCGCCGCTCGCCGTCGGGCACCGCGTCGTGCACGGCGGGGCGCGCTTCTTCGAGCCGACCCTCATCACGCCGCTCGTCGAGATCAACATCGACGACCTGTCGATGCTCGCGCCCCTGCACAACCCCGGTGCGGTGCAGGGTATCCGTGCCGCGCGGGCCGCCTTCCCCGACATCCCCCATGTCGCGGTCTTCGACACCGCGTTCCACCAGACCATGCCGCCCGAGGCATACACGTACGCGATCGACCGCGACCTGGCCGATCGGTACCGGTTGCGCAAGTACGGGTTCCACGGGACATCCCACAAGTTCGTCAGCGAAGCCGCCGCGGCGTTCGTCGGCCGTCCGCTGCGCGACCTGCGTCAGATCGTCTTCCACCTCGGCAACGGCGCGTCGGTCACCGCGATCGACCGCGGCCGCTCCGTCGACACCTCCATGGGGTTCACCCCGCTCGAGGGGCTCGTCATGGGAACCCGTTCGGGCGACCTCGACCCGGCCGTGCTGCTGCAGCTCGCGCGACGCGCGCGCATGACCACGGACGAGCTCGACGACCTGCTCAACAAGAAGTCCGGCCTCGTCGGGCTCGCGGGCGCGTCCGACATGCGCGACATCCTCGCGCGCGTCGAACAGGGCGAGGATGCCGCGGTGCTCGCGTTCGACGTGTACATCCATCGCCTGCGCGCCTACGCCGGCGCCTACCTCGCCCAGCTCGGCGGCGCCGACGTCATCAGCTTCACCGCGGGTGTCGGCGAGAACGTCCCCGTGGTGCGCGCGCAGGCGCTCGCGACCCTCGGCTACGCCGGGGTGCTGATCGATCCCGTCCGCAACGCGGCCCGGGGCCGCGGCATCCGCGTCATCTCGGCCGAGGACTCACCTGTCACCGTGCTCGTCGTGCCCACGAACGAGGAGCTCGAGATCGCCCGGCAGACGCTGCAGGTCGCCCGCACCTGAGCGTGCGGGACGCGCGGATCAGCCGACGCACCCGGGCGCTGCGGCCGGCCTTCGGGCTAGGGCGTGCGGTGGCTACGCTGGACGAGCGGACCCGGACCATCCACGAGACCCTCGGAGGCGACGTGACCCTGCCCGACCTGACGACCTACGACGCGGTGCTGTTCGATCTCGACGGCGTGCTCACGCCGACCGCCGAGGTGCACATGCACGCGTGGCGCACCATGTTCGAGCAGCTGTTCGCGGCCTGGGACGTGACGCCCGCGTACACGGACACCGACTACTTCGAGTACCTCGACGGCAAGAAGCGGTACGACGGCGTCGCGAGCCTGCTGCGCTCGCGCGACATCGAGGTGCCGTGGGGTGAGCCTTCCGACACGCCCGACCGTGACACGGTCTGCGGCATCGGCAACCGCAAGAACGAGGTGTTCGCGGCGATCCTGCGCTCCGAGGGCATCGAGCCCTATCCGGGCTCCGTCGCCCTCCTCGACCTGCTGCAGGACCAGGGCGTGCCCGTGGCCGTCGTGTCCAGCTCGAAGAACGCCGACGAGGTGCTGCGCGCCGCCGGGCTGCGCGACCGGTTCGAGGTCGTCGTCGACGGGGTGCTCGCCGAGAACGAGAACCTCGCGAGCAAGCCCGCACCCGACGTGTTCGCCGCCGGGGCCCGGCTCCTCGGCGTCGACCCCGCCACCAGCGCCGCCGTCGAGGATGCTCTCAGCGGCGTGCGGTCGGCCGTCGCGGCCGGATACGGCCTCGTCGTCGGCGTCGACCGCGGAGTCGGCGAGGGGTCGCTGGCGGAGGCCGGGGCATCCGTCGTCGTTCCCGACCTCGGCGTGTTCGTGCCCGACACATCCGCTTCATAGACTGACTCGACACCTCTCCGCCCACCCGAGCCGAAGGCCTGCCCATGATGGATCGCGACCGCTTTCCCGTCGACCCCTGGCGTCTCGTCGAGACGCGACCGTCGCTCGATGACGTGGGGGTGACCGAGACGATCTTCTCGGTCGGGAACGGCTACCTCGGCCTGCGCGGCAACCACCCCGAGGGTCGGCACGCGGTCGAGAACGGCACCTTCGTCAACGGCTTCCACGAGACGTTCCCCATCCATCACGCCGAGCGGGCGTTCGGGTTCGCCGAGGTGGGCCAGACGATCATCAACGCTCCCGACGCGAAGGTGATCCGCGTCTACGTCGACGACGAGCCGCTCACGCTCGACGTCGCCGACCTGCGTGAGTACGAGCGCGTGCTCGACCTGCGCGACGGGGCGATGCGACGCCACATCCTGTGGTGCACCCCCTCGGGCAAGGAGGTCGTGATCGACCTCGAATGGCTCGTCTCCTTCGAGGAGAAGCACCTGGCGGTGATGCGCATCGACGTCACCGTGCTCAACGACGACGCACCGGTCACGATCTCGAGCCAGCTCGTCAACCGTCAGGACGGCGAGGACATCTACGGGGGCACGCCCGGCTCCGGCAAGGCCGGCGCGGGCTTCGACCCGCGCAAGGCCGAGCGCATCGCGCAGCGGGTGCTGCAACCCGACACCTACTGGCAGGACGGCGACCGGTCGGTGCTGAGCTACCGCGTCACCGCATCGGGGATGACGATCGCCGTCGCGGCGGACCACATCATCGAGACCGCGAACGACTACACGTCGCGCCGCCTCATCGAGCCCGACATCGCCAAGAACGTCTTCCGCGTGCACGCGAAGGCCGGTGTTCCTGTGCGTCTGACGAAGTTCGTCTCCTACCACACGTCCCGTGGGGTGCCCGCCGGCGAGCTCGTCGATCGGTGCCGCCGCACCCTCGACCGCGGCGCGGAGTTCGGTGCCGACGCGGTGTTCGCACAGCAGCGCGAGTGGATGGACGCCTTCTGGAAGCGCTCCGACGTGCGCATCGGCGGTCACGAGGACCTGCAGCAGGCGACCCGGTGGTGCCTGTTCCAGCTCGCGCAGGCCTCGGCTCGCGCCGACGGCCAGGGCGTGCCGGCGAAGGGCGTCTCGGGCTCCGGCTACAGCGGCCACTACTTCTGGGACACCGAGATCTACGTGCTCCCCTTCCTCGCGTACACGAGCCCGCTCTGGGCGCGCAACGCCCTGCGCATGCGCTTCCTCATGCTCCCGGCCGCGCGCAAGCGTGCGAAGCAGCTCAACGAGGCGGGGGCGCTGTTCCCCTGGCGCACGATCAGCGGCGAGGAGGCGTCGGCATACTACGCGGCGGGCACCGCGCAGTACCACATCAACGCCGACGTGAGCTATGCGCTCGCGAAGTACGTGCGGGCGACAGGCGATGACGACTTCCTCTACCGTGAGGGCGTCGACATCGCCGTCGAGACCGCGCGGCTGTGGGCGACGCTCGGGTTCTGGCGCGAGAGCGACGAAGAGGATGCCGCGACCTTCCACATCCACGGGGTGACGGGTCCCGACGAGTACACGACAGTCGTGAACGACAACCTGTTCACGAACGTCATGGCCCGCTTCAATCTGCGTTTCGCCGCCCGCACGGTGCGCGAGATGGAGGTCGAGCGCCCTGAGGAGTTCCGGCTCATGGCCGAGCGCCTCGGCCTTGACGCGGAGGAGCCCGACGCGTGGGAGATGGCCGCCGAGGCGATGCACATCCCTTACAGCGAAGCCCTCGGCATCCACCCCCAGGACAGCGTGTTCCTCGAGCGTGAGCTGTGGGACCTCGAGAACACCCCGGCCGTCCAGCGGCCGCTGCTGCTGCACTTCCACCCGCTGGTGATCTACCGCTACCAGGTGCTGAAGCAGGCCGACGTCGTGCTCGCCCTGTTCCTGCAGGGCAACCACTTCACGAGCGCGGAGAAGCTCGCGGACTTCGAGTACTACGACCCGCTGACCACGGGCGACTCGACGCTGTCGGGGGTCGTGCAGTCGATCCTCGCGGCGGAGGTCGGCTATCAGGACCTCGCCCTCGAGTACTTCCTCGACGGCATCTTCGTCGACCTCGCAGACCTGCACCACAATGCGTCGGACGGCGTGCACGTGGCATCCGCCGGTGGGGTCTGGACCTCGCTCGTGAGCGGGTTCGGCGGCATGCGCGACCACTACGGCGAGCTGTCGTTCGACCCGCGCCTGCCGAAGGACTGGCCCGAGCTGGCCTTCGCGCTGCGCTGGCACGGCACGCACCTCGACATCACGGTCCGTCGCGACGAGCTGCTCGTGGTCGCGGAGCCGGGCGAGGGTTCGGCCACCTTCACGGTGCGCGGTCGCGAGTACACGATCGCGGGCGGTGAGGAGCTCTCGATCGCGCTCGACGGGCAGGGCCCGGTCAAGCCCGGGCGCCCGACGCTGCGCAAGATCATGAAGGATTCGCGCCGCGAGGACGGCTCTCTGCTGGTGGCCTCCGTGCCCACGCCGACGACATCGATCCCGGTCGTGACCGGGGCGACGCCGATCGCCGAGACGGATGCCGCGGGCCCGGCCTGATGTCCCACCCACACCGTAGAGTGACGGGGTGACCACCGCCCTCTACCGCCGCTACCGCCCCGAGGCGTTCGGCGAGATGATCGGGCAGTCGCAGGTCACCGAGCCGCTCATGACGGCGCTGCGCGGCGACCGGGTCGGTCACGCCTACCTGTTCTCGGGTCCGCGCGGCTGTGGCAAGACGACCTCTGCGCGTATCCTCGCGCGCTGCCTGAACTGCGCGCAGGGCCCGACCGACACCCCGTGCGGCACGTGCGACAGCTGTGTCGAGCTGGGACGCGGCGGCGGCGGGTCGCTCGATGTGGTCGAGATCGACGCGGCGAGCCACAACGGCGTCGACGATGCCCGCGACCTGCGTGAGCGGGCCGTGTTCGCGCCGGCCCGCGACCGCTACAAGATCTTCATCCTCGACGAGGCCCACATGGTCACCCAGCAGGGCTTCAACGCGCTGCTGAAGCTCGTCGAGGAGCCCCCCGACCACGTCAAGTTCATCTTCGCGACGACCGAGCCCGAGAAGGTTCTCGGCACCATCCGCTCGCGCACCCACCACTACCCGTTCCGGCTCGTGCCGCCGGCTGCCATGCTCGACTACGTCGCGCAGCTGTGCGAGAGCGAGGGCGTGCAGGTCGAGGCCGGTGTGCTGCCGCTCGTGGTGCGTGCCGGAGGCGGCTCGCCCCGTGACACGCTCTCACTGCTCGACCAGCTCATCGCCGGGTCCGAGGGCGGCGTGGTCGCCTACGACCGGGCGGTCGCCCTCCTCGGCTACACGCCCGGTGCGCTCCTCGACGAGATCGTCGATGCCCTCGGCGGGGGAGACGCGGCATCCGCTTTCGCGGCGGTCGACCGCGTGGTGCAGACCGGACAAGACCCGCGGCGGTTCGTCGAAGACCTGCTCGAGCGGCTGCGCGACCTCATCGTCATCGCAGCAGTCGGTCGGGGTGCGACTGCCGTGCTGCGCGGAGTGTCCGAGGAGGAGATCGAGCGGATGTCGCGCCAGGCCACGACGTTCGGTGCCTCACTGCTCTCGCGCATCGCCGATGTGGTCGTGGCGGCCCTCGACGAGATGAGCGGCGCGACATCGCCCCGACTGCAGCTCGAGCTCATGATCGCTCGCGTGCTCACGCAGGGGGAGGCGGCGGTGTCAGGCGTCGCGGCCGCGTCGGCGCCCGCCGCGCCGCCGGTGACACCCGCTCGTGCGTCGGAGCCGGCCCCGGCCCCGGCCGGCCCGAGCGAGCCCGCTCCCGTCCTTTCGAGCGAGCCCGTTCCTGCGACCGAGCCGACCGAGCCCGTCGCGTCAGCCGCCGCCGTCACCGACCCGGTCGCCCCCGTGCGTGCGGCACCCACCGGGCCTCTCACCACCGAGCACGTGCGCGACGCGTGGACCGAGGTGCTGGCCCGTCTCGAGACGATCGATCGCACCTCGTGGCTGGTCGCCTCGTCGGCTCGGGTGGTGTCCCTCGAGGGTGATGTGCTCACGCTCGCGTTCACGTCGCAGACCGACCTCGCGGCGTTCAAGAAGCGCACCGCGGGCGCCGGGCCCAGCGAAGACCTTCGCCAGGCGATCTCCGGGGTGCTCGGCATCCGGGTGAAGTACATCGCCCGGTACGAGGGCGACGGACCCGCCGACGGTGCGTCCGCGCCCGAGCCTCCCGCACCGCGCGGCGGTGTCGCCGCCACACCGCCGTCCCGCAGGTCCGGCAGCGAGCGTCCGACGCCGGCCCGGGCATCGGCGGCCGCGGCCGCCTCGGTGACCGACTGGGCGGTGGCTCCGATCCCGGGCGACGATGAGGCACCGTCCGGGGTCGAGGCATCCGCTGCGCCCCGCGCCGTGGTCGCCCCGCCCGCGCCGCAACCGATCGCGCCCGAGCCGGTCGCTCCCGCGCAGTTCGCCGTCGACGACGAACCCGAAGACGCCGTGCCGACGCCCGACCGTGACCTGCCGCCGCGCGACGGCGACGTGCTGCCGCCTACGGCAACGACACCGTCGGTGGCCGTCGACGAGGACGACGACGTCGACGACGAGCTCGACACCGACGCCGGCGTCGGTGCCCCGCCGGTCATCGCCCCGCCGACGCCGCGCGTCGCCACCGGACCCGAGCGCTACGGCGAGGCCGTCGTACGCCAGTTGCTCGACGCCCGGTTCGTGGGTGAGGAGCCCTATTCGGCGCCGACGAGGTTCGCCTGATGTACGACGGCATCGTCCAAGAGCTGATCGACGAGTTCGGGCGTCTCCCCGGCATCGGCCCGAAGTCGGCGCAGCGCATCGCGTTCCACATCCTGCAGACCCCGAGCTTCGACGTGTCGCGGCTCGCGACCCTGCTCGTCGACATCCGCGAGCGGGTGCGGTTCTGCGAGATCTGCGGCAACGTCTCCGAGCAGGAGCGTTGCGCCATCTGCCGCGATCCGCGCCGCGACCAGACGCTCATCTGCGTCGTCGAAGACGCGAAGGATGTCGCGGCGATCGAGCGCACGCGGGAGTTCCGCGGTCTCTACCATGTGCTCGGCGGGGCGATCAGCCCGATCGGCGGCGTCGGTCCCGATGACCTGCGTATCGCGCAGCTCATGCAGCGCCTCGCCGACGGCACGGTCACCGAGGTCATCCTCGCGACGAACCCCAACCTCGAGGGCGAGGCGACGGCGACCTACCTCAGCCGCCTGCTCACGACGCTCCAGATCGCCGTCACCCGACTGGCCTCGGGCCTCCCGGTCGGCGGCGACCTCGAGTACGCCGACGAGGTCACGCTCGGGCGTGCCTTCGAGGGGCGCCGCGCGGTCTGACGCATCGCGGCCCGTCCCGCCGGACACATGGCGGATCGGCGATGCGGCCTTGCCTAGAATGGACGGTCGGGCGCGGCATCCGTGCGCCAGGCATATTCCCGGGAGTTCCACTGTGGCGTTGATCGTGCAGAAGTACGGCGGCTCGTCCGTCGCCGACGCCGAGAGCATCAAGCGGGTCGCGAAGCGCATCGTCGACACGCGGCGTGCCGGGCACGACGTCGTCGTCGCGGTGAGCGCCATGGGCGACACGACCGACGAGCTGCTCGACCTCGCCCACGAGGTCGCCCCCATCCCGGCGCCGCGCGAGCTCGACATGCTGCTCTCGTCGGGCGAGCGCATCTCGATGGCGCTGTTGGCGATGGCGATCCACTCGATGGGCTTCGAGGCGCGCTCGTTCACCGGCAGCCAGGCAGGCATGATCACGGATGCCACCCACGGCGCGGCGCGCATCGTCGATGTCACCCCGGTGCGCCTGCGCGAGGCGCTCGATGAGGGCGCCATCGTCATCGTCGCGGGCTTCCAGGGCTTCAACCGCGACACCCGCGACATCACGACTCTGGGTCGTGGCGGGTCGGACACGACGGCCGTCGCGCTCGCCGCCGCCCTGAGCGCCGACGTCTGCGAGATCTACAGCGACGTCGACGGCATCTTCACCGCCGATCCCCGTGTCGTGCCGAAGGCCCGCAAGCTCGGCGTCGTCACGAGCGAGGAGATGCTCGAGCTCGCCGCCAACGGCGCCAAGGTCCTCTACATCCGGGCGGTCGAGTACGCCCGTCGTCACGGCGTGACCATCCACGCCCGGTCATCGTTCAGCTCGGCCGAAGGGACGTTGGTGCTCGGCCCCGACGCCCGTGCCGAGCGTCTCGCACAGGGAGAGCACATGGAAGAGCCGATCGTCGCGGGCGTCGCCACCGACCTCAGCCAGGCCAAGGTCACGGTCGTCGGGGTGCCCGATGTTCCCGGCAAGGCCGCCGAGATCTTCACGATCGTCGCGAAGTCGGGCGCGAACGTCGACATGATCGTGCAGAACGTGTCGGCCGCCGCCACCGGTCGCACCGACATATCGTTCACGCTTCCCAAGTCGGATGCCGCGGCGGCCCTCCGCGCCCTCGCCGCCGACCAGGCGGAGGTCGGCTTCGAGGCGCTGCTGCACGACGACCAGATCGGCAAGCTGTCGGTCGTGGGTGCGGGTATGCGCAGCCACTCGGGTGTGTCGGCGACGCTGTTCGACGCGCTGTCGAGCGCCGGCATCAACATCGAGATGATCTCGACGTCCGAGATCCGTATCTCCGTGGTGGTGCGTGGGTCGGATGTCGCCGCCGCCGCCCGCGCGGTGCACACCGCCTACGGGCTCGACGGTGACGACGAGGCCGTCGTCTACGCCGGCTCCGGCCGCTGAGGCCCGACTTCATGCGCCGAGGGGGATCGGCGCCCGGATAGAATCGGGCAAACCTTCCGCCCGCGACTTCCGCGCGCCCGTCCCACCCGAGGTACCCGCATGACCCGCATCTCCGATTCCGGATTCACCGTCGCCGTCGTGGGCGCCACTGGCCAGGTCGGCACGGTGATGCGCGAGATCCTCGCCGAGCGCGCCTTCCCGGTGCGCGAGCTTCGCCTGTTCGCGACGGCGCGCAGCGCCGGCACGTCGGTCGAGTACCAGGGTGTCTCGGTCGTCATCGAGGATGTCGCGACCGCCGATCCGGCCGGCATCGACATCGCCCTCTTCTCGGCGGGTGCGACCGGCAGCCGCGCCCACGCGCCCCGGTTCGCCGAAGCGGGCGCCACCGTCATCGACAACTCCAGCGCCTGGCGCATGGACCCCGAAGTGCCGCTCGTCGTCAGCGAGGTCAACCCGCACGCCATCGACGAGGCCGTCAAGGGCATCATCGCGAACCCCAACTGCACGACCATGGCCGCGATGCCCGTGCTGAAGGTGCTCGACGCCGACGCCGGGCTCGAGCGTCTCATCGTCTCGACCTACCAGGCCGTCTCGGGGTCGGGTCTCGCCGGCGCCCGCGAGCTGCTCGGCCAGGTGGAGGGCGTGCTCGCGCAGGGCCACACGCTCGACCTCGTGCACAACGGGGCATCCGTCGACTTCCCGGAGCCCGAGAAGTACGTCGCCCCGATCGCGTTCGACGTCATCCCGTTCGCGGGCAACCTCGTCGACGACGGTCTGAACGAGACCGACGAGGAGAAGAAGCTCCGCAACGAGAGCCGCAAGATCCTCGAGCTGCCCGAGCTGCGCGTCGCCGGCACCTGCGTGCGCGTGCCCGTGTTCACCGGTCACTCGCTGTCGATCAACGTCGAGTTCGCCCGTGACATCACACCCGAGCGCGCGCGCGAGCTGCTCTCGGCCGCGCCCGGTGTGCGTCTCGAGGAGGTTCCGACACCGCTGCAGGCCGCCGGCACCGACCCCAGCTACGTGGGTCGCATCCGCGCCGACCAGTCGGCGCCCGAGGGCAAGGGTCTTGCGCTCTTCATCTCGAACGACAACCTCCGCAAGGGTGCCGCGTTGAACGCGGTGCAGATCGCCGAGCTCGTCGCCGCGAAGCTGCAGGTCACCGCCTGAGCCCGATCGCCTCGAAGGGCCGGATGCCGCGGCATCCGGCCCTTTCGCGTCGGTCAAGAACGCCCGACTTTCACGGGCCGGCGAGGCCCTCGCGCGAGGGCGGGTCGCGCGCGCGAACTAGACTCGAACGGTGAGCGAAACCCTCGATGTCGCCCTGATCGGCGGCGGAGTCATGAGTGCCACGCTGGGCACCTTCCTGCAGCAGCTGCAGCCCGACTGGAAGATCGCGGTGTTCGAGCGTCTGGGCGATGTCGCCCAGGAGAGCTCCAACGCGTGGAACAACGCCGGCACCGGGCACGCCGCGCTCTGCGAGCTGAACTACATGCCGCAGGCGGCCGACGGTTCCGTCGACCCGGCGAAGGCGGTCTCGATCAACGAGCAGTTCCAGCTGAGCCGTCAGTTCTGGTCGTCGCTGATCGACCAGGGCATCCTCGATGAGCCGTCGACGTTCATCAACGCGACCCCCCACATGACCTTCGTGCGCGGCGAGAAGGATGTCTCCTACCTCCGTCACCGGTATGAGTCGCTGAAGCAGCAGCCGCTGTTCTCGACGATCCAGTTCAGCGACGACTCGCGCGTCATCAACCAGTGGGCCCCGCTGCTCATGGACAAGCGGCTGAAGGCCGACGAGCCGTTCGCGGCGACGCGCGTCGAGGCCGGCACCGACGTCGACTTCGGCTCGCTGACGCGGCAGCTATTCGACGGCATGGCGGCGCGGGGCGCCGACATCCTCACGGGCCGCGAGGTGCGCAACCTGAAGAAGCTCGCCGACGGCACGTGGCGCATCGACTACCGCCACACGGTCGGGCGTGCTCCGGCGCGGGTGAACGCGCGGTTCGTGTTCGTCGGCGCCGGCGGCTGGGCGATCAAGCTGCTGCAGAAGTCGGGCATCCCCGAGATCAAGGGATACGGCGTGTTCCCCATCGGGGGCCAGTGGCTGAAGACGAGCAACCCCGACGTGGTCGCGAAGCACCGCGCGAAGGTCTACTCGCAGGCGTCGGTGGGCGCCCCGCCGATGTCGGTGCCGCACCTCGACACCCGCGTCGTCGACGGCGAGACCTCCCTGCTGTTCGGCCCGTTCGCGACGTTCAGCCCCAAGTTCCTGAAGACCGGGTCCCGCTGGGACATCGTCGCCCAGGTGCGTCCGTCGAACCTGTTCAGCATGCTGAAGGTGGGCGCGACGAACCTCGACCTCGTGAAGTACCTGGTCAGCGAGCTGCTGAAGACGCACAAGGGCAAGATGAAGAGCCTGCAGGCGTTCATGCCCACCGCCGACGCGAAGGACTGGGAGTTGCTGAACGCGGGCCAGCGCGCGCAGGTGATGGTCGGCGGCAAGCTGCAGTTCGGCACCGAGGTGGTCTCGGCCGGCGACGGCTCGATCGCGGGCCTGCTGGGGGCATCGCCCGGCGCCTCGACGGCGGTCGCGATCATGCTGAACCTGCTGAAGACGTGCTTCCCCGACCGCATCGCCGGATGGCAGCCGAAGCTCACCGAGCTGATCCCGACCTACGGCGAGACGCTGAACGACAAGCCGGAGCTCGCGCGCGAGACTCTCGCGCGCACGGCCGGCGACCTGTCCATCTCGGTCTGACGCGGGCGTGGCGAAGCTCTACTTCCGCTACGGAGCGATGAACTCCGGAAAGTCGACGGCGCTGCTGCAAGCCGCCTACAACTATGAGGAGCGCGGCCAGACCGTGCTGCTGGCCAAGCCCGAGATCGACACGAAGGACGCCGACCGCATCTCGAGCCGTCTGGGCGTCACCCGCCCGGTCGACTTCCTCGTGCGGCCGGAGGACGACATCCGGGCGATCTTCGCGCAGCACCGCGCGCGCGTGCACGCCGAGGCCGAGTCGACCCTGGTGCCCGAGAACCGCGATGTGGCGTGCCTGATGATCGACGAGGCGCAGTTCCTCACGCGGGAGCAGGTCGACGATCTGCTGCGCATCGTGGTGCTCGACGGCGTGCCGGTGCTCGCCTACGGCATCCGCACCGACTTCCAGACGCACGCGTTCCCGGGGTCGCGGCGTCTGATGGAGCTCGCCCACAGCCTGGAGGAGCTGAAGACCATCTGCCGCTGCGGCCGCAAGGCGCTGTTCAACGCGCGGCTGGTCGGCGGCCGGTTCGTGTTCGACGGCGATCAGGTTGCGATCGACGAGCTGTCGAGCGAGCGGGTCACCTACGAGTCGATGTGCGCGGAGTGCTATCTGCGCGAGTCAGGCGGGCTGCTCGGCTGACGCCCGCCGCGGCGGCCACGGCACAAGCATCGAGGTGCGCCGGCGGTAGTCGGCGTACGCCGGGTACTTCTCCGACGTGATCGACTCGGTGAACACGGTCGACCCGATGAACAGCACCGTCAGCAGCGCCGCTCCGATGATCGACCAGTTGAGCGCGCCGCCCCAGAACGAGACTCCGGATGCCGCGGCCGCCGTCGCGCCGAGCAGATATAGCATCCACCACTGGGCCTGCTCGCAGAAGAAGTTGGGGTGGCGGCTGTAGCGGAAGAGGCCGGTGTCGACGAAGCCGGGGGACAGGGTGCCGCCCGCGGCGCGCTTGCGCTGGTGGAATTTCCACTGCTGCTGGTCGGCGGTGAACTCGCCCACGAGGAACAGCAGGAACAGCAGCGACCACGCGGCATCCCACCCGGTGAACGGTGCGGGGAACGCGAGGGCGACGACGGCCGGAAGGGTGATGAGCACGAGCAGAGCGTTCTGGTACAGGACGATGAAGAACAGGTTGAACGCCTGGAACTGGCCCGGCGACATGCGCGCCCGAAGGATCGCCCACCGGTAGTCCTCCATGCCGGTGTAGCCGCCCTTGCGGGCGAAGTTGAACGTGAGGCGAGCGCCCCAGAGGGTGACGAGCACAGCCATCACGACGAGACGCGTGGCGTCGACGCCGGTGCCGAGCGCGAAGCCCGCGAAGATCCACACGTAGACGACCGGGACGACCGACCAGATGCGGTCGACCCACGAGGTGTCTTTCGTGATCAGCGACAGCACCCAGCAGGCGGCGCTCACGACGCCGGCGACGGTCAGAACCCAGGCGAGAGCGGTCACGTCGTCAGCGTAGCGCCGCCCGGGGACGGCGAGGGCGGTCGCCGTGGCGCCGGGGTGAGCGCGGCGGGAGCGTCAGCGCGCGTCGGGGAGGGTGGGGATGAGTTGCTCGAGGAACACGGCGGTGTCCTCCCAGCCCTCGACCGCCTGGCAGGCGACGCCGAGGGCGAGCACCGGGTAGTCGTTGCCGTCCGGGTCGAGTCGGTCGCCGACGAACAGCATCTCATCGAGCGAGATGCCGGTCTGCGTCGCGAGCTGCGCCATGCCGTAGGCCTTGTCGATGCCGCGATGGGTGATGTCGACGGACGTCGAGCCGCCCGAACGCACCTCGAGATCGGGGATGCGGGCGGCGACGGCCTCGCGCAGCGCATTCTTCTTCTCGCCGGTCGGATCCCACGCCATCTTCGCGTCGAGGGGAGCCTGCTGTCCGAGGGCGGAGAACGTGATCTGCGAGCCGCGGTCCTCGAGAATCGGGCCCCAGGGCTCCGCCTCCCACAGGCCGAGACGCTCCGCCTCCTCCTGCACCGCCGCCAGCGCCCGAGACTTCTCATCGTCGCTCAGCGCGTGGGCGTAGATCGTCTCGATGCCGTCGGCGTTCAACCGGTAGTACTGGGTGCCGCAGGTGGGCATCAGGTGGAAGCGATCGAACACCGTCGACGCGGCATCCGGCAGCTTCTCGACCACCTGCGCGCGGAACTGGCCCAGCTGGCCGCCCGAGATGATCGCGACCTCCACACGCTGGGCGAGGGCGACGAGCAGATCGCCGATGCGCGGATCGATCGCGCTCTTCGAGGGCGCGAGAGTGTCATCGAGATCGAAGGCGACGAGCCGGGGCGCGGACATGTGGTCTCCGTTTCTGGATATGACGAGGGCTCCGTCATTCCGGCGGAGCCCTCTGCAGTCGGGGTGACAGGATTTGAACCTGCGGCCTCGTCGTCCCGAACGACGCGCGCTACCAAGCTGCGCCACACCCCGTGGCAACCCTCCGAGTCTACCCCGTCGCCGCGGCCTGCGACGAATCGGGCGCGGGCACGAGAGTGAGCAGCGAGGCCTCGGGGCGGCATCCGAATCTCACCGGCGCGTAGATCGACTGGCCGAGTCCGGCGCTCACGTTCAGGGGAACCGTGCGGCCGTGATGCGTCCAGGCGCTGAGGCCGCGCGCCTGGTCGAGGGGGATGTCGCAGTTGGCGACGAGGGCGTTCTTGGCGAACGGGATGCGCACCTGTCCGCCGTGCGTGTGGCCCGCGAAGATCGCGTCGGCACCGAGGTCGTCGAACACGTCGAGCACGCGACGATAGGGCGCGTGGGTGACGCCGAGGGTCAGGTCGGCGACTCCCGCGGTGCGCTGCGCCTCGCGCAGCGGGGGGAGCGCGGCGAGGTCGTCCCAGTGTCGATGTGCGTCGTCGACACCGAACGCGTCGACGCGAAGCCCCGCCACGTCGATGCTCGAGGCGGCGTTGTTGAGGTCCTGCCAGCCCAGGTCGTCACGCAGGAAGCGATCAAGGGCATCGGTGTCGATGCGCTCCTCCCGTACATGGCGTTTCGAGGGCCCCGTGAAGTATCGGAACGGGTTGCGCGGCGCAGGGGCGTGGACATCGTTCGACCCGTGCACGAACACGCCGGGGATTCCGCCGAACGCCGACAGAGCAGCACGCACGCCATCGAGGCCCTCGGGATGGCCCAGGTTGTCACCCGTGTTCACGATGAGATCCGGGCGCAGATCGTCGAGACCCGCGACCCACCTCTGCTTGGCACGCTGCCACGGTGCCATGTGCAGGTCGGACAGGTGCAGGACGCGGATCGCCGGCGCTCCCGGCGGCAGGATCGCCACCGTGTGCGTGCGAACGGTGAACAGGAAACGCTCGACGCTCGTTCCCCACACCGCCGCGGCGGCGCCCGCTGCCCCGACCGCGCCGAGCGCGATCAGGGCAGTGCGGGTGGTGGTCGGCGTCATCCGCTGCCGGTGCCGCCGGAGCCGCCGCCACCCGAGCCGCCGCCACCCGATCCGCCGCCGCTGGCGGGGGTGCAGGTGATCGCGATCGGGTCACTCGGGCGTGCCGACTGGCCGGCGCCGGGGCTGGTGCCGCTCGCCTTGGCGTTCGGCGTGGAGCAGATGGCCGGGTTCGCGAAACTCACGTTTGTGAAGCCCGCGCTGCTCAGCGTCGCCTGCGCCTGCGACGGCGACTGTCCGCTCACCCCTGGAATCGGAACCGCGGGTGCGTTGCCGGTGCTCGGCGACAGCGTCACGGTGGTGCCTCCGGCGACCTGGCCCGCGGCCGGATCCTGCTGGGCGACGAGGCCGGCGGCGACCGTCGAGTCCACCGGGGTGCCGGTCTGCACGTTGAAGCCGGCGGTCTGCAGCTGCTGCGTGGCCTGGTCGACCGTCAGACCCACCACGTTCGGCAGTGTCGACATGACCTGCTTCGTGAGGTTGGGGTCGGGCGCCGGGAAGGCGTCGCCGCCGTAGAGTTTGTCGGCCGCGCCCTGAATCTCCTTCGCCAGGACGTAGCGCAGGTTGGAGAGCTGCCTTCCGCCGGTCGAAAGGTGGAAGAGGTTCGAGAAGCCGTTCGCGTTGCCGACCCACACCGCTGTCGTCGCCTTGGTCGACGACTCGATCAGCCACGTGTGCGTCTGCTCGTTCGTACCCGTCTTGCCGAGCAGCGGGGTGCCGTCGTACGGATTTCCGCCCGTACCGGTTCCTCCGCGCATCACGCCCTGCAGGGCGTAGGCCGCGGTGGCCGCGACATTCGGGTCGATGACCTGGGAGCAGTTGGAGGCAGGCTTGGCGAGCTCGGTGCCCGAGGCATCCGTCACCTTGTCGATGACCGTCGGGCTGCAGTAGATGCCGTTGTTCGCGACGGTCGCGAACGCCTCGGCCATCGCCATCGGCGACACGTTGTCGACGCCGATGACCTCGGTGCCGTAGTCCATCGGAATCGGCTTGCCGTTGCCGAATGTGACGCCCATCTTGGCGACAGTCTGCGCGATCGGGCACAGCCCGATCTTCGAGGCCATCGCGAGGAAGCCCGAGTTGATCGACGCGGCCGTGAACTGCATCGGCGTGCCGATCATGCCCTGGCCCTCGAAGTTTCCGATCGTCTCGTTGTTCGCGTTGGTCCAGGTGCCGTTGCAGGTGGGGATGTTCTTGAACACCCGGTTGCGGCCGTCGATGACCTGATTGACCGAGTTCCCCGCTTCGAGCCAGGAGACCAGGGTGAAGATCTTGAAGGTCGAGCCCGCGGGGAATCCGCCCGACTTGCCATACGTCGAGTTTCCGGCGTAGACGAGGCTGGAAGTGCCGGGCGTTGATCCGGCCGAATCGGATTCGCTGTAGTTCGTGTTCTGCGTGATCGAGAGCACGCGTCCCGTGGACGGCTCGATCGTGACCGACGTCGACCCGAGGTCGATGCCGGCCATCGTCGCCGGCACGTACTTCGACATCGAGCCCTGCGCGGAGTTCTGCAGGTTCATGTCGATCGTGGTGTAGATCTTCAGGCCACCCTTCTGCAGCTTCGCGGCGCGCTCCTCGGGGGTGGAGCCGAACGCCGGGTCGTTGGAGACGACGTCTTGCACGTACTTGCAGAAGTAGGGCGCGGAACTCGCCGCGCATCCCGTCTTCGGGGTGGTGATCGTGGGGATGATCGGGTCGGACACGGCCTTGTCGTGATCGGCCTGCGAGATCTTGCCGTCGATCAGCATGCGGTCGAGAACGTAGGTCTGCCGCTGCTTGGTGAGCGCGTAGTGGTTTGCGTCGCCGTTGGTCGTGCTGGCGGGCTGGTCGATGCGGTAGGTGTTCGGATTCTGCACCATGCCCGCGAGGGTCGCCGCCTGCTCGAGGTTCAGGTCTTTGGCGTGCACGCCGAAGTAGCGCTCGGCTGCCGCCTCGATACCGTACGTCTGCCCGCCGAAGTTCGAGATGTTCAGGTAGCCGACGAGGATGTCGTTCTTGGAATACTTCTGCTCGAGTGCGATGGCGTAGCGCATCTCCTGCAGCTTGCGCTGGATGCCGCTGCCGCCCGACGAGTTGGTGGCGTCGTTGTAGCACTTCTGCACATCGGCGTCGTTCGTCGCCGTCGAGTAGCAGTTCTGCACGAGCACGTTCTTCACGTACTGCTGGCTGATCGAGGATCCACCCTGCACGTTGTTGCCCTGGATGTTCGAGAGCAGCGCGCGCGTGGTGCCGATCAGGTCGATCCCGCCGTGCTCGTAGTACCGCGGGTCCTCGCTCGAGAGGATCGCCTGGTACATCACCGGCGCCACCTCGTCGTACGTCACCGGCGTGCGGTTCTGGGTGTAGTACGAGGTCATCTCGGTGTACTGGCCAGTCGACGGGTCCTTCGCGTAGAAGACCGTCGGCTGCATCAGGGTCTGGATGTCGAGGTTCGACGGGAGATCCTCGAACATGTTGATCGCACCCGATGCGGTGGCCGAGGTGACCGCGATCGCGGGGGTGACCGTGGCGGCGATGAGGACTCCAGCGACGGCGCTGAGTCCGATCAGTCCGGCGAGTCCGGCAAGCAGACCACCACCCGTGGTTTTCGATGCAGGCATAGGCTTGATCGTAAGCCAGGATGCTGGGCGAAGCCTTGCAGGCCCGCGCCCGTGCGCGCCCGACCACGACCCGACGGAGCCTCATGACCACGTGGGAGTACCTCACCACGCCCCTGCTGATCCACAACACCGCCGCGATCCTCAACAACTGGGGCAAGCATGGGTGGGAGCTCGTTCAGGTGGTGACGGGACCCGAGGGGGGCCTCGTCGCCTACTTCAAGCGGCCCGTGACGACGGATGCCGCAGCCAACGTGGGACTCGCGGCCGCCGCCGAGGCCGCGCAGCGTTTCGAAGGAGAAGACCGATGACCATCAGTGCCCGCCTCGCCGAGCTCGGACTCGAGCTGCCGGAGGTCGTCCCTCCGGTGGCGGCCTACGTGCCCGCCAAGGTGCACGGCGACCTCGTCTACACGGCCGGTCAGCTGCCGTTCGTGTCGGGTGCGCTGCCGGCCACCGGCAAAGTCGGAGACGGCCACGGCCTCGTGCCGGCGTCAGATGCGGCCTCCTATGCCCGCCAGTCCGCGTTGAACGCGATCGCCGCCGCGGCAGCGGTCGTGGGGGGAGTCGACAAGCTCACGGGTGTGCTGAAGGTCACCGGCTTCGTTGCGTCGGTGCCGGAGTTCACCGGCCAGCCGGGCGTCATCAACGGAGCGAGCGAGCTGCTCGGCGAGGTGTTCGGTGAGGCCGGCCGCCACGCGCGATCCGCCGTCGGTGTTCCCGTGCTCCCGCTCGACTCGCCTGTCGAGGTCGAGGTCGTCTTCACTCTCGCCTGAGCGCACACGCGAGAGGAGGGGTCGGCGCCTGTGCGCCGACCCCTCCTCTATATAGGGCGTGTCAGCGCACCTGCGCCGAGATGACGCTCATCACCGCCGTGTCGGCGAGCGTCGTGGTGTCGCCGACCTCGCGGCCCTCCGCGACATCCCGGAGCAGACGGCGCATGATCTTGCCGGAACGGGTCTTGGGCAGCTCGCCCACGATGTAGACGTCACGCGGGCGCGCGATCGGACCGATCTGCTCGCCCACCCACCCGCGCAGTGTGCCGGCGAGCCCATCGGGGGAGTGCTGTTTGAGGTAGTTCTCCTTGATGATGACGAATGCGACGACAGCCTGGCCGGTGGTCTCGTCGCTCGCTCCGACGACCGCAGCCTCGGCGACGGCCTCGTTCGCGACCAGAGCCGACTCGATCTCGGCGGTGGAGAGCCGGTGGCCCGAGACGTTCATCACGTCGTCGACACGGCCGAGCAGCCAGATGTCGCCGTCGTCGTCGAGGCGCGCGCCGTCTCCCGCGAAGTAGTACCCCTGGTCGGCGAACTTCTCCCAGTAGGTCTCGACGAACCGCTCGGGGTCGCCCCAGATGCCGCGCAGCATCGACGGCCACGGCTCGGTGATCACGAGCAGTCCGCCGTTGCCGTTGCCGACGTGGGCGCCGCTCTCGTCGACGACGTCGATCGAGACGCCGGGGATCGGCACCTGCGCCGAACCGGGCTTGGTCTCGGTGACGCCGGGCAGTGCGGAGATCATGATGGCCCCGGTCTCGGTCTGCCACCACGTGTCGACGATCGGGGCCTCGTCAGCGCCGATGATCTCGCGGTACCAGATCCAAGCCTCGGGGTTGATGGGTTCGCCCACCGACCCGAGCACCCGGATGCTCGACAGGTCGTACTGCTGGGGGATCTGCCGGCCCTGCTTCATGAACGAGCGGATGGCGGTGGGCGCCGTGTAGAGCACGCTCACCTTGTACTTCTCGACCAGCGCCCACCAGCGGCCGGGCTCGGGTGATTCGGGAGTTCCTTCGTAGAGCACCTGCGACGCGCCGTTGGAGAGCGGACCGTACGTGACGTAGGAGTGGCCTGTGATCCAGCCGATGTCGGCGGTGCACCAGTAGACATCCGTCTCGGGGTGGATGTCGTGCACGACCTTGTTGGTGAAGGTCGCCTGCGTGAGGTACCCGCCCGACGTGTGCAGGATGCCCTTCGGCTTCCCGGTGGTACCCGACGTGTAGAGGATGAACAGCGGGTTCTCGGCGGGGAACGGCTGCGCCTCATGATCGGCGGATGCCGCGGGCACGGCCTCATGCCACCAGATGTCGCGCCCTTCGGCCCAGTCGACGGGATTGTCGCCGCGCTTGACGACGAGCACGTGCTCGACGGTCTCCTGCGCCCCGGATCCGCGGTCGGCGAGTGCCTGGTCGACGGCGGGCTTCAGCGGTGAGACCTTGCCCTTGCGCCAGCCGCCGTCGGCGGTGATCACGAGCTTTGCTCCGGCGTCGTCGATGCGGGCGCGCAGGCTGTCGGCGGAGAACCCGCCGAACACCACGGAGTGGATCGCTCCCACGCGGGCGACCGCGAGCATGGCCGCGACCGCCTCTGGAATCATCGGCAGGTAGATCGCGACGCGGTCGCCGCGGCCGATGCCGAGGTCGCCGAGCACGTTGGCGAGTCGCTTGACCTCGTCGGTGAGCTCGGCGTACGTCACCTGGCGGGAGTCTCCCGGCTCGCCTTCCCAATAGAGGGCGACGCGGGCGCCGTTGCCTGCCTCGACATGCCGGTCGAGGCAGTTGTAGGCGACGTTCAGCTCGCCGTCGGCGAACCATTCCGCGAACGGCGGGTTGGTCCAGTCGAGCACCTGCGTGAAGGGGCGGTGCCAGTGCACGAGCTCCCGCGCCTGCTCGGCCCAGAAGCCCTCGCGGTCGGCTGCGGCGCGTTCGTAGAGCTCCGCGGTGCCCACGGCCTGGGCGCGGAAGGAAGCGGCGGGCGCGAAGTGCCGGTCCTCGTGAAGAAGGCTGTCGATCTGACTCATTGCTCGCTCCTTTGCGTGCCGTCGAGAGGGACGAAGGTCCACATTGTGTATAGCACCGCGCCGCGACACGCTCGGGTGCCGAACGTTGCGCGAGGTTGCGGGGCGCCCGGGTTTGGCACGATGCCTGAGGTTGCGTAAGGTGTGCTTCGGAACGCGTTCGCGCGTTCTGCATGTCACCCGCAACCCCCAATGCAAGGTGGCGTGCGAGGCGGCGCCCTTCCCCCAGGGCGCCGCCTCCCGCCAGGACATCGCCGCCTTTTACCCGAAGGGCGGCGATGTTGCGTCTCACATCCCCCCGGATTCCTCCCCAGGCGCGGCGGCCGACTCGGGATCGCTCGATGCTCCACCGATGCGAGCGGGCAGGATGCCGCGGCATCCGCGTCTTTCTAACGTCGCCGGTGTGCAGCAGCTCTTCGTCGCCCGGCCCTCGTCCGCGGCACCCATGGCATCCGCTGACCTGGCGCCCGGGCGCCCGATCGCGCAGTTCGGGGTGCTGGCGCCGCTGATCGCCGACCCTGCCGTGACCGACGTTTTCGTCAACGGCGGCGACGGGGTCTTCGTCGATCGTGGCGATGGCGCCGTGCACGAGAAGGGGGTGCGACTCAGCGCCGAGGACGCCCGTGCACTTGCCGTGCATCTCATCGCGTTGGGCGGTCGTCACATCGACGACGCGACGCCCTGCATCGATGTGCGCGTCGCCGGCGGTCTGCGCGTGCATGCCGTACTGCCACCGCTCGCTGTCGACGGCGCGGTGGTCTCGATCCGGGCGCGACGGTTCGAGTCGCCCACCCTCGACGATCTCCAGCGTGGCGGGATGTTCGGCCCCGCGCAGCGGTCTCGGCTCGACGATCTCGTCGCTCACCGCCGCAACGTGCTCATCGCGGGCGCCGCGGGGAGCGGTAAGACGACACTGCTCGCCGCGATGCTGGCGGCCGTACCGGTGACCGAACGTATCGTCACGATCGAGGATGTCGCCGAGCTCTCCTTCGAGCACCCGCATCACGTTCGCCTGGAATCCCGGCAGGCCAATCTCGAGGGCGCCGGTGCGATCGGTCTCGACCGACTGGTGCGCGAGGCGCTGCGCATGCGGCCCGATCGGCTGGTCGTGGGCGAGTGTCGCGGAGCCGAGGTGCGAGAACTGCTCACGGCGCTCAACACCGGCCACGACGGCGGCGCGGGCACCGTGCACGCCAACGGCATCGGCGACGTCGCCGCCCGACTCGAGGCGCTGGGTGCTCTCGCCGGACTCGACGACGCGGCGCTCGCGAGACAGGTCGCGAGCTCGATCGATGCGGTGGTCTTCCTCGAACGGGATGCCGCGGGCCGCCGCCGTGTCGGGGCCGTGGGTGTGCCGGTCCTCCAGGCGGGGCGACTGCGCGTCGAGGCGGAGCCCGTCGCATGATCGGCGCCGTGCGCGGTGGCTCCCGGCGCCGCGCTCCCGATTCGATGTCCTCGTCCGCCGATGTCGCCCTGCAGCTCGCGGTGCTGCTGCAAGCGGGCGTGACCCCCGATCGAGCGTGGGAGCACATCGTCGCTGCGGGCGCGCGCGATCTCGCACCGCTCACCGACGGTGGCGACCGCGCCGTCGCGCTGGCGCGACTCGGAGACCAGTGGGCGCCGCTCGCCGCGGTGTGGCAGGTTGCCATCACGGTGGGCGCGCCGCTCGCGGTCACACTGCGCGATGCCGCGACGGCGGTGCGCGACGCCGACGAGGTGCGCGACGAGATCGCGGTGGCCCTGGCGGAACCGGTCGCGACCGCGCGGCTGGTGGCATGGCTGCCCGCCGTCGCCGTGCTGCTGTCCCTTACTCTCGGATTCGACCTGTCCGCTGTCGTGCGCTCGCCGATCGGCATCGCGTGCCTCCTCGCCGGTGTCGCGCTGATGCTCCTCGCCCGCCGCTGGACACGGCGCCTCGTCGCCCGCGCGCAGCCGGCTGCCGGGGTGGCCGGCATCGACGCCGACCTCGTCGCCATCGCGCTGTCGGGCGGCACATCGCTCGATGCTGCACGGCGCGCGGCGGCCGAGGCGGGGCATCCGGTCACCGTCGAGACCGTGCGGGCGCTCGAGCTGTCCATGCGCGCGGGCGTGCCGGCCGCGGAGCTGCTGCGCGCGCAGGCCGCGCGTCAGCGACGCCTCGCCCGCACGGACGGGCGGGAGCGCGCGGCGCGGCTGGGGTCGGCGCTGCTGCTGCCCCTCGGGGTGTGCACGCTGCCCGCCTTCCTCCTGCTGGGGGTGGCGCCGATGATCCTCGGCGTGCTGGCCAGCGGCGGAGGCGTCATCTGAACCCGTGCCCACCCACCCGTGCCCGCCCACCCGTGCCCGCCCACCCGTGCCCGCCCACCCGTGCCCGCCCACCCGTGCCCGCCCACTCGTGCCCCCGACAG
>NZ_MKSL01000011.1:46174-94405 GCF_001897265.1 Microbacterium sp. 71-23
TTTCTTCGAGTTCGGCCGTGATCGCATCCTTCGAGACGATCTCGACCTGTGCCTGCGTAGGCGCGTCGAGCCCGTACAAGGCCGCCTCGCGCTTCTGCACGTCGAGCAGCAGTCGGAACGCCTCGCGGTCGATCGTGCCCGACTCAGCGGCCTTCCCGAGCGCAGCGCGCGCCATGCGGCCGAGCGCGTCGAGTTCGTCCTGCTGTCGCTGGCGACGCTCGACGACGCCGGCGGCGAGATGATCCCGCAGCCGCGCGAAGTAGGCGTCGCTGCGCGACTTCAGCGTGATCTCACTCAGCGCGTAGCCGAGCCCGCCCTGCGCGACCGGCAGGGCCGATAGCTCGCGCATCGCTCGGAACGACAGTCGCTCGTTGCGACGGTCGTAGGCCCATTCTTCCTCGCGCATTACCTTGGCGGCGGTGACCTCGCGATCTCGCTTCTTGCCCATCGTCACCCCTTGAACTTCCGCAGCGACGCCGCGATGCGGCCCTCGACCCCGAGGGGGTCCGTCGCCTCGTTGATCGTGATGTCGTAGTTGTTGACGGTGTCGCCCTTACCACCGGCCACCGACACCGACCCGTCGAGCGGAACGACCGACGCCCCGGTGGGCAGGTTCAGCAGCTCGGGGCCGCGCTCGCCCACGATCACCGAGCCCGACCCGGTGATCGTGCCACCGGTCGCCAGCATCGGGATATGGCCGATCTTGACCCCGAAGGCGCCGCCGACGACGTTCGCACCGTCGATGGCCTGATTCAGAAAGCCGATCACGGTATTGATCGGCCCTCGGATCACGCCCACGATGTTGCGGAAGACCCCGCCGATGAAGTCGCCGATCCCGCCGAAGATCGTCCGCACCGTGTCGCCGATCGTCTGGAAGGCGCCGCCGATGAAGCCGGCGACGGGCGAGATCACGTTGCCCCAGATCCACTGCAGCGCGGCCCCTACGGCGTTGATCGCGGGCGAGGCGTTCGTCAGCGGCGACGGACTGGCGGGCGTAGATGGCGGCGCGGGTGCTCATAGGCAGAAGTATGCCCTAACCGATCAACCGCCGCCGCGGTCGCGTTCGCCGGCCTGCTGGTCGCGATCATGCGTTCGGATGAGGTGCGCGGCATCCTGGAGGATCTCGTCCGCCGTGCACTGACGGTCGGGTGAGCGGTGCCGCCGACCCGAGGGTTCGGGCCAGGGTGCCGTCGGGCGGTGCGACGGCAGGCGACGCGCCCGCGCGACCGGTCGACCTCGGCGCGCATGCCGCGGCCGGTGCGCGGCGACGAGGGGGCAGTCGCTGCGGAACTCGCCGTCGCCCTCCCCGCTCTCGTGCTCGTCGTCACCCTGTGCGTCGGGGGGCTCGCTGCGGCATCGCTTCAGGTGCGACTGCAGGATGCCGCGGCCGACGCCGCCCGACTGCTAGCCCGCGGTGAGAGCGTCGACCGGGCGCAGAGCACGGTGGCGCACGCGGAGGGGAGGGCCAGCATGCAGGTCAGTCGGGCAGAGGGGCTGGTGTGCGTGGTGGCGTCCGCGCCGAGCGCGCTGCCGGGCCTCACGATGTCGGCGCGGTCGTGCGCGCTCGAGAGCGGGTGGTGACATGCCGGGGGCGATCGTCACTCTGGCCGGCGCCGTCACCGTCGCGACGATCGCGACGGCCCTCGTGACGGCCGGCGCGGCGACGGCGGCGCGTCAGCGCGCGGTCGTCGCCGCCGACGCGGCCGCGCTCGCCGCGGCGGACGGCGCGAGCGGCGCCGTCGCCGGCGAGCCCTGCGCACTCGCCGAACGGCTCGCCCGCGCCCACCGCGCCGAGGTGCGCACCTGCACGATCGACGGCCTCATCGCGACGGTGGGAATCGGGGCGGACTTCGGTGCGTTCCAGATCTCCGCCACCGCACGGGCCGGGCCGCCGCAGGTCGTGGCCCCCTGAGCCGGGCGTGAGTGCGGGCAACGGTCATCGACGCCCCTCAGAGAGCACCGGCCGCCGGGTGTGTATGGTGTGCATCGACGAAAGGACCGTGAGTGGCACAGGGCAAGACCGCCAAGACGGAGAGCGGCAAGAAGCTCGTCATCGTGGAGTCGCCGACCAAGATGACCTCGATCCAGGGCTATCTCGGCGACGGCTACGAGGTGCTCAGCTCGGTCGGTCACATCCGCGACCTCGCGAGCAAGAAGGACATCCCGGCCGAGAAGAAGGCCGCGTACGGCAAGTACTCGATCGACGTCGACAACGGCTTCGACCCCTTCTATGTGGTCAGCGAGCGCAAGACCAAGACGGTCGCCGATCTGAAGCGCGCCCTCAAGTCCGCCGACGAGGTTCTGCTCGCCACCGATGAGGATCGCGAGGGGGAGGCCATCGCCTGGCACCTGCTCGAGGTGCTCTCGCCCAAGGTCCCCGTCAAGCGCATGGTGTTCCACGAGATCACCAAGGACGCGATCCGCAAGGCCGCCGAGAACACCCGCGAGCTCGACCTCGCGCTCGTCGACGCGCAGGAGACCCGCCGCGTGCTCGACCGCCTCTACGGCTGGGACGTCTCGCCGGTGCTGTGGCGCAAGGTCGGCAGCGGCACCCAGGGGCAGGCGCTCAGCGCCGGCCGGGTGCAGTCCGCCGCCACCCGCCTCGTCGTCGACCGCGAGCGCGAGCGCATGGCGTTCGTGTCCGCCAGCTATTGGGACATCGAAGCCCTCGCGACCGCGTCGGGCAGCTCGTTCACGACCCGGCTCGCCCGCATCGACGGCGCCCCGCTCGCCCGCGGCGGCGACTTCGACGACCGCGGCACACTGACCAAGGCCGTCGTCGTGCTCACCGAGGCCGACGCGCGCGCGCTCGCCATCGCGGTCGAGGGCGTGGGTGAGGCATCCGTCATCAGCGTCGACGCGAAGCCCGGCACCCGCAGCCCCCGCGCGCCCTTCACCACCTCGACCCTGCAGCAGGAGGCCGGTCGCAAGCTCTCGATGAGCGCGAAGCACACGATGAGCGTGGCGCAGCGTCTCTACGAGAAGGGGTACATCACCTATATGCGCACCGACTCCACCGCCCTCTCGACGCAGGCGGTGCAGGCGGCGCGCGAGCAGGCCGTCGCTCTCTACGGTGATCGCGCCGTTCCCGCGAACCCGCGCACCTACGCCAGCAAGAGCAAGAACGCGCAGGAGGCGCACGAGGCGATCCGCCCGTCGGGTGAGCACTTCCGCACGCCGGCGTCGATCTCGGGGTCCCTCGACCGCGACGAGCAGCGCGTCTACGACCTCATCTGGAAGCGCACTGTCGCCAGCCAGATGTCCGACGCGAAGTACGAGACCACGACCGTGACCCTCGCGGTTGCCGCGGCATCCAAGAAGCTCGAGTTCACCGCATCCGGCACCGTCTACACCTTCAAGGGCTTCCTCGAGGCCTACGAGGAGGGCCGCGACGAGAAGCGCAACGACGGCGACAAGGCAGACGACCAGTCGCTCCCCGCCCTCGCCGTCGGCGACGTGCTCACCACCAGCGACGTCGAGGCCAAGGGCCACTCCACGAGCCCCAAGCCCCGCTACACCGAAGCCTCGCTCGTCAAGGCGCTGGAGGAGAAGGGCATCGGACGCCCGTCGACCTTCGCGAGCATCATCGATGTGATCCTCGAACGCGGCTACGTCACCAAGCGCGGCCAGGCCCTGGTGCCCAGCTGGCTCGCCTTCAGCGTCGTGCGGCTGCTCGAGCAGCACTTCGCCGACCTCGTCGACTACGACTTCACCGCCGCCCTCGAAGACGACCTCGACGCGATCGCACGCGGCGAACAGCGCCGCGAGGAATGGCTGCGCGAGTTCTACTTCGGCTCCGAGAACCACGTGGGTCTGCGCCACATCGTCGACAACCTCGGCGACATCGACGCGCGCGAGCTCAACTCGACCCGCCTCACCGACATGGCGACGCTCCGGTTCGGCAAGTACGGGCCCTACATCGAGGTCACCGACCCGGATGCCGCGCCCGACACGAAGGCCCGGATCGTCAACGTGCCCGACGACCTCGCGCCCGACGAGCTCACCCCCGACAAGGTGCAGGAGCTCATCGACGCGCCCGTCGCCGGTGACCGTGTGCTCGGCGAGAACCCCGCGAACGGCAAGCTCATCGTCGTGAAGGACGGCCGATACGGCCCCTACGTGCAGGAGCTCGAGCCCGAGGCCGACCCTGAGGTCGACACCGCGACCGGCGAAGTGGTCGAGACGAAGAAGAAGACCACCAAGAAGGATGCCGCGCCGAAGCCGCGCACCGCGTCGCTGTTCAAGAGCATGTCGGTCGACACCGTCGACCTCGACACGGCTTTGCGACTGCTCGAGCTGCCCCGCACCGTCGGCACCGACCCCGAGAGCGGCGACGAGATCACCGCACAGAACGGCCGCTACGGCCCGTACCTGAAGAAGGGCACCGACTCGCGCTCCCTGGAGAGCGAGCAGCAGATCTTCGACGTCACCCTCGAGCAGGCGATCGAGATCTACGCGCAGCCCAAGTACGGCGCGCGCCGCGCCTCGAGCGCGCTCAAGGAGTTCGACGCCGACCCGGTCAGCGGCAAGCCCATCCGGGTGCGCGACGGTCGCTTCGGTCCGTATGTCACCGACGGTGAGACGAACGCGACCATCCCGCGCGGCGAGACCGTCGACGACGTCGACTTCGAACGCGCGAAGCAGCTTCTCGCCGACAAGCGCGCCAAGGGGCCGGCGCCCAAGCGCGCGACCGCGCGCCGCACGACGACGCGCAAGACCACCGCGAAGAAGTGACAGGCGACACCCGGCCCGGGCTCTGGATCACCCTCGAGGGCGGCGACGGCTCGGGCAAGACGACGCAGGCGGTGCGTCTGGAGGAGTGGCTGACCGGTGCCGGACGCACCGTCGTGCGCACTCGCGAGCCCGGCGGCACCGAGGTGGGGCGACTCGTGCGAGACATCGTGCTGCACCACCGCGGCGACATCGCTCCTCGCGCAGAAGCGCTGCTCTACGCCGCCGACCGCGCGCACCACATCGCCACACTCGTGCGACCGGCGCTGGAGCGCGGCGACGTCGTCATCCAAGACCGCTACCTCGACTCGTCCGTCGCCTATCAGGGTGCCGGACGCGTTCTCGACGGCGCCGACATCCGCGACATCTCGCTGTGGGCGGCCGAAGGCGAACTGCCCGATCTGACAGTGCTGCTCGACCTCGACCCGGCGTCGGCACGCGCACGACTCGACGCCGCCGACAAGCCGTTCGACCGGCTCGAGGCCGAGAAGGACGACTTCCACGCCCGCGTGCGCGACGCGTACCTTGCGCTCGCCGCCGCCGAGCCCCACCGGTTCCTCGTGATCGATGCCGCCGGAGCACCCGACGACATCGCCGCCACCGTCCGCACGCGCGTCGCCGCTCTCCTCTGACGACGTCCCCGGCCGCCGATAGTCTGGTGCGCATGGCTGCCACGATCACGGATGTCCCGTGGGGCGATGTGTGGGGCCAGCCCGAGGCTGTCGCACAGCTGCGGGCCGCGGCATCCGATCTCTCGCTGCTCGCCCACGCCTGGCTCATCACCGGGCCGCCCGGGTCAGGGCGCTCGACCCTGGCTCGTGCGTTCGCGGCCGCGCTCATCGCTGAGCCCGGAGATGAGCAGGCGATGCAGCAGGTGCTCATCGGCACCCACCCGGACCTCACCGCCCTGCGCACCGAGCAGGTCGTCATCCGCATCGACGAGGCGCGCTCCCTCGTCGAACGGGCCTATTTCGCCCCCTCACGCGGTCGCTTCCGGGTGATCATCGTCGAAGACGCCGACCGCATGGCCGAGCGCACCTCCAATGTGCTGTTGAAAGCGCTCGAAGAGCCGCCGGAGCAGACGGTCTGGGTGCTGTGCGCACCCAGTGACGCCGACCTTCTGCCCACCATCCGCTCGCGCGTGCGCACCGTTCGACTACGTGAGCCCGAGGTCGCCGACGTCGCGCGGCTCATCGTCGCCCGCACCGGCGTCGACGAGCGCGTCGCCGAGCAGTCCGCCCGTCACGCGCAGCGCCACATCGGCATGGCGCAGCGGCTCGCGACCGACGGTGCCGCCCGCGAACGCCGCGACGCCACACTCCGCGCCGTGCTCGGAGTGCGCGGCGTGTCCGACGCGGTCGAGGTAGCCGCCACCATCGTCAAGCTTGCGACCGACGACGCCAAGGCGCTGACCACAGAGCGGGACGAGGCCGAGCGCGCCGACCTGCTGCGTACGCTCGGCATCGCCGAAGGGCAGGCGGTACCCCCAGCGGTGAGATCGCAGGTCAACGCCCTCGCCGAAGACCAGAAACGCCGCGCGACGCGCAGCCTGCGCGACGGCATCGATCGGGTGCTCACCGACCTCGAATCGCTCTTCCGCGACGCCGTGATGCTGCAGTTCGGGCGGGACGAGGAGAATCTCATCAACCTCGAGCTCGCCTCGCAGCTCCATGCGCTCGCGTCCGCCTGGCCGCCCGACCGCACTCTCACCGTGCTCGATCGCATCACGGTCACCCGTGAGAACCTCGAACGAAACGCCGCCGCAGTCCTTGCGCTCGAAAGCCTGCTCATCACCGTCGCCACCGGGAGGACCGTATGACCCGCACCCGCAACCTGCGGCGCGCCCTCGTCGTGATCGCGGGGCTCGCCGCGGCATCCGTCACCCTCTCGGCGTGCCTCTTCAGCCCCATCGTGCCGCAGCCGATCCCCACGAAGACCCCGTCGGCCGACGGCGTGGTCGCGAATGTCGCGAGCTTCTACACCCAGACCCTCAGCTGGTCCTCGTGCGGCACCGGCTTCGACTGCACGTCCGTGACGGCGCCCCTCGACTGGCAGAACCCTGAAGCCGGAACGATCACCCTCGCCGTCATCCGCCATCGCGCGACCAACGGCACGGCGCTCGGATCGCTGCTCACGAACCCCGGGGGGCCGGGCGCGAGCGGCTACGACCTCATCCAGCAGAATCTCGACTATGCGGTCGGCTCCGAACTGCAGAAGACGTTCGACGTGATCGGCTTCGACCCTCGCGGAGTCGGGCGTTCGACCGCCGTGACCTGCTACGACGCGAAGCAGATGGACTCCTATCTGTTCGATCTCGTTCCCGCGCCGCGCGGGAGTGCGACGTGGACCAGCGATCTCGTCGCCAGCCAGAAGGCGTTCGGTGCGGCGTGCGAACAGAACAGCTCCGGGCTCCTGCCCTACATCACGACCGACCAGGCCGCGCGCGACATGGACCTGCTGCGCGGCGTGCTCGGCGACAAGAAGCTGAACTACCTCGGCTACTCCTACGGAACGTTCCTGGGAGCGACCTACGCGAAGCTCTTCCCCCAGAACGTCGGACGCATGGTCCTCGACGGTGCCCTCGATCCGTCGGTGTCGGGACTGGACGTGTCGACCACCCAGGCGATCGGGTTCCAGTCGGCCCTTCGCGCCTACATGACGAACTGCCTCGCCGGGTCGTCGTGCCCGTTCACCGGCACCGTCGATCAAGCCCTCGCCTCCCTCGGCGACCTCCTCGCGCAGGTCGACAAGACCCCGATCACCAACGCGGACGGGCGAAAGCTCGGCGCCGACTCGCTGGTCACCGGCATCGTCGCAGCCCTCTACTCGAAGGACAGCTGGCCGGTGCTCTCCTCGGCCCTCGCCGCCGTCAAGTCCGGCAGCGCCGCGCAGGCGTTCCGGCTCGTCGACTTCTACTACAACCGCAGCAGCAACGGCGTCTACCAGGACAACTCGACCGAGGCGTTCGAGGCGTACAACTGCATGGACTACCCTCAGGTCACCTCGCAGGCTCTGAAAGACGCCTCCAAGGCCGAGATTGCGGCGAAGGCTCCGACGATCGCGCCGTACTGGAGCGGTCCCGACCCGTGCGCCGTCTGGCCGATCACGGCGACCGGCGTGCGTGAGAAGATCAGCGCCCCCGGCGCCCCGCCGATCATCGTCATCGGCACCACCAACGACCCGGCCACGCCGTACGTGTGGGCGAAGTCGCTCGCGGAGCAGCTGTCGTCCGGCGTCCTGATCACCCATGAGGGCGAGGGGCACACGGCGTTCAACAAGGGCAGCAGCTGCGTCGACGACGCGGTCGTCACCTACTTCGAGACGGGGACGCCCCCGCAGAACGGGCTCACCTGCCAGTAGCGGATGCTGCGGCATCCGCGCGGACGAGGCGAGCGCCGGCGTTCGCGGGCGGTCGGGTGACCATGTAAGATCGGAGATCGTGCGCCGCGGCATCGCGGCTCGCCACCTTAGCTCAGACGGCAGAGCGATTCACTCGTAATGAATAGGTCAAGGGTTCGATTCCCTTAGGTGGCTCCACACTCTTGAAGGCCCCGGGCGACGCCCGGGGCCTTCGTCGTCGCAGAGGGCGGTTTCGCTACAGTGAAAGGGATGTCGCTGCTCGACGTGCTCGCGGAACTGTTCACCTGGGTGGGCTTCGGCATCGGCGCGCTTCTGGCCGGCGTCGCCGTGGTCGCGTACCTCTTCGACGGCACGTGGATGCGGGTCGATGCGATGCTCGAGCGCGAGGACGGCGAACTCGTCGCGCGGTGGTTTGCGTCCGACGGTGGGGTGGGTCGTGCCGTGCTGCACCCGCACGACGCCGAGCGTCTGGGCGACGCCGCGCATGCGGAGCTCTTCGCCCGCGAGGGGTCACATCACCGCGTGCGCCTGTCGGGGCGGTCGCCTCTCGTTTCCGCGCTCGGATGGTTCGCGGCGGGGTTCCTCGCACTCGGTGTCGTCGCTGTCGCGGCCTCCATGGTGCTGCTGTTCGCCGGAGTCTGAGGCGCGGTCGATCCCGTGGTGAGCGGATGCCGCGCTCAGTCGAGGGCGAGCATCACCGCGGCGCCGAGCGCGAGGGTGAGTCCGACGATCTGCACCGGCGCGATGCGTTCGCGCAGCACGATCGCCGCGAGCACGATCGTGCCGGCTGGGTAGAGCGCCGTCAGCGCGGCGACGATCGACAGATCGCCGGTGCGCAGCGCGAGCAGCATGGCGATGTTCGCCACCGCGTCGCCGACGCCGCCGACGGCGGCCGGCCACCACACGATGCGGCTGCCGGCGACCGCCGCCGGGGAACGCAGCGCCTCGACGACGGAACGGCGCCGCGCCGCCGCCCACGCGATCATGCCGGCGACGATGAGCACCGTGAGGGTGACGTTGACGGCGCGGGAGACGAGCAGTGCATCGAGCCCGCTCTCGGCGGATGTGTGATCGATCGCGATGATCTGCGCGCCGATCGCGAGGCCCGCCCCGACGGCGAGGGCGAGTCCCCGGATGCTCGGGCGCACGGCCCCCTGCTCGGGCACGAACCCGACGAGTGCGACGGCGACGAGCGCGACGCCGAGGCCGGCCCAGGCGAGCGGTCCGAGCGACTCACCGCCGACGGTGACGCCCCAGATCATCGGGGCGACGGCCGAGACGATCGCGGTCAGCGGCGACAGGATGCTCATCGGCCCGATCGCGAGGCAGGCGTACAGCAGGGCGAGGGAGACGACGCCGCAGACTCCCGAGATCGCGCCCCAGGCGGCATCAGCGGCGCTCAGCGTGCCGCCCGCGATCGGCGCCGCGATCAGCAGCACGACGACGCCGGTGCACGCGGCGATCGCGGTGACCACGATCGGCTTGAGATGTCGCGCGGTGAGCCCGCCGAGGAAGTCGGCCGCGCCCCACAGCAGTGCCCCGCTCAGGGAGAGGAGGGCGGCCAGCATCGCGATCAGCCTAGGGGAGGGGTGGCGCCCGCGATATTTCGCTAGATAAGCTAGGTATATGGATGCCGCGTCCCCCACGTCCCGCCGCAGTGACCGCCGTCAGACCGACCGGGCGACGACCCGCTGGCTGCGCATCGGCATCCCGCTGCTGCTGGTCGCCGTCTGGCTCGCGGGCGGAGCCATCGGCGGACCCTACTTCGGCAAGGTCGACGAGGTGTCCACGAACGACCAGGCGTCGTACCTGCCCCAGAGCGCGCCCTCGACGAAGGTGAACGCGCTGCTGCCCGACTTCCTCGGCTCCGACAGCATCCCGGCGGTCGTCGTGGCCCAGGCGCCGTCGGCCCTCACCGATACTCAGAAGGCTGATCTGACGTCCCTCGCCGACCGCTTCGGCGCGGTCTCGGGCGTCACCGGCACGGTGTCGCCCCCGATCATCTCCGACGACGGCCGCGCGGCGCAGATCATCGTGCCCGTCTCGTCATCGGCGTCGGTCGGCGATGTCGTGGGCGAGCTGCGGGCCGCGGCATCCGATCTGTCCGACGGGGTGCAGGTGTGGGTGACCGGTCCCGCCGGGTTCACCGCCGACCTCGTGAAGGGGTTCCTCGGCATCGACGGACTGCTGCTCGGCGTCGCCCTGCTCGCCGTGTTCGTGATCCTGGTGATCGTCTACCGCTCGCCGCTGCTTCCCGTGCTGGTGCTGCTCACCTCGATGTTCGCGCTGTGCGTGGCGCTGCTGACGGTGTGGTGGCTGGCGAAGGCGGGCATCTTCGTGCTCAACGGCCAGGTGCAGGGCATCCTGTTCATCCTGGTGATCGGCGCCGCCACCGACTATGCACTGCTCTACACCGCCCGCTTCCGCGAGGCGATCGGTGAGAGGATGCCGCGCTGGGCCGCCACGCGCGCCGCCTGGCGGGGAGCGTTCGAGCCGATCCTCGCCTCGGGCGGCACCGTCATCGCGGGCCTGCTGTGCCTGCTGCTCTCCGACCTCGCCACCAACCGCGCCCTCGGCCCGATCGCCGCGATCGGCATCGTGTTCGCGATGCTGTCTGCCCTGACATTCCTGCCGTCGTTGCTCGCCTTGTTCGGGCGCGCCGCCTTCTGGCCGTTCGTGCCGCGGCATCCGCTCGGTGCACTTCCCGACGACCTCACCGCCCCCGTGCGCGGCTTCTGGCCGCGCCAGGCGCGTTTCATCGCCCGCCGCGCCCGCCCGATCTGGATCATCGCGACCATCGTGCTGCTCGCCGCCGGCGTCGGGGTCACGCAGCTGCGCGCGCAAGGTGTTCCCTCGAGCGACCTCGTGCTCGGCGCCTCGGAGGCGCGCGACGGCCAGGCCGTGCTCGGCGACCACTTCCCGGCGGGCTCCGGCAGCCCCGTCACGATCGTCGCACCGCAGTCCGACCTCACTGCGGTCGTGAGCCGTCTCGCCGCCGAGCCGGGCATCTCGAGCGTCGCCGTGGTCTCGGCCGACTCTCCCTCGGGGCAGGCGACCGCCACCGTGCAGGGCGGCCAGCTCGTGCTCGTGTCGCAGGGACCGCCCGCCGCGACCGCACCCGCCCCGACCGTGCGCGACGGCGACGTGCTCGTCTATGCGACCCTCACCGACGCGGCCGACTCGACGGCGGCCGAGAACGTCGTGCGCACCATCCGCGCCGACCTCGACACGCAGCTCGGTGCCGGCACGTCGCTCGTCGGCGGCACCACCGCGCTCGACGTCGACGCGAACGACACGGCGATTCACGACCGCACCGAGATCATTCCCGTCATCCTCGGGGTGATCCTGCTGATCCTCATGCTGCTGCTGCGTTCGATCCTCGCGCCGGTGCTGCTCGTGCTCAGCGTCGTGGTCTCGTTCGCCGCGGCCCTCGGAGTGAGCGCACTCGTGTTCGACGGCGTGCTCGGATTCCCGGGCGCCGACCCATCGGTCCCGCTCTACGGGTTCGTGTTCCTCGTCGCACTCGGCGTCGACTACAACATCTTCCTGATGTCGCGCGTAAGAGAGGAGTCCGTTCGCCACGGCACGCGCCGCGGCATCCTACGCGGCTTCGTGGCCACCGGCGGGGTCATCACCTCGGCCGGGCTGGTGCTCGCGGCCACGTTCGCGGCGCTGGGAGTCATCCCGATCCTCTTCCTCGCGCAGATCGCGTTCATCGTCGCGTTCGGCGTGCTGCTCGACACGTTCGTGGTGCGGTCGCTGCTCGTGCCCGCGCTCGCCTACGACCTCGGCAAGGTGATCTGGTGGCCCTCGGCGCTATGGCGGCGCGGGGCGCCGTGACGCCTATGCTGGCGCTATGACGCGGGCCCTGTTCATCGTCGACGTGCAGAACGACTTCACCGAGCACGGAGCGCTGGGGGTGGTCGGGGGTGACGCCGTCGCCCGCCGCATCTCCGCGTTCCTCGCCGCCCACCGAGGCGAGTACGCGCTGGTCGTGGCGTCCCGTGACTGGCATGACGCCGAGGGTGACAACGGTGGGCACTTCGCCGCCGAACCCGACTTCGTCGACACCTGGCCGCCCCACTGCGTCGCCGGGACCCCCGGCGCCGACTATGACGACGGGTTCGATCCGACGGGCGTCGACGTGCACCTGAAGAAGGGGCAGGGCAAGCCCGCCTACTCGCTCTTCGAGGGCGTCGCCGACGACGGCCGCACCGCGACCGACCTGCTGACCGAGCGCGGCACCCTCGACATCGACATCGTCGGCATCGCGACCGACTACTGCGTGCGCGCCTCCGCCCTCGACGCCCTCGCCGCCGGGCGGCGCGTGCGGGTGTTCACGGATCTCATCGAGGGCGTGCACGCCGACTCCAGCGCCGCCGCGCTCGCAGAGATCGGCCATGCGGGCGGCGAGATCACGACGTCGGATGCCGCGACCGGGGGCCGCCCGTGAGCGCGCCGTGGCCGGCGGTCGCCGTCGCCCCGGGGTGGTACCCGGATCCCGTCGACGCTCGCTTCGTGCGGTGGTGGTCCGGTCGCGAGTGGACGGGCCACGTGCAGGGGGCGATCGCCAGCCCCGCTCCTCCGGCCGTGCGTCGAGACATCCGCACGGGGACGGTGTGGATCTGGCTCGTCACACTCTCGCCACTGCTGTCCACGGCGACGCTCTTTGTGTGGAACATCCCCGCCGATGTCGACGTGCTCCTTCACGACATCGCGCGGCAGGCGTACGACACAGGCCCGTTCGACACGACGATCCTCTCGATCGTCGCCACCCGTGGGCTGATCTGGTATCTGATCGTGCTCGCCGTGAGTGCGCTCGTCTACGCCGCGGGCGTGGCCATGTCGGCGCGCGACGCGGCCGTGCTGCGCCGACGAGGAGTCGTCGACCCGTTCCCGTGGGCGTGGGCGTTCCTGTCGGGTTCGATCTACGTGATCGGGCGCACAGTGATCGCGCGGCGTCGCACAGGGAGCGATCTCGGGATGCTGTGGGTGGAGATCGGCCTGATCGTGCTGGTGAACGTCCTCGTCGTCGTCTGGTTGATGGTCATCCTCATGTCCGTGGGCGCGACGGTGGCCAGCCTGTCCGGTGGCGTGATCTCGTCGGTCTGACTTCGGCTGCCCGATCTCGACCCGGTGCGCATCGGCGACGTAGGCTGATCGCAGATTCAGGAGATCACGACGAGGGTGGACGAGCGTGAGTGACAGCGTGAGTGACAGCGTGAGTGACAGCGAGAGCGCGGCGGTCGCCGGCTGGTATCCCGACCCCCTGCAGCCCGGCGCCGAGCGGTGGTGGGACGGCACGGCATGGAGCACGGCGACACGGCTGATCGCCGCCCCCGCGGTGGAGACGGGGTCCCCGGCGCCCATCACGAGCGGGGTCGATTCGATCTGGATCTGGCTGGTCGTGCTCGTCCCCGTGCTCAATCTGCTGCGCTTGCCGCTGATGGACATCGGCGGCTACGTGCAGGCAGTCTTCGAGGCCACGCGATACGGCCGCGGATCGGGACAGATCGCGGCGGTGCTCACGACCTGGGGGCCTCGATTCGTGCTCTCGTCGGCGCTCGGAGTGGTGACGTACGGGCTCACCGTGCTCTTCGGTGCGCTCGACTGGCTGCGCCTGCGTCGGCTCGGCGTCGATCGGCCGTTCCACTGGGCGTGGGGCTTCCTCTGGTCACTCGTCTACGTGATCGGGCGCGCCGTGGTGATCCGACGCCGTACCGGGAAGCTGTCGCCCACCCTCTGGATCTCCATCGCCGTCGTCATCGTTGTGATCGCGGTGTCGATCGCGTTCACGTTCGCCGCAGTCCTCGGCGCACTCCAGGGTATCACGCCCATTCCGCCCTCAGGAATCGTCAGCTGAATTCACAATTCGCTCAATTGCAGTGTCGAATCTTGAGCTGACTGCTGCATCGACGTAGTCTCCAGGTGTCGGCGACGAGGCCGACACGAGCCGTCGTCCGGCCTCACGAGGGCCGGCGCGAACCGGAGGTCGCAATGGTGCACACCCTCATCCCCGAGACCCTTCCCGCCGCCGACGTCGACGATGTCGCGCGGGTGCTCACCCCTGAGGGCGAGCGCATCCCCGATCGACTGCTCGACCCCTGGATCACGGATGTCAACACCGGCGCCCTGCGCGCGCTGCACCGCGACATGTCGGTGCTGCGCCGCCTCGATGCCGAGGGCGTCGCGCTGCAGCGTCAGGGGCAGCTCGGCCTCTGGGCGCCGTGCGCCGGCCAGGAGGCCACTCAGATCGGCATCGCCCGGGCGTTCCGCGACGACGACTTCCACTTCACGAGCTACCGCGAGCTCGGCGTGCTCTACGCGCGCGGTGTGAGCCCCGACGGCCTCGTGCGCCAGTGGCGCGGCGAGGCGCCCTCGGGGTACGACCCGTTCGACGTGCACGTCGCGCCGCTGCAGATCATCATCGGCGCGCAGAGCCTGCACGCCGTCGGCTACGCGATGGGCGTGCAGCGCGACGGCGGCGACCAGGTCGCCGCGGCCTGGTTCGGTGACGGCGCGACGAGCGAGGGCGACGTCAGCGAGGCGCTCGTGTGGGCGGCATCCTTCGACGCACCCGTCGTGTTCGTGTGCACCAACAACCAGTACGCGATCTCCGAGCCCGTCGGCGTGCAGACCCGGCACTCGATCGCCACCCGTGCCGCCGGCTTCGGGGTGCCGAGCCTGCGCGTCGACGGCAACGATGTGCTCGCGTGCCTCGCCGCCGGACGCTGGGCCGCCCACCACGCCCGCTCGGGGGAGGGCCCCGCCTTCATCGAGGCGGTCACGTACCGGATGGGACCGCACACCACGAGCGACGATCCCACCCGCTACCGCACCGCCGACGAGCGCGAGGCATGGGCGCGGCGCGATCCGATCGACCGTGTCGCCGAGCATCTCGAGGGTCTCGGCGCGATGGATGACGCGTTCGCGGCCGAGGTGGCCGTGGCATCCGATCAGGCGGCCGCCGACATGCGCGCGGCGTGCCTCGCGATGACGACGGCGCCCGCCCTGAGCGTGTTCGACCACGTCTACGCCGAGCCGCACGCGGCGCTCGCCGCCCAGCGCGGCCGGTTCGCCGCCTACCTCGACGGGTTCGAGGGCGCCGAGACCGAGGCCGCAAGATGACGACGCTCACGATGGGCAAGGCCCTCAACGCCGGACTCCGGCGCGCGCTCGCCGACGACGACCGCGTGCTCGTCATGGGCGAGGACGTCGGACGCCTCGGCGGGGTGTTCCGCATCACCGACGGACTTCAGGCGGAGTTCGGTGCGCAGCGCGTCATCGACACCCCGCTGGGCGAGGCGGGCATCGTCGGCACGGCGGTCGGGCTCGCGTTCCGTGGGTTCCGGCCGGTCGTCGAGATCCAGTTCGACGGCTTCGTGTACCCCGCGTTCGACCAGATCGTCTCGCAGGTCGCGAAGCTGCACTACCGCTCGCAGGGGCGGGTTCGGATGCCCCTGACCATCCGCATCCCGTGGGCGGGCGGCGTGGGCGCGGCGGAGCACCACTCCGAGTCGCCGGAAGCCTACTTCGTGCACACGTCGGGGCTGCGGGTCGTGGCGGTCTCGAACCCGCAGGACGCCTACACGATGTTGCGCCAGGCGATCGCCTGCGACGACCCGGTGGTCTTCTTCGAGCCCAAGCGGCTCTACCACGCGAAGGGCGAGGCCGACCTCGACGGCGACCTCGCCGATGCGCCCCCGATGGGTCTCGCCCGTATCGCCCGTGAGGGCACAGATGTCACCGTGCTCACCTACGGCGGGCAGGTGACCACGGCTCTCGACGCGGCCGTCGCCGCGGAGGACGAGGGCGTCTCGCTCGAGGTCATCGACCTCCGCTCGCTGTCGCCGGTCGACTATCGCACCGTGACCGCATCGGTGCGCAAGACCGGACGGGTCGTCGTCGTGCACGAGGCCGCCGCCGAGGCGGGTGTCGGCGCGGAGCTGGTCGCGAGCGTCACCGAACGCTGCTTCACCTTCCTCGAGGCGGCGCCCGTGCGGGTGACCGGGCACGACATCCCGTACCCGCCCGCGAAGCTCGAGAAGCACCACCTGCCCGACCTCGACCGCGTGCTCGATGCGGTCGACCGCGTGCTCGACCGGCCGAACAGCTTGACGGGGGTCGAGCTGTGAGCGTCGAGTTCGCCCTGCCCGACCTCGGCGAAGGTCTCGCTGACGCCGAGATCGTGCAGTGGCTGGTCGCCGAAGGCGACACCGTGACCCTCAACCAGACCCTCGCCGAGGTCGAGACCGCGAAGGCCATCGTCGAGCTGCCGTCGCCGCACGCGGGTGTCGTCTCCCGACTGCATGCGGCCGCAGGCGACACGGTCGACGTGGGGGCTCCGCTCGTCACGTTCGACGCAGCGGTCGAGGCGGCCAGCGATGCCGTGCCCGCCGAGCCGGCGCCGGTCGACTCCGCTCCCGCCGAGCCGGCAGTCGGCGGGGAGGCCGCGGCATCCGTCGATGCTGATGCTGACACTGATGCCGACGACGAGCACGAGGATGCCGCGCCCCGCCCGAACCTCGTCGGGTACGGCGCGCTCGCCCGTTCGGGCGCGCGCCCGCAGCGGCGTCCGCGTCGGGTGCGCGAGGTCGCCGAGGTCGACACGGCCGTGCTCGACGCGGCGCCGCACGACGCGCACGTGAGTTCTCAGGTCGACGACGGCCCGCTCGAGCGACTGCGGTCCACGCCGCCGGTGCGCCGGCATGCGAAGGAGCTCGGCGTCGAGCTGGCGCTCGTCGCGGCCGCCGGGGCGACCGGCGTCATCACCCGCGCCGACGTCGACGCGTTCGCCGCGCGCGTCGGGGCGTCGGCGCCCGCGGGGCCAGGCCCCGCCGTCGCACCGGCTCTGGCCGCGGCATCCGATCGTCACGTGCCCGTGCGCGGCGTGCGCAAGCGCACGGCCGAGGCGATGGTGCGCAGCGCCTTCACCGCCCCGCACGTCACCATGTTCCACACGGTGGATGTCACGGCGACCACCGCGTTCGTCGCCTCGCTGCGCGACGACCGTGCGCTGGCCGGGCACCGCATCGGGGTGATGGCGGTCGTCGCGAAGGCGGTCTGCCTCGCGCTCGGCGCGACGCCGTCGCTCAATGCGACATGGGACGAATCGGGGGAGGAGATCGTGGAGCACGCCGCTGTTCACCTCGGCATCGCCGCCGCCACCGACCGCGGACTCGTGGTGCCCGTCGTGCACGACGCCGGTCGGCTCGGACTCGTCGCCCTCGCCGACGCGATCGGCGACCTGACGCGCACCGCGCGCGACGGGCGCACGACTCCCGCCGGGTTCGCCGGCGGCACGTTCACGATCAGCAACGTCGGGGTGTTCGGTGTGGAGGCCGGCACCCCGATCCTCACGCCGGGGCAGTCCGGCATCCTCGCGGTGGGTGCGGTGCAGCGTCGGCCGTGGGAATGGCAGGGGGAGGTGGCGCTGCGCGACGTCGTGACGCTCAGCCTGTCGTTCGACCACCGCGTCGTCGACGGCGAGCAGGGCGCCCGGTTCCTCACCGACGTCGGCGGTGTGCTCACGGAGCCTGGCCGCGCGATGCTCCTCGGGTAGTCCGAGGCCCCGGGAGACCCCGCGGCCGGTGATCCGGTCGCGGGGGTCTCGCGCGCGTGCGGCGCGCAGCCGTGCACGGTGGGCGCTGTGCGGGGCCGCACGGTTGCGCGGCCACCTCGCCGCGCGGCGGGCTCAGGCGTCGAGGGCGCGCAGCGCGAGGTCGTGCAGGATCGCCCCGACGGTCTGGTCGCCGGGGGCGCCGCGGAGGCCGCGCACGCTGTGGGGGGTCGAGTTGATGAGGCCGAACACGGCGTGCGCCCGCACGCGCAGGTGGGTCGCGGGCACGTCGGGGTGCCGGTGCTGCAGCACGCGGGTCCACAGTTCGACGTACTCGCGCTGCAGGCGTCGCACGCGATGGCGGTCGGGGTCGTGCAGGTTCTCGAGGTCGCGATCCTGCACGCGGATGACGTCGGCGTCGGCGAGGGCGAACGCCACATGGAAGCGCACGAGCGCGTCGAGCTGGTCGCCGGGATCGTCGTGGGCGGCGATGACGGCCCGGCCGCCCTCGAGCAGCCGTTCGCTCGCGCCGACCAGGATCTCGCCGAGCAGTGCCTGCTTGCCGGCGAAGTGCCGGTAGAGCGCGGGGCCGCTCACGCCCACGGCGGCTCCGAGCTCTTCGATGGACACCGCGGCGAACCCCTTGCGGGCGAACAGGGCGGATGCCGCGCGCACCAGGGCGTCCTGCCGTTCGGTCTTCGCGCGCTCCCGCGCGGTGGGCGTCTCGACGTCGTTGTCGGCCACGCCGCCCCCTTGTCATCTCGGTTAGCGGACGCTAACGTGAATTCCAGTTAGTGAACACTAACACTGCGGCGCATCCGATGGGGGATGCGAACGACATCGATGGAGATGGGATGACCGCGACCGACACCGTGACCGGCATCGCCGGCGCCGCCGACGTGCGCACCCAGGCGGACCTCGCCCGGGAGCTGCGTGCGCGTCTCGCTGTCGCGGCCGAGGGCGGGCCCGAGGCATCCCGTCGTCGTCACACCGAGCGCGGCAAGCTGCTCGTGCGTGACCGCATCGCCCGACTGCTCGACGAGGGCAGCCCCTTCCTCGAACTCGCCCCGCTGGCCGCCGACGGGCTCTACGACCCAGACGCCCCGGGCGCCGGTGTCGTCGCAGGCATCGGCCTCGTGCACGGGCGCCACGTCATGGTGATCGCCAACGACGCGACGGTGAAGGGTGGCACCTACTATCCGCTGACGGTGAAGAAGCACCTGCGGGCGCAGGAGGTCGCGCTCGAGAATCGCCTGCCGTGCATCTGCCTCGTCGACTCGGGTGGCGCATTCCTGCCGATGCAGGACGAGGTCTTCCCCGACCGCGACCATTTCGGTCGCATCTTCTTCCACCAGGCGCGCATGTCGGCCGCCGGCATCCCCCAGATCGCCGCGGTGCTCGGCTCGTGCACGGCGGGCGGCGCGTACGTGCCGGCGATGAGCGACGAGACGGTGATCGTGCGGGGACAGGGCACGATCTTCCTCGGCGGCCCGCCGCTCGTGAAGGCCGCGATCGGCGAGGTCGTCACGGCCGAGGAACTCGGCGGCGGCGAGCTGCACGCCCGCACGTCGGGGGTCGTCGACCATCTCGCCGACGACGACGCCCACGCGCTCGAGATCGTGCGCGACATCGTCGCGACCCTCCCCGCGCCTGCGGCCCCTGCCTGGGACATGCGGGCCAGCGTGCCGCCCGCGGCCGACCCCGCCGAGCTCTACGACCTCGTTCCCGTCGACGTCACGCAGGCGTACGACGTGCACGCCGTGATCGAGCGCCTCGTCGACGGCGACCCCGACACGTGCTCGTTCCACGAGTTCAAGGCCGACTACGGCACGACGCTCGTGACCGGCTTCGCGCGTCTGCACGGCCACCCCGTCGGCATCGTCGCCAACAACGGCGTGCTCTTCGGGGCATCCGCTCTGAAGGGCGCCCACTTCATCGAGCTGTGCGACCAGCGCGGCATCCCGCTCGTGTTCCTGCAGAACATCTCGGGATTCATGGTCGGTCGTGACGCCGAGGCCGGCGGCATCGCGAAGGACGGCGCCAAGATGGTCACCGCTGTCGCCACCACCCGCGTGCCGAAGTTCACGGTGCTCATCGGAGGCTCGTTCGGGGCCGGGAACTACTCGATGTGCGGGCGCGCCTACAGCCCCCGCTTCCTGTGGTCGTGGCCGGCCAGCCGCATCTCGGTCATGGGCGGTGCGCAGGCGGCGACGGTGCTCGCGACAGTCAAGCGCGACCAGCTCGAGGGCCGCGGCGACGACTGGTCGACCGGAGAGCAGGAGGAGTTCGAGGCGCCCATCCGCGCCCAGTACGAGCAGCGCGGCAACCCGTACTACGCCACCGCCCGGCTCTGGGACGACGGCATCGTCGACCCGCTCGACACGCGCGACCTGCTGGGGCTCGCCCTGGACGTCGCCTCCCGCACGCCGCTTCCCGCCCCGGCCTTCGGGCTCTTCCGGATGTGAGCGACGTGCCCCTCTTCGACACCGTGCTGGTCGCGAACCGCGGCGAGATCGCCCGCCGGGTGATCCGCACGCTGCGGCGCCTCGGCATCCGGTCGGTCGCCGTCTACAGCGACGCGGACGCCGACGCGCCACACCTGCGCGAGGCCGACGAGGCGGTGCGCATCGGCGAGGCCGCCGCCGCGCGCAGCTACCTGAGCATCGACGCGCTGATCGCGGCCGCGCAGGTCACGGGCGCGCAGGCCGTGCACCCCGGCTACGGGTTCCTGTCCGAGAGTGCCGCGTTCGGTGCGGCGTGCGCGGCCGCCGGCATCGTCTTCATCGGGCCGGGCGAGCGCGCGCTCGAGGTCATGGCCGACAAGATCCGTGCGCGCGATCACGTCGCCGCGCACGGCGTGCCGATCGTTCCCGGCTTCAGTGCGGCGGCGCTCGGCGACGACGAGATCGCCGCGCGCGCGGCCGACGTCGGGTTCCCGCTGCTCGTGAAGCCCTCCGCGGGCGGCGGCGGCAAGGGCATGGAGGTCGTGACGGATGCCGCGGCCCTCCCCGCCGCGCTCGAGACCGCCCGGCGCGTGGCCCGGGCCGCCTTCGGTGACGACACGCTCCTGCTCGAGCGGCTGGTGACCCGACCGCGCCACATCGAGGTGCAGGTGCTCGCCGACGCCCACGGGGCGGTCATCCATCTGGGGGAGCGGGAGTGCACGCTGCAGCGGCGCCACCAGAAGGTCGTCGAGGAGGCCCCGTCGCCCGCCGTGGACGCGGCGCTGCGCGCGCGTCTCGGCGCCGCCGCCGTCGCGGCCGCGGCATCGGTCGACTACCGGGGTGCCGGGACCGTGGAGTTCCTCGTGTCGGCCGACCGCCCGGAGGACTTCTTCTTCATCGAGATGAACACGCGGCTGCAGGTCGAGCACCCGGTCACCGAGGCCGTCACCGGCATCGACCTCGTCGAGCAGCAGCTGCGCATCGCGGCGGGCGAGCAGCTTCACATCGCACAGAGCGACGTCGTGCTCGACGGACATGCCGTCGAGGCGCGCGTGTACGCCGAGAGTCCCGAGCGGGGCTTCCTGCCGGCGACCGGCGAGGTGGTGCGCTGGCTGCCCGCCCCGGGCGTGCGCACCGACGCGGCGGTCGAGACCGGATCGCACGTGACTACCGACTACGACCCCATGATCGCGAAGGTCATCGCGCACGCGCCCACCCGGGCCGCCGCGCTCGCCGCGCTCGACCGCGGTCTGCGCGACACCGTGTTGCTGGGCGTCGAGTCGAACATCGGATTCCTGCGCGACCTGATCGCGCTGCCGGCGGTCGTCGCCGGCGACCTCGACACCGGCATCATCGAGCGGATGCCGCCTCCCGCCCCGCGTGCGCCGACCGAGGCCGCCCTGCGGGTCGCGGCCGCCGCAGCCCCCGCGCCCGGCGCGACGGAGCCCGCTTTCGCCTCGCCGCTCTGGCGGGCGGGAAGCGGGTGGCGCGCCTCGGCGCCCGCTGTCGTCGCCGAGCGGGCGTTCGCGACGGCGGACGGCGACGTCGTCGCGGTGCGCCCCGCTCCCGTGACCGGCGAGAGCGCGCGGGATGCGGACGGCACCGTGTGGGTGCACACCGCCGACGGCACCTGGGCGCTCACCCCGCTCAGCCGTCGCGCCGCCGACGAGCGGCGGCGGGCGCGGCGTGAGCGGGGGGATGCGGCATCCGACCCCCGGCTCGCCGCGCCCATGCCGGGCACGGTCGTCGCCGTGCACCACGCCGACGGCGATGCGGTCACCGCCGGCACCCGCATCGTCACGATCGAGGCCATGAAGATGGAGCACCCCCTCACCGCGCCCCACGACGGCACGGTGCACGTCGACGTCGCCGTCGGCGACCAGGTGAGACTGGGGCAGGTGCTCGCCCGCGTCGACCCCCACCCGGAAGGAACACCATGACGCTCACGCACGACTACGACCTCACCGACGACGAGCGCGAGCTCGCCGCGATGGTGCGCGCGTTCGCCGACGAGGTGGTGGCGCCCCGCGCGTACGAGGCCGACCGCACCCACACCCTGCCGCTCGACATCGTCGCGCAGATGGGGGAGATCGGTCTGTTCGGACTGCCTTTCCCCGAGGAGGTCGGTGGCCAAGGCGGCGACTACATGGCCCTGTGTCTCGCGATCGAGGCGCTCGGACGCGTCGACCAGTCGATCGCGATCACCCTCGAGGCCGGCATCGGGCTGGGCGCCATGCCCGTCTTCCGCCACGGCAGCGACGCCCAGCGTGAGAGGTGGCTCCCCGACCTCGTCGCGGGGCGAGCGCTCGCCGGTTTCGGTCTCACGGAGCCCGAGGCGGGATCGGATGCAGGCGCCACCCGCACGACCGCGAGGCTCGACGGCGACGAATGGGTGATCAACGGGGCGAAGCAGTTCATCACCAACTCGGGCACCGCCATCACCCGCTTCGTGACGGTGACCGCCGTCACCGGCGCCCGCGTCGGACGCCCCGAGATCTCGACCATCATCGTGCCCAACGGCACCCCCGGGTTCACCGTCGAGCCCGCCTACGACAAGGTCGGCTGGCACGCCTCCGACACGCACCCGCTCACCTTCGTCGACGCCCGGGTGCCGGCGGAGAACCTCCTCGGCGAACGGGGCCGCGGCTACGCGAACTTCCTCGCGGCGCTCGACGAGGGGCGCATCGCCATCGCCGCGCTCGCGACCGGTGCCGCAGAAGGATGCCTCGAGGCATCCGTCGACTACGCCAAGTCGCGCACCGTGTTCGGGTCGGCGCTCGCCGGCAGGCAGGGCATCCAGTTCCTCATCGCCCGCATGCAGGCGCGCGTGCATACCGCCCGCCTCGCCTGGCACTACGCCGCCCGGCTGCGCGACGGCGGCCGGCCGTTCAAGACCGAGGCGGCGCTCGCCAAGCTCGTCGCCAGCGAGGCCGCGATGGACAACGCGCGCGATGCGACCCAGGTGTTCGGCGGGAACGGGTTCATGAACGAGTACCCGGTCGCCCGGCACTACCGCGACGCGAAGATCCTCGAGATCGGCGAGGGTACCACCGAGGTGCAGCTGCTTCTGATCTCCCGGTCGCTCGGCCTCGAGGAGCCCGCCCGTGTCTGAGCCTGTCGACCCGCGCGCACCCATCGAGCAGCGCGGACTCTACTTCGAGGAGTTCGAGGTCGGCGCGCGCTACCGTCACCGGCCAGGGCGCACGGCGACCGAGGCCGACAACGTGCTGTTCACGACCCTCACCATGAACCCGCAGGCCCTGCACCTCGACGCCGCGTACGCCGCCACCCAGCCGTTCGGACGGCCCCTCATCAACTCGCTGTGGACCCTCGCGACCATGGTCGGCCTCTCGGTCGCGCAGCTCACGCAGGGCACGCTCGTCGCCCAGGTCGGCCTCGACGACATCTCCTTCCCCGCGCCGCTGTTCGCCGGTGACACCCTCATCGTCGAATCCGAGGTGCTCGCCGCGCGCATCTCCGGATCGCGCCCGGGCCAGGGGGTTGTGACCCTGCGCCACACGGGCCGCAATCAGGACGGAGTCGTGGTGGCCGCGGCATCCCGGATCGTGCTCGTCTGGTGTCGAGACCGGGGCGAGTCATGAGCGTCGAGCTGCCGGGGCCCGCGCTGCTGTTCTGCCCCGCCGACCGACCCGACCGGTTCGCCAAGGCCGCAGAGCGCGCCGATGGCGTCATCCTCGACCTCGAGGACGCCGTTGCCGCCGCCGACAGACCCGCGGCCCGGGCGGCCCTCGCTGCTGCAGATCTCGACCCCGACCGCACCATCGTGCGCGTCAATCCGGTCGGAACCGCCGACCACGTCGCCGACCTCGCGGCGCTCGCGACGACGCCGTTTCGCACCCTGATGGTCGCGAAGGCGGCGTCTGCGGCAGCGCTCGCGACGATCGACATCCGCTACCGCCTCATCCCGCTCTGCGAGACGGCGCGCGGCGTCATCGAGGCCGAATCCCTCGCCACCCTCCCCACGGTGATCGGTCTGATGTGGGGCGCCGAGGACCTCGTCGCCTCGCTCGGCGGCACCTCCAGCCGCGCCCGGGACGGTCGCTACCGCGACGTCGCTCGCCATTCCCGATCGCGCGTGCTGCTCGCCGCGGGGGCGTACGGGCTCGCCGCGGTCGACGCCGTGCACATCGACATCGACGACGAGCGGGGGCTGGCCGAGGAGGCACGGGATGCCGCAGCATCCGGGTTCCACGCGACCGCATGCATCCACCCCGCCCAGGTCGCCGTCGTCCGCGCGGCCTACGCGCCGACCGTGGCGGAGGTCGCGCGTGCCCGGGCGGTGCTCGCCGCCGCCGAGGATTGGGCGGGGGTGTTCGCGTTCGACGGCGCGATGGTCGACGAGCCGCTGTTGCGGCACGCCCGCGCGGTGGTCGCCCGCGCCGGCGGGTGAGGGGCCGGCCGGCGGGGCAACCATCGAGAGGTCGGCCACGCGCGAACCGTCGCGTCTCGCGTCGGAGCGCGTCGTCACCGGCCGCGCCGTCAGCGCAGGCGCAGGTCGAGTCGCCGCAGCAGCTGGGCGTTGGCGGCGACCACGATCGTCGACAGCGACATGAGCACGGCACCCACCGCCATCGGCAGCACGAAGCCGATCGGGGCGAGCACGCCAGCCGCGAGCGGTACGGAGACCAGGTTGTAACCCGCCGCCCACCACAGGTTCTGCACCATCTTGCGGTAGCTGGCCCGTGACAGGTCGATGACCGAGACGACGGCGCGCGGGTCGGACCCCGCCAGCACGACCCCGGCCGAGGCGATCGCGACGTCGGTGCCGGCGCCGATCGCGATGCCGACGTCGGCTCCCGCGAGCGCGGGTGCGTCGTTCACGCCGTCGCCGACCATCGCGACGCGGTGTCCGTCGGCGCGAAGCCGCGCGACCTCGGCGGCCTTGTCCTCGGGGCGCACTCCGGCGATCCAGCGCGTGATGCCGACCTCGGCAGCCACGCGCGCCGCCACCGGTTCGGCGTCTCCGGTCAGCATCACGACGTCGACGCCGCGTTCCCGCAGCGCGGCGACCGCCTGCCGCGAGGTCGGGCGCACCGCGTCGTCGAGCGCGATCGCGCCGATCGTGCTGCCGTCGACGACGACGTGCAGCACCGTCGACCCGGTGGTGCTCCACGCCTGCGCCACCGCAACGGGCGCGAGTCCGGCGGCGGCGAGCAGGGCCGGGCCGCCGACCGAGATGCGGTGTCCCTCGACGCGGGCGACGACCCCGACGCCGGGGGTCGTGACGATGTCGTGGGCCTCCGGCAGTCGGATGCCGCGACCCTCCGCCGCAGCCACGATCGCCCGGGCGAGGGGATGCTCCGACTCGCTCTCGGCAGCGGCGGCGAGGCGCAGCATCCGGTTCTCGTCCGTGGAGTCGAGCGCGGTCACCTCGGGAGTGCCCGCCGTGAGGGTCCCGGTCTTGTCGAACACGACGACGTCGACCGTGCGCATGCTCTCGAGCGCGAGGCGATCGGTCACGAGGATGCCGGCGCGGGCTGCGAGGCCGGTCGCGATGGAGACGACGAGCGGGATCGCGAGACCCAGTGCGTGCGGGCACGCGATGACGAGAACGGTGATGGCGCGCACGACGGCGTCATCAGGCAGGCCGACCGCCGTCCAGACGACCGCCGTCACCACGGCGGCCGTCAGCGCGAACCAGAACAGCCACGCCGCGGCACGATCGGCGATGCGCTGTGCGCGGGTCGTGGTGCGCTGCGCCTCGGCGACGAGCCGCGCGATGCCGGCGAGAGCCGTGTCGTCGCCGACCGCGGTCACCTCGACACGCAGGCCCGAGTCGGTCGCGACCGTGCCGGCGACGACGGCATCGCCGGTCGAGCGCGTGACCGGGCGCGATTCGCCGGTGATCATCGACTCGTCGATCGCCGCCGTTCCCGACACCACGCGCCCATCGGCGGGAACGCGTCCGCCCGGGCGCACGACGACCACATCGCCGACCCGCAGCGTCGCCGGGTCGACCGACTCGGTGCCCTGGGCGGTGACACGCTCGGCCCGATCGGGGAGCAGAGCGGCGAGCGCGTCGAGCGCGGACGACGTCTGCGCGACGGCCCGCATCTCGATCCAGTGCCCGAGCAGCATCACGACGACGAGAAGCGCGAGCTCCCACCAGAAGTCGAGCTGGTGGTCGAGCAGCCCGAGGGAGGCCCCCCACGATGCGACGAACCCGACCGTGATCGCGAGGGCGATGAGCAGCATCATCCCGGGCCGCCGCGCCCGCAGCTCGGCGACGCCGCCGACCAGGAACGGACGCCCGCCCCAGACGTACATCACCGTGCCGAGCACCGGCGACACCCACGACAGAACGGATGCCGCGGGCACCTCGTAGCCGACGAGCATCGCGAACATCGGCGAGAAGACGACGACGGGCGCGGCGATCACGAGCATGATCCAGAACAGGCGACGGAACTGGCCGACGTGCGCGGAGTGATCGTGCGCGGAGTGGTCGTGGCCGGAGTGGTCGTTCCCCGCGTGGTCGTGTCCCGTGTGGTCGTGCGCGGAGTGGTCGTGGTCGGCGTGGTCGGCGTGGTCGGCGTGGTCAGTGTGGTCGCTGGCGACGGTGGCGTCGCCGTGGTCGCCGTGGTCGTGCGCGGAGTGACTCGCGTGGTCGTCGTGCCCGTCGTGCCCGCCGTCGTCTTCGTACCCCGCATGGTCATGCCGTTCGTGGGCCTCAGCGGGTGCCGGCGCTGCGTGGCGCGGCGCGTCGGGGGAGTGCGGGTGCACCTGAGGGTGCGGATGCACGTGGTCGTCCGTCTGATCGGGGCTGTTCGTGGTCACAGATCCTGTATACCCCTGAGGGGTATGTCGGCGCAACCGGCCGACCACAGCGCGGTCGCGTTCCGCGCCGCGTGTGGCCGTCGCGCGACGGGTCTGCCAGGATCGCCCCGTGAGCATCGACGCTTCGGCCCCCCTGTCCGGCACCGCGCTGACCCTTCGTGGCGGCGGATACCTCGCCGAGTTGAGCACGGTCGGCGCGACGGTGCGCGTCCTCCGCTTCGGTGACCGCGACCTGATCGTCCCGTTCGCCCGCGACGAGGTGCGCCCCGCGTTCCGGGGCGCGACGCTCGCGCCGTGGCCGAACCGCATCGTCGACGGCGAGTATCGCTTCGCAGGGGAGACGCATCGCGTCGCCCTCACCGAGCCGGAGCGAGGCCACGCCCTGCACGGACTCGTCGGCTGGCACGACTTCGCCGTCGTGGCCCACACGCCCGAGCGCGCCCTCCTGACGACGACGATCGCGGCGCAGTCCGGATACCCCTGGCGGGTTCGCGTCGACGTCGACTACCGACTCGACGGCTCCGGGCTCACCCAGACGGTCACCGCCGTCAATCTGTCCGACACTCCGGCGCCGTTCGGCACGGGACCCCACCCTTACCTCCTTCCGGCGACGGGCTCCGTCGACGAGGCGCTCCTGCACCTCCCCGCCTCCCGCGTGCTCGAGGTCACCCGGCGGCGCCTGAAGCCGCTCGACCTCGCCGAGGTCGCCGTCGACGCCGCTCGCTTCGACTTCCGCTCGCCGCGGGTGATCGGAGAGGTCTGCATCGACCACGCGTTCACCGATCTCGCGCGTGACCGCGCGGGTGTGGCATCCGTGACAGTGACGGATGCCACGGCCCGAGGCGCGCGCATCACCTTCGACGCCGGGTCGCCGTGGGTGCAGATCTGCACCGCCGACCAGCCCGGCGGCCCGGGAAGCCCCGGACACCGCATCGGCGTCGCCGTCGAGCCGATGACGTGCGCGCCGGACGCCTTCAACGCGGAGCGGTACCCGTTCGACACCGGGGTGCGGTCGATCGCGCCGGGGGAGGCAGCATCCGTCACGTGGACGCTGTCGGCAGTGGGAGACTGACTCCACCGCGGCGCCGCCGCGTGCGAACGGGGAGCGCATGACAGACCGCACCGACACGAGCAGGCTCGATCCGGAAGACGCCCAGGAGGGACCCATCGGCACCACGGGGGACCGCGCGCTCGCGGTCGCGGACTTCTCCACCGAGGACGCCGGGTATCACAAGACCCTGCGACCGAGGCAGATCCAGATGATCGCCATCGGCGGTGCGATCGGCACCGGCCTCTTCATGGGGGCCGGCGGACGTCTCGCCTCGAGCGGACCCTCCCTCGTGCTGGTCTACGCGATCTGCGGCTTCTTCGCGTTCCTGATCCTCCGGGCCCTCGGCGAGCTCGTGCTGCACCGCCCGTCGTCGGGGTCGTTCGTCTCGTACGCGCGCGAGTTCTACGGCGAGAAGCTCGCCTTCGTCTCGGGGTGGCTGTACTTCCTCAACTGGGCGATGACCTCGATCGTCGACGTCACGGCAGCAGCTCTGTACGTCAAGTTCTGGGCGCAGTACTGGGAGCCGCTTCAGCAGGTGCCGCAGTGGCTGATCGCCCTGCTCGCCCTCGTCGTGGTGCTGTCGGTCAACCTCGTGAGCGTGCGGCTGTTCGGCGAGATGGAGTTCTGGTTCGCCCTCATCAAGGTGAGCGCGCTCGTGGTCTTCCTTGTCGTCGGCGTCTGCTTCATCGTGTTCGGCGGGCGCACCGACATCGGTGCGACGGGCTTCTCGGTCATCGCCGAGAACGGGGGCGTGTTCCCCCTCGGCGCCGTCGCGCCCCTCCTCGCGATCTCGGGGGTCGTGTTCGCCTACGCGGCGATCGAGCTCGTCGGCACCGCGGCGGGTGAGACGGCCGAGCCGGAGAAGGTCATGCCGAAGGCGATCAACACCGTCGTCTTCCGCATCGCGATCTTCTATGTCGGCTCGGTGCTGCTGCTCTCGCTGCTGCTGCCGTTCACCACCTACGAGGCCGGAGAGTCTCCGTTCGTCACGTTCTTCTCCCACATCGGATCCCCGCAGGCGGGCGCCGTCGCCGGGTCGGTGATGAACTTCGTCGTGCTCACGGCCGCGCTCTCGAGCCTCAACGCCGGGCTGTACTCGACGGGTCGCATCCTGCGTTCGATGTCCGTCAACGGCTCCGCCCCACGGTTCACCGCCAAGATGAGCCGTCACGGCGTGCCGTTCGGCGGCATCCTGCTCACCACCACCATCACGCTCTGCGGTGTCGGCATCAACGCGCTGTGGCCTTCCGAGGCCTTCGAGATCGTGCTGGAGATCTCCGCCCTCGGCATCATCGGCGGCTGGGCGACGATCATCCTCTGCCAGCTCAAGCTGCGGACGTGGGCGAAGCGCGGCATCCTTAAAGAGCCCTCGTTCCGCCTCTTCGGCGCGCCGTACACCTCGTACCTCACGCTCGCCTTCCTGCTGTTCGTGCTCGTCACGATGGGCTTCTCGGAGAGCGGGCGCTGGGTGCTCGCCTCGCTCATCGTGCTCATCCCCGCGCTCGTGATCGGCTGGTTCGCCGCCCGCAAGGGCATCTACGCCGCGGCGGCCGCACGCGAGGGCTACACCGGCACGCACCCCGTCGTCGCCGGACCGCCCCGACCCGAGGAGGATGCATGACCGCCCCCGCTCCGTACCTTCACTTCGACGGCGAGGCCCGTGCCGCGCTGGACTTCTATGCGGCCGCGTTCGGAGGTGAGGTCGAGGCCTACACGTTCGCCCAGTTCTCGCGCACGGACGGGCCGGGCGAGGCGATCGCGCACGGCATCCTGCGTGGACCGGTCGAGCTGTTCGCCGCCGACATCGCCCCGGGGGAGGAGACCACGCACGTGCGAGGCGTGCTGTTCTCGCTGCTCGGCTACGCCGACGCCGACACCCTGACCCGGTGGTTCCAGGCGCTCGCCGATGGCGGCACGATCGTCGACGACCTGCAGGTGCGCCCGTGGGGCGCCCACGACGGTCAGGTCACCGACCGTTTCGGCCTCACCTGGCTCATCGGCTGGGAGGACTGAGCCGGGCCGAGCCCCGGGGGCCCGGCCACGGGCCGGGTGATCCGTCGCCGTGACTCAGACCCCGTGACTCAGACCCCCGGGGGTCGCCGACCTGCCTAACGTCGGAACTTCTGCCCGACCCGCCGGTGCTGGGTCCGAACTCCCGGCGTGTCGGCGAGAACATCCGACGGTGCGCTCAGCCCGGGTCGGGCAGGGGCAGCCTGGCCTCGGGCAAGGGGCAAGGGGCAAGGGCCAAGGGGCAGCCTGGCCCCGGGGAAGGGGCACGCGGCACGGGGGGCATCCAAGGTCAGGGCCGCGCGGCGCCCGCCCGCGCACAACCCGCCCGCTCAGCGGGCGCGCACGCGTACGAGGTCGTCGCCGAGGTTCTCGGCGAGCCACGTGAGCCAGGGTGCGACCGCGCGCCAGTGCGCCGAGATCTCGTCGTATGCGACGGGGGTGAACCACCAGTCCTCGACGGGTTCCCGCAGCCCGACGGCGAGGTGCTTGAGCCGCAGCAGGTCGATGCGCGGGTGGTCGACCGGGTAGCCGCGCGGTGCGGTGCGCAGCGCGTCATCCGTCATCAGGGTGAACCCCGCATCCGTGAGGCCGGCGAGCACCGGCTCGAGACGGGCGAAGGATGCCTCGTCGGCGACGATCTCCCGGAAGCGGGCGAGTGCGGGCGGCGGAACGTCGTAGACCCCGCCGCCGACGAGCAGGCCCTCGGCGGACAGCTGCAGGTAGAACGCGACCGGAGGCGTCGAGGACACCATGCCGATGTGGGTCTTGTACGGCGTCTTGTCGGCGCTGAAGCGCACGTCCCGGTAGGGACGGAAGATCTTGAGCCCGCCGAACTCGGGTTCGAGCTCGCCCGCGAGCAGCTCGAACGGGGTGCGCACGTTCTCGTCGTAGCGGTGCTTGTTCGCCAGCCACCACTCGCGCGTGTTGTTCTCGGCGAGCTCGCCGAAGAACGCGATCGCGTCGGGGTTGAGGCCCGTGAAGCTCATGATGCTGCGGATGCCGCGGTGCGCTGCACGAGCGACGACCACCAGATCAGCAGGCCGCCTCCGGCGATGCCGAATACGAGCCAGGTGATCATTCCGCCGACGGCGCCGGTGATGAAGAATCCGGCGCTGAACGCGGCGATCCAGGCGACGGTGAGCACGACGGAGCCGACGACCAGCAGAATCACCGCGGCCCACGGGTGGGCGCGGAACACGCGGAAGCCGTGCCAGGGCCGCTGACCGGCGGATGCCGCGGCCACGAGGCATCCGGCCGCTGTCAGCACGAGCGGAACGAGGATCGAGACGGCGCCGGCGACGACCAGCAGGATGATGACGAGCAGCGACATCCACCCGAAGGCTGCGACGCGCGGCCCACCGGGCGCACGGGTCGCGAATGCCCACGCCGCCCAGCCGAGCAGCCACACCTCGACCACGACGATCACGATCGACACGACGCCGATGATCGAGAGCGCCGTCGTGTCGGTGCTGCCGACGGCGGGCAGAGCCGTCAACCCCTGCGCGACCGCGCCGAGCACGATGACGAGCGCGAGGGCGATGCCCGAGCGCACGCGGCTCATTTGCCGGCCGCCTTGTCGAGCACGGGCTGCAGGTCACCGTCGTAGAGGGTCGTGTCGCCGACCTTCACGATGAGGGTCGTCTTCGCGGACGCGGGGGAGCTCACGGTGATCGTCTCTTTCGTCAGGGTCTCGCCGGTGCAGCTGACGCCGCCGTCGGTGGCTCGCGTGCACACGGGCGCGGTCAGTATCTCGATTTTCGCCGATTGCAGCACGTCGATCCCCGCGTACCTCACCTCTTCGAGGTGGGTGCCGCCCACGGGGGCGATGGCCTGCACCTGGGTGCAGGCGGTGAGGGATGCCGCGGCCACGACGAGCGCGGCCAGCGCCCAGGTGCGTCTCACGATGCCGCCTTCTGCTCGTGGGCCAGGATGCGTGCGCGCTCGGTCATGCGCTGGGCCTCGAGCGCGGCATCCGTGATCTTCTCGAGGTCGAACGGGGCCGGGAGCAGCAGCTCGGTGTTGCGGTCGAGGGCGGAGCCGCGACGCATCGCCGGGGATTCGGCCCAGTCGTTGGCCGCGAACTCGCGGGCGCGAGCGGCGAGGTCGCGGGACGCGCCGGTGCCGGCGGGAGTCGCCGCCGAGGCGTGGTCGAGCACGGTGGTGAAGATCGAGAGGGTGCCGTCGCGGTTGTCGACGATCTCGAGCACCTGCTGCTGCTGCGGGAAGTCGATGCACGAGGCGGTCGTGATCTCCCAGAAGCCGCCGCCGTTCGCACCCGGGTGGGCGAGGATCTGGTTGAGGTGCGTGTGGCCGTTGAGCCAGGCGATGGCGACGGGGTAGGCCAGGAGCAGGTCGATGACGTCTTCGGCATGGTGCAGCACCGTGGTGTCGCCGGGGCGCTGGGCGTCATTCTCGAGGGTGAGGCTGTTGTGGTGGCTGAGCACCACGACGAGCATGCCCTCGGTGGTCGCCTGCTGCAGCTGAGCCTTCAGCCACTGGAACTGCACGTCGGGGAGGGCCCCGTCGGGGCCGGCCACGGCGTTGCAGGTGTCGAGGCCGATCGCGCGCACGAACGGGGAGAGCTGCGCCGTCCACCAGGTCTCGCCCGAGTCGAGGTTGTGCTGGGTGAAGCCGTGGCCGATGGGTCCGGGCTGGGTCTCGGTCGTGAAGTGCTCGGCCATGAAGTCGCGCTGCGCGAACAGGTAGCGGTCGGGGTTCGCGGTGACCTCTCTGAAGCCGGGGCGTCCGAGCCAGAGGCCGAACGCGTCGAGCAGCTGCGTGACGGCGCTGCCGCTGGCGGCGTAGCCCGCGAGCGCCATCGATGCCGTCGCTTCGAGTGTGTACGCCTTGCGGCCGCCGACGGCGAGGGCGTGCAGCGTGGGGCTGAGGTTGAACGTGCCGAGCAGCAGGGTGTCGTGGTTGCCGTAGACGGCGTACCAGGGCGCGGGGAGGCCGGGGGAGGTCGCCGGGTGGCTGATGGCGTCGTCGAGCAGGGTGGGGAGGGTGGGGAACCCGTAGTCGCCGAACGATCCGCCGCTCGGATCGTTCGGGCGGTACGCCCACGTCGCCTCGGGCCACGCCTGCACGCCCTGATACGTGCTGCCCGAGGACGCCGGGTTCACCGAGAGGCCGTCCATGAGGTCGATGTACCAGCGCAGCTCGAGGTGGGAGTGCATGTCGGCGCTGTCGCCGGTGACGACGGCGGCGCCCATCGGAACCCCGGTGAGCGGGGAGTAGCGGGCGTCGGAGAACGCCTGCACCATGGCCGCCGTCGTGTGCGGACTGAGCGGATCGTGCGGGTGGAACGCCGAACCCCAGGCGGAGTGGTCCTGCACGATCATCGGCTCGATGCGGCCGGGTGACTGCGCGTCGATGACGTGCAGGTCGCTGAGGTGCCCAAGGTAGAGCAGCGACCGTCGGCGACTCGTGCGGGTCGGGTCGGCGGTGCGGCCGAGCACGTCGTAGCGGGCGATGTAGGGCTCGCCGACGCCCGTGGTGAGGGTGCGGTACGAGCCCTTCGTCACCGGTCCGTAGAGGATCGTCTGCAGCAGGGTGCTCGGGATCTCCCCGGGGTCGGTCTGGGCCAGAGCAAGCTGCGGGGCGAGGGTCTCGACGCTCACGCCGAGTGCCGCCGCGAGGGCGGCCGTACGCGCCAGGAACTGGCGGCGGGAGAGTCCCCCCATTGCTGCCCTTCGGGTCGGCAACCGTGTGCGAGTGCGCTCATCATGACATGCACGTCGGGGCGCGGCAACGCGCCACGACGGCGGATGCGGCGGGCCGCGGCATCCGCTCTCGTCACCGGCCGTGGCGACGCGCGCCGGCCATGGTCAGACCATTCGTCCGGGTCTCGTACCCTGGGAGGGTGCTGACCACTCTGACCGGATTCGTCGTGGTCGGCGTGGCGATCGGCGTCGGGTACGTGCTGGGCCGGATCGGACTGCTCGGTCCGCACGCGCCGTTCGTGCTCGGCCGGCTCGTCTTCTACGTGCTCTCGCCGTTCCTGCTGTTCGTGGTGCTCTCGAAGGCCGACGTGCACGTGCTGTTCTCGGCGCAGCTGCCGGCGTCGGCGTTGACGGCTGCGATCGTGCTCGCCGTCTACGTCGTGATCGCGCGGCTGGTGTGGCGGCGCGGACTCGGAGAGACCGTGATCGGCGCGCTGTCGGCGGCGCAGGTGAACTCGAACAATATCGGCATCCCGCTGTCGCTGTACCTGCTGGGGTCGGCCGCCTACCCGGCGCCGGTGATCCTGATGCAGCTGCTGATCCTCACCCCGATCACCCTGGCGCTCTTGGATGCCGCGACCTCCGACGAGCTGCGCATCGGGCGCACGATCCTGCGCACCGTCACGAACCCGATCGTGATCGGCTCCCTGCTCGGCACGTTGTTCTCGGCGTTCGAGATCCCGCTCCCCGACATCGTGTTCGAGCCGCTGCAGTTCATCGCGGGCGCGGCGGTGCCGGTGCTTCTCATCTCCTACGGAATGTCGCTCAACGGCCAGAAGGTGCTCGGGGTGGCGGGTCATCGCCGCGACGTGCTGCTCGCGAGCGCGCTGAAGCTCATCGTCATGCCGGTCGTGGGATGGCTCGTCGCGACCTACGTGCTCGGCCTCGACGCGCACGGGGTGCTCGTCGTCGTCGTGCTCGCGGCACTGCCGACCGCGCAGAACGTCTTCAACTACGCGCAGCGCTACGGGGTCGGCCAGACGATCTCCCGCGACACCATCTTCATCACGACGATCGGCTGCATCCCGGTGCTTCTGGCAGCCGTGCTGCTGCTGCCGCACTGACGCTCGACGTCACAGTCGGCCGCGGGGCCGCGGCATCCGGTTCTCCGGCGCACGGCAGCCTCGACACCGTGCCGGCGTTCGTCGTGCAGCCGCGACCGGCATCTGCCAGGGTGCTGATGTGCCGGATCTGCTCACCGCGTCGTTCCTCGTGGTCGCGGGGCTCGTCGCCGGCGTGATCGGCACGGCGGGCGGCATCACTTCCCTCGTCGCGTTCCCGGCGCTGCTCGCCGTCGGCATCCCGCCGCTCGCGGCGAACGTGACGAACTCGGTGGCGCTCCTCGGCAGCGGGCTCAGCTCGGCGCTGCGCGCCGGTCCCGACCTGCGCGGCCATGCCGCAACGCTGCGCACCTGGATGCCGCCGTCGGTCCTCTTCTCCCTCGCCGGGGCGGTACTGCTCGTCCTCACCCCGGGCGCCCTGTTCGACCGGGTGGTGCCCTTCCTCGTGGCGACGGGCTCCCTCGTGCTGCTCGCGCAGCCGGTCATCGCCCGCGCGCAGCGACGCTTCGGGCGAGGGATGCCGCGCCCCGCCGCCGCGATCGCCGGGGGCGCCGTCGCGACCTACAACGGCTATTTCGGGGCGGGTTCCGGCATCCTGCTGATCACCCTGCTGTTGCTGACGACCGAACCCGTGCTGCACCGCGCGAACTCGCTCAAGAACGTCATCCTCGTCGCCTCGGACGTGTTGCCCGCGGTGCTGTTCGCGGTGTGGGGCACGGTGGTGTGGGCGGCGATGTGGCCGCTCGCGATCGGCGCCGTGCTCGGTGGCCTCATCGGCCCCGCGGTGGCCCGTCGTCTCCCGCCGGCGGTGCTCCGCGTGCTCATCGCGCTGTGCGGCTTCGCGCTCGCGGGGTATCTGCTCGTCCGGGGGTGAGGGTGGGCCCGGTTGGCCTCGAGCTCACGATGGCTGAGTGCCGCGCTCTGTCGAGTGCATTCCGGGCCGCTGTGCTTCTCGGTGGGAGCGGCAAGGGGTCGACGTGGCATGCGGCTGTGCGGGCGGTGTGAACACCACCGCAGACATCCGCGGCGTTGCTGTCGACTTTCCGAGGTGCTGTCCCCGGTCGGACGACAGCGGTATTCAGCAGTCGGCGTATCGACGTTCTCGGAATGTCTTCATCCGCACGCCGTCGCCGGCTGCACATCCTCCATGCGAGTTGCGGGGCGAAGGGCGCCCGTTCGTCACGGCGTCACGGCACCTCTGCACATTGTCGTCATGGTTCCACACCCCAGAAGGGGCCGGTCAGGCCGACCTCGCGGAAGTAGGCCGCAGCGAGGGTGGGATCGCGGCGCTCATAGGGTGTGTCGAGCCTGCCGTCGTACCAGTGCGCGGCGAGGTTCCAGAGCGTGGTCAGCGTCATCACATACCCGCGAGTGTTGCCCGTTCTGGCGAGCCAGTCGTCGAGGCAGCTCTCGTCGCAATAGATCTGTTGGTTCTCGCAGGCGTGGGTGGCGTCGGGCCAGATCTCGGCCGCAGGGACGAGGAAGTGCGCGATCTGGTCGCCCGAGGGCGGGTACTCGTTTGTGACTGTCCATGCGTGGGCTGCGCCGCAGGCGGGGCAGGTGGTCGCGATGAGCGCGGACGGGGAGTGGGGGACGAGGTGCGGAATTGCGAATGCGTCCCAGGCACATCCGCCCCACCAGAGTGTGGTCGTGCTCATGACGGAGAAGCGGAACGAACGGCTGGCGAACGGGTGGGCGAGTACGACGTCCCCGTTCTGGAGCACGAGGTGGTGGGAATCGGCGAGTTCGACGAGTGCGGCCCTCGCTTCGTCGGGGGTGGCCTTGACCGCAGCGGCGAGTTGTCGAGCATCGAGCGATCGTCCTGTGGTTGCGAGGTGACGGTAGAGCGTGATACGGATGCGCTCAGCCAGGTCGGATATAGGCAACGGCGTACTTTCGTGTCAGGTGGCGAGAGGTCGCAGAGGCAGTCTTTCTGCCGCCGCCTCGGTGAGGATGCGGGTGAGGGCGCGTATCCCAGGATCGACGACGTCGGGAGTGCGCGCTGCGAGGTGGACGCTGCGCACGAGCGGGGAGTCGAGACTGAGCAGATCGACGCCGTCAGGAAGCTGCGCGATGGTCAGCGCGGGCACGAGAGCGACGCCGACTCCGGCGGCGACGAGTTCGAGTTGGACGCTGAAGTCCATGGATTCCGCGACGATTCGGGGTTGGAATCCGGCGAGGCCGCAGGCGCGTTCCATCATCGTGAAGCAGGTCACGTCGGCTGTCGGCGCGATCCACGGTGCTGTCGCATAGTCGGATAGTCGCGGGGTCGACGCCGGCTGTCGATAGGTCGCCGACACCGCCAGCCAGACGGGTTCGCTGCCGAGGTGCTGAGACTCGATACCGTTCGGGAGGTTCCTGGGCACGTTCGAGTATGAATGGACGACCGACAGATCGGCGTCGCCCGTCATGAGGGCCGCGATCGCGCTATCCGGCTCCTCAGTGGTGAGGCGCACCTCTAGGGCCGCTCCAGTGTCGGCGAGCATGGTGCGGTAGGCATCCGCGACGAATGTGCGAGCCGCCGAGGGGAATGCGGCGAGGGCGTATCGACCGACTGTCCCCGCACGGAGTGCCTCTAGTTCAAGCTCCGCAAGCGACAGTCTGTCGAGAATGGCGTGACCGTGGTCAGCGAGGGTCGCACCGGCGGCGGTGAGTACGAGTCGGCGGCCCTGCCGCCGTGTGAGGGGGAGCCCGATCTCCTTCTCAAGAGCGGTGAGTTGCATCGATACGCCGGGGGCGCTGATGTGCATCTCCTCCGCTACGGCCGCAATCGTGCCGAGACGCTGCAGGGCGGCGAGCAACCGGATCTTGCGCACGTCGATCATGCCAATTCACCTTAAGCAATTTTTATCTGTTAAGTAAGAGAACGTAAGTTGTGTTGATGTATTGAGTTTGACACTCTGAATCCGTGAGAGTCAATAGGGCATTCCTGGCTGGCGTGCTGGTAGTGGTGTTGTGGGCGTCCGCGTTCCCTGCGATCCGGGTCGCGGTTCCCGCGATGGGGGTTATCGGGCTGTCGTTCGCACGCCTGCTCGTGGCGGCGGTCGCGCTGGTGATCGTTGCAGTCCTGGCGAAGGCCCGGATTCCGAGGGCACGCGATCTGGGGTGGATCGCGGCGTGCGGGTTCTTCGGGATGACCGCATACCAGCTGTTGCTGAACTGTGGGGAACTGTACGTGCCTGCAGGGACGGCGAGCATCATCGTCGCCGCCGCGCCGCTGGTCTCCGTCGCCGTTGCCCGCGTCCTCTTCACCGAGCGCATCTCCCGCACCACGATCGTGGGCAGCGTCATATCCCTCGCCGGCGTCGCGTTCGTCTGCCTCGCTCGCGCTGGCGTGTCACTGTCAGCCGCGGTGTGGATCGTGGTGGCTGCCATGGTGGTGCAGGGCATCTATCACCCGCTGCAGCGTCCTCTTCTCCAGCGGTACAGCAGCGTCGAGGTCGCCTGTTACGCCATGATCGCTGGCACTGTGATGACTCTCCCGGCGGTGGCCTTCGACCTCGACGGGCTCCTCAGCGCCGGCCCGGCACCGTGGCTCGCAGCCATCTACCTGGGCCTACTGCCGTCTGCGGCTGGTTTCGTCCTCTGGGCTTACGCCGTCGCGCGGATGCCGGTGGCCGTGTCCACGTCGCTCCTCTACCTCGTCCCTCCCGTCGCGGTGCTCATCGCTTGGGGCTGGCTGGGCGAACTGCCGATCCTGCCCGAACTTCTCGGCGGTCTTGTCGTCATCGCAGGAGTCGTCACCATTTCTCAGGGTCCGCGCCTCCTCGCGCGCCGCGTCGCCAGCCGCGCCGCACGCACCGTGCCGAACGCGATCGACTGAACTCGGAAGGGCGGGACATGTCCATGCGCATTCTCATCGTCGGCGCGGGCGCTGTGGGCGGCTTCTTCGGTGCACGTCTCGCGCGGGCGGGCGTCGACATCACCTTCCTTGTGCGTCCAGACCGAGCCGCCTCCCTCGCCGAAGACGGGCTCGCGCTCATCGACCCCGACGGTGCTCGCACCGCAGTCGCGGTTTCAGCGGTGACTGCGAACCGGCTCGATGACCGCTGGGACGTCGTGCTCCTCGCTGTGAAGGCGATGTCTCTCAACGCTGTCCTCGACGACCTGACAGCCGTCCTCAGCACGCGCGCAGTGATCCTGCCGGAGCTCAACGGTATCGACCACATAGACCTGATTCGCTCTCGATTCTGCACAGCAGTTCTGCTCGGCGGCGTGGCTGTCGTTGCTACAGAGCTCTGCGCGAATGGAGACATCGCCCAGCTCAGCCCGGAGGCATCGATTGCCTTCGGAGAGCTCGACGGGTCACTCACACACCGAGTGACCCAGCTCGGCGCCGTGTTCGCGGGCGCCGGCATCGATACCGTGGTGTCCGAGACCATCGTGCACGACATGTGGGAGAAGTGGTTGTTCATGGCCGCAGGCGGGGCGGCGACGGTGCTACTGGGCGGGCCTGCGGGTGCGATCGCCGCAGTAGAAGACGGTGTGAAGCTGGTCGAGCTGCTGATCGACGAGGTGGTCCAGATCCAAAACGCGGCGGGCCATTCACCTCGCCCCGCCGCGATCGAGCGAGTCAGGGCTGCGCTCACCCGGCGCGGATCAGACTTCACCACGTCGATGTACCGGGACTTCGTCGCAGGACGCGCGACCGAAGTCGAGCCCATACTCGGCGGCCTGCTCCGTCGCGCGGGGACCCACAACGTCACGTCCCCGATCCTGCACGCCGCCACCGTCCGCCTCCGCGTCCACGAGGCCAGCCGGGCCTGAACGGGTCGCTCCGATCACATGCGATTCAGGCCGGATGCGGTCACCTCGTCCCGTCCGGCTTCGCTCGCATGCGGCGACGGCGCTGGAGATGAGTTGCTCGCGCGTGGCGTTGTCGTGGTGAGGGAAGAAGGGCGTGGAAAACGAATACATCGCAGCGTCGCCAGATGATTCCTCACGCCCTCTTGCCGACCCCAGCGCGACAAGTCGGGTGGGCCCGGTGGGGCTCGAACCCACGACCCGCGGATTAAAAGTCCGATGCTCTGCCGACTGAGCTACAGGCCCGTGTCCTCCAGCCTACTGGGACGCGCACGGCGCTCCGGCCGGTGCCGGGCAGACGAAAGCGACCGCTCGGACTCCGGCGAGTCCGAGCGGTCGCTGACGTGAGTGACGCGGGCGTCAGTTGCTCGGCGGCATCAGCACCGTGTCGATGAGGTACACGGTTGCGTTGGCGGTGTGCACGCCACCGCAGATGACGGCGGAGTTGCCGTTGACGGTGAGGTTGCTGCCGCTACCCGACACGGTGAGGGTCTGGCCCTCGACGGTCGTGTGGGTGCCGACGATCTGCGACGGCGGGATCTGACCGGCCACCACGTGGTAGGTCAGGATCTTCGTGAGCAGGTCGCTGTTGGTCTTGAGCGTGTCGATCGTGGCGCTGTCGATCTTCTTGAACGCGTCGTCGACAGGGGCGAACACGGTGAACTCGCTGCCGTTCAGGGTCGAGACGAGGTTCACGTTCGGGTTCAGCTTGCCGCTGACGGCCGCGACGAGCGTCGTGAGCAGCGGGTTGTTCGAGGCGGCGACAGCGACCGGGTCCTGCGACATGCCCTGGATCGAGCCGGCGCCCGAGGGCACCGCCGACGCGTAAGCCGAGCAGCCGGGGCCGACGAGGTCGGCCGAGGGGTCCATCGTGGCGGATGCCATGGGGGTCGACGACGGCGTCGACATCGATCCCGAGCTGGTGGTGGAGCTCGAACATGCGGTCAGCGCGAGGGCGCCCGCGAACAGAAGCGCGACGCCGGAGATGACCTTGGACTTCGTGGTGAGCATGATTCCTCCGTGGTGAGGGGTGGGCCGGGGGGACCCGTGGGAGTGAACGACGCACCCGAGCGTTCCGGGGGCGTCCGCCGCGGTGCGACGTTCACCAAGCCGTTCGGGGCGGTCGCGGGATCGGATTGGACATCGAACAGATCCGGATGCCTCGGGCCGCCGCATCCGCTCACTCAGCGTGTTCGCGGGCAGCAGTTCCCATCCGAACGGGCGACGGGGCCGAACTGCTACCGACACGAAAGGGAGGTCGCCATGACCCTCGTCATCATCGGCCTCCTGGGCGGACTCATCACCGGCATCTCGCCGTGCATCCTTCCGGTGCTGCCGGTCATCTTCCTCACGGGAGGCGTGCAGGCCAGCGCCGCGACCGGCGACGAGGAGGTGCGCCCCGCCTCCCGCTGGCGGCCGTTCCTGGTGATCGCCGGCCTCGTGCTGAGCTTCACGGTCGTGACCCTCGTCGGGTCGCTGATCCTCGGACTGCTGAACCTGCCGCAGGACATCATCCGCTGGGTCGGCATCGTCGTGCTGATCCTCATCGGCATCGGCCTCATCGTGCCCCGCTTCGAGCGCATCCTCGAGAAGCCGTTCACCTGGCTTCCGCAGAAGGAGGTCACGAACCGGGGGAGCGGCTTCGGCGTGGGTCTCGCCCTCGGCGCGGTGTTCGTGCCGTGTGCCGGTCCCGTGCTCGCGGCGATCATCGTCGCCGGCTCCACAGGCCGCATCGGCGCCGACACGATCTTGCTGACCGTGTCGTTCGCGATCGGCGTCGCCGTGCCGCTGCTCGTCTTCGCGCTCGCCGGGCGCGCGGTCGTGCAGCGCATCCGCGCGTTCCGCACCCGCGAGCGCCTGCTGCGCATCATCGGCGGCTCCGCCATGATCGCGCTGTCGGTCGGGCTGGTGTTCAACGTGCCCCAGCTGCTGCAGCAGCTCGTGCCCGACTACACGTCGGGGCTGCAGCAGCAGCTCACCGACAACCCCGACGCGCAGAAGGCTCTCGCCCTCGGCGGCCTCGTCAACGACGAGAACAAGAACCTCGACAAGTGCACCGCCGGTGCCACCGAGCTCGAATCGTGCGGCACGGCGCCGAGCATCAAGGGCATCCAGCAGTGGTTCAACACCCCCAACGACCAGCCGATCACCCTCTCCCAGGAGAAGGGCAAGGTCGTACTGATCGACTTCTGGGCGTACTCGTGCATCAACTGCCAGCGCTCCATCCCGCATGTCGTCGCCTGGAACAAGGCCTACGCCTCGCTCGGACTCGAGGTCATCGGCATCCACTCGCCCGAGTACGCCTTCGAGAAGGACCCGGCGAACGTCATGGCCGGTGCCAAGAACTTCGGCATCACCTACCCGGTCGCCATCGACAACAACCTCGACACCTGGACCAACTACCGCAACCGGTATTGGCCCGCCCACTACCTGATCGACGCGCAGGGGGTGGTGCGCAACATCCAGTTCGGTGAAGGCAACTACGCCACCACCGAGAACCTGATCCGCCAGCTGCTCGTGCAGGCGAACCCGAACGTGCAGCTGCCCCCGCCCACCGAGGTGCAGGACACCACCCCGCAGGTCGGCTCGACCACGCAGGAGACGTTCCTCGGTGCGGCCAAGCAGGCCAACTTCGGCGGCGGCACCGCCTACGACCCGGGCACGACCACCTTCGCCTACCCCGCCTCCCAGCCCGACGACTCGTTCGTCGTGCAGGGCAGCTGGAACCTGACCTCCCAGAGCATCACCCCCGGCACCGACCAGCCCGCCCAGGTGCGGCTGCGCTTCCACGCCGGCATCGTGCAGATGGTGCTCGGCGGCACCGGCACCGTCACCTACACGCTGCAGGGCGGCGCCACCCAGACCGTGCAGGTCAGCGGCACTCCCAACGCCTACCAACTGGTCTCCAGCGGAGCCGCCTCCGACGGTCAGCGCGTGCTGGAGGTGACCGTGTCGCCCGGTGTGCAGGCCTACTCGTTCACCTTCGGATGACGGTGTTGACGGATGCCGCGGCCCGCGGTATGCGTCAACCGCCCCGTCCGCTGCGAGAGGAGTCCGTGAATGTACGGCATGCTGGTCGACATGGTGATCGACGGCGCTGACGTCCCCGAGGAGGGTCCCGTCGTCGACCGCATCGCCGAGTTGCTGGTGGCGACCGCCGGCGGCGACCAGGGCGCGTTCGCCGAGCTGTACGACGCGCTGTCGTCGCGGGTGTTCGGTCTGATCCTGCGCGTACTCGTCGACCGGTCGCAGAGCGAAGAGGTGCTGCAGGAGGTCTTCCTCGAACTGTGGCAATCCGCCGGGCGGTTCGTTCCGAACAAGGGACAAGGCCGCACGTGGGTGATGACCATCGCCCACCGCAGAGCCGTCGACAGAGTGCGCGCATCGCAGTCGAGCAGTGACCGGGACACCCGAGCCGGGCTGCGGGAGATCGCGGTGCCGCACGCCGACGTCGCCGAGCAGGTCGAACTGAAAACCGACGCCGAACGTGTGCACGAGGCGCTGCGTTCCCTTCCCGAGGCGCAGCGCGAAGCGCTCACTCTCGCCTACTTCGGCGGCTACAGCCAGAGTGAGGTGGCCGCCCTCGTGGGTGCACCGCTCGGCACCATCAAGACACGTATGAGAGACGGGCTCGCCCGACTCAGACAGGAGATGGGGGTGACCCCGTGAACGAGAACGACTTCGCCGAGCTGTCGGCGGCCCGCGCCCTCGGTGCTCTCTCGCCCGACGAGCAGCGCGCCTTCGACGAGGCGCTCGCGTCGCACCCCGAGTGGGCTGCCACCGTAACTGCCGACGAGGCGGCCGCGGCCGCACTCGCCGACACCGTGACGGATGTCGCGCCCCCCGCCGACCTCCGCGCCTCGCTGCTCGCCCGCATCCAGGACCTTCCGCAGCACTCCGACGCGGATGCCGCGGCCGACGCCCCGCCCGCGCCGTTCACGTTCGTCACACCGAGCGTGGAATCGGTGCGGTCGGCCCCCATCGCGAACGCGCGGCGGGCACGCCGCATCCTCTTCGCCCTCGCCGCGAGCATCGCTCTGGTGGTCGCGATCGGCATCGGCGGCACGATGATCGCCGGGCAGCTGAACCCGAAGCCCGCGGCGGTCGTCGCGCTCGAGAAGATCGAGTCGGCACCGGATGCCGCCAGCGCCCAGGCGGGCGTCACCGGCGGCGGCACGGCCACCCTGCACTGGTCGTCCTCGCTCGGCCAGGCCGTGCTCGTCTCGTCGGGCATGGCGAGCCTCGCAAGCGACCGAACCTATGAGCTCTGGTACCTGCGAGACGGCGTGCCGACCGCGGCGGGCACGTTCGATGTGTCGGGCGGGTCGGCGACCGCGCAGCTGCGCGGTGGGTTCCAGGCGGGCGACATCGTCGCCGTGACGGTGGAGCAGCAGGGCGGCTCGGCGACCGGCCAGCCCACGACGAAGCCTGTGCTCGCGATCGAGACGCCGGCCTGACGCACTCCGGCGGTGCGCGCCCGGGGAGACCGGCGTCACCGGCGCCCCGTGCGCGCCCCGGCATCACCGGCCCCCGCAGCGCTAGCGTGAACGGGTGACCCCCCGCGCGCAGACCCCCGAGGTGCTCGCGCGCCTGCGACGGGCGCGCGACCTGATGGACCGCTCATACGCCGAACCGCTCGAGGTCGCGATCATGGCGCGGGAGGCGTTCATGTCGACCGCGCACTTCTCCCGCGAGTTCCGCGACGCGTACGGGGAGACGCCGTACGGCTACCTGATGACGCGCCGCATCGAGCGCGCCATGGCGCTGCTGCGGGCGGGGACGACGGTGACCGATGCGTGCATGCGGGTGGGAGCGACATCCCTCGGGTCGTTCAGCGCCCGGTTCACGCGGCTTGTCGGCGAGACACCGAGCGCCTACCGGGCCCGCGATCACGCCGCCACCGAGGACATCCCGGCCTGCATGGCGCGGGTGCTCACCCGCCCCACCCGGTTCGTCTGATCGCGCACCGTGTCCCGGTCGCCGACGATGCGGAGTGAGCAGGATCAGAGAAGCGGATGCCGCCTCCCGCCCGTAGCGTGGAGGCCATGACCTCGATCTCGCTCCGCTTCTTCCCGATCACCTCCGACGACATCGACGCCGGCATCGCGTTCTACCGTGACGGACTCGGCCTCGAGCTGCGCAACAACGTCGCCGCGGGTGACTTCCACTGGGTCACGCTCGGCGTGCCCGGCACCGACGTGGCCGTGGTGCTCTCCGAGCCCGGTGCCGGCCGCTCGCCCGACGACGCCGAGGCACTGCACCGGCTCGTCGCGAAGGGAGCGATCGGCCCGATCGTGTTCGAGACCGACGACCTCGACGGCGTGTTCGCCCGCCTCACCGCCCTCGGCGCCGACCTCGTGCAGGAGCCGACCGACCAGCCGTGGGGGCCGCGCGACACCGCATTCCGCGACCCGGCCGGCAACCTCATCCGCATCAACCAGGCCGGCTGAGCCGGCGGGCGGTGCGGCCCGGGAGGCGCCCCTCGCCCCGTACCCTGGACAGGTGAGCGACGATCCCCGGCCGTACCACAAGCCCGTGCGCCGCCCCGCCGAGCTGTTCGACCGGCTCTACTCGGGCGACGACCCGGCCGAGGTCTCGCGCATCGCCCACTCGACCGCCGCCGCACTCCTCGCGCGCGTGCGCGAGGACCCCGACGTCGACGTCGTCGAACGCCTCGTCGCGTTCACCGACCGTCACGGCATCGACGACATCGCCGATCTGTGGTCGCGTGCGCCCGCTCGATCTCTGCCCGGCGCGCTCTGGCGGCTCTATCTGCTGCAGCTCATGATCCACGACGACCCGCGCACCGCGGCGCTGCTGTTCGAGCGCGGACGCCTGGCACGTTCCGGAGCCGACGAGGTGGTCGCAGGAGCGCCGACCCCGGCCGGCCCGGACGAGCTCGTCACCCTCATCGACACGATCCTGCGGGGGCTGTTCCAGGGTGACTTCGCGGTCGCACTCGAGCGGGCGGCATCCTTCTGCCGCATCGTCGCCGCCGGTGCGGTGCAGCTCGCCGACGACCACGACGTCGCGGAGCCGGCGCGCGCGAGCGCCTTCACGACGCGGGCGCTGCGCCTCGACACCTACGCGGAGGACCTCTCGGGCGCGGCGGCGCTCTGGCGCCGCGACGCGCTCGCCTGAGTCGCTTGCTCTCGCGCCGCGACACGCCGGACCGGGCGGCGCTTCGGCGCCGCGACGCTTGCTCCTGAGTCACGCCCTCGCATCGCGACGCGCCCGACCGGGGCGGCACCCGCACGGAGGAAGGGAAGAACCGAGCCGCAGAAACGCCTCTCGGCGCAAGGCCGCTCGCAGCGGCAGATATTGGAGCCCGGGGTTACTGCGGCCCGGCCGGTCCAGTGTAACGGAGCGCCCCCGGGCGGCATTCCCGCGTCATCCGCCCGGGCGCGTCGCCGTCGCGCGCGTAGGCTCGCAGCATGACCTGGCGTTTCGCGCTCATCATCGAGCCCGTGGCATCCGATGACCCCCGCACCGACTTCGACACGACCTTCGCGCCCGTCGACGCCTCGGCCCCCGCCCTCAGCATCGGCGAGCTCAGCACCCAGCGCGGAGACGGCATCTTCGAGTCGATCGGTGTCGTCGACAGGCACCCGCAGGAGGTCGAGGCGCACCTGGCGCGGCTCGCGCACTCCGCCGAGATCTGCGACCTTCCGGTGCCGAACCTCGCCCAGTGGCGCGCCGCCGTGGCCCGCGCGGCGGCGCAGTGCCCGGAGGGCGAGGCGGTCATCAAGCTCATCCTGAGTCGCGGCATCGAGCACGGCCCGACCCCGACCGCGTGGGTGACCGCGTCGGCCGCGCCCGACTATGCCCGCCCGCGCGCCGAAGGCATCTCCGTCGTCGTGCTCGATCGCGGGCTCGACCTCGCCGCACCCGCCCGCGCCCCGTGGCTGCTGCTCGGCGCGAAGACGTTGTCGTATGCGACCAACATGGCGGCGCTGCGCGAGGCGCACCGACGCGGCGCGGATGACGCCGTCTTCGCCACGTCCGACGGATTCCTGCTCGAGGCGCCGACCGCGTCGCTCGTGCTGCGCCGCGGCGATGAGTTCGTGACCCCCGAGCCCGCCGCCGGCATCCTGCACGGCACCACCCAGCTGAGTCTGTTCGCCCACCTCGCCGAGCGGGGGTTCACGACCGCCTACGAGACCCTTCCGACGGCGGCCCTCGCCGACGCGGATGCCGCGTGGCTCGTCTCGAGCGTCCGCCTCGCCGCCCCGATCACGGTCGTCGACGGCCAGGCTCTCCCGCACGACGCCGCCTTCACGGCCGAGCTGAACGCCTACCTGCTCTCGCCGCGCGACTGAGCCGCGGCATCCGGGCGTGCGGCATCCCGGGCTGACGCGGTACGCCCCATCGATCCTTTGCCCGCCGCGACTGAGCGGCAGCATCCGGGCGTGCGGCAGCCGCGCCGCGGCATCCCGGCCCGGCCGGGGCATCCGGGCGTTCTCGGTCCCGGGCTGACGCCCACAACCGTGCGCGCCGGTCTTCAGGCTGACGCGCCAGACCGTGTGCGACGCCGGCTTTCGGCGTGTCTCGCACCCCGCAGCGTCGGAACTTCTCGATGGCACGCCGCGATTGCGCTCGGCGCGGCGGGGTGTCGGGAGAAAGTTCCGACGTTGTGATGGTCGCAGCGGGTTGTCGATGCCTACCGGCGTGCGTCGCAGGTCGATCACCCCAGGCCGAGCGCGCCGAGGATCGCGCGTTCGACGAGGTCCCAGTCGTGCACGATCAGGGCGTAGTCGAACCGTAGTGTGCGGTATCCCCAGGCGGCGGATGCTGCGTCTCGAACGAGGTCGTGGTGTCTCCGTTCGGCGCCCGCGTGGTTCTCGCGCCCGTCGGCTTCGACGATGAGGCGTCCGTCAATGAGAAGGTCGACCCGTCCGACACCGAGGACGGAAACCTGGGCGCGCACGTCGAGCTGCCAGTGCCGCAATCGCCAGCGGATCAGCGACTCCAGCCCGCTGTCGGCATCGTCTCGCGCGAACGCGATCGCCTCGCGGGCTCGGTCGTTCGTGCGCTCGTGCAGCCAGGCGAGATCGTGCGGCGCGACGAGTCCGAGGCGCAGGGAGGACTCCAGGGCGACGAAGAACTGCTCCGTTCCCGCGCAGCGATCGATCTCCCTGAGCACGCTCCGCGCTGTCGCCCGCGGGGTCGGCGCGTCGCCCCAGTGCACGATCGTGTCGGCTTCGACGATTGTGGGGGTGCGGCTGTGGCGGCCACAGCGCAGGTGGAGGTGGTCGTCGTCGCTCAGCGCCCAGATCCCGAGGTGGCGAGCCGCGCTGATGCACGGAGCCGGCCTCCCGCCCGCGCAGCGCGACGCACATCGTCGCAGCTCGACGGTGTCGCGAACACGCCTCGCCGCAGGCGGATGAGCTCGCCCGTCTCGAGCGCACGTTCGATGCGGGTGCGTGAGTAGCGCAGCGCGCGAAGCTGCGCGCTCGTTCGCACCGCCGTCCTCTCGTCGCACACATGGCCATGGTGGGCGCACATCACGTCGTGAGTGTCCGAGCAGCGCGGCATCCGTGGATCGTCGGTGGCCTGCGGGCATGGGGGAGGGGCCGTCACTCCACACTCCGTCGGAAGTTCTGCGCGACACCCCGCCCTCGTCATGCGCGAACCGGCGAGTCGGCCACAACTTCCGACATTGCGCAGGGAGCGAGGCGGCGACGAGAGAGGGAGG